>JAKBMG010000178.1 GCA_021831685.1 Bacteroidota bacterium | reverse complement strand
TCCGATCTAACGGTCGCTTATTTTATTAAGCGGCTAGGGCGTAATTAGATTCGCCAGTTATTGTTTTGTTCCCAATTGTTTAACGTGTATCTCGGGGAACACGGCGTGCAGTTCAATGCGTCTTCAACCCCGTCGAAACCAAATTCACCCCCGAAATTTTAGTTAGACAAAGTTCACATTATACACCATCAATTCAAAGAACTATTTTAATGTCTATTTAGCTTCCCATTTAGTATCACCGACATTTGAAGAGTGATTTTCATATCGAGCCAGGACAAAGAACAAATCTGAAATTCTATTTACAAATATAAGGATATTATCGCCTATATTCACTTCCCTTTTAAGAGCCACAATTTGACGTTCTGCTCTTCTGCAAATTGATCTACAAACGTGTAAAAGCGCAGCCCCTTTTGTACCTCCGGGTAAAATAAAGTTCTTCAAAGGATCAAGTTTTGAATCAAAATAATCTATCTCCTTTTCGAGGTCAAGATAAAACTCTTTTGTTACTCGAGTAATGTTATATTTTTTATTCTTTTCTTCTATAGGTGTGGCTAAATCTGAGCCCACGATGAAAAGCTGGTTTTGAAGTTTTATAAGTAGTTTTTTTATCTCTTCATTTTTAATTTCAGTTACTGCAAGTCCGATGAATGAGTTTAGTTCGTCAATTGTTCCATAAGTTTCAATTCTAGAAGAATCTTTTGAAACCCTTTCACCCCCGAATAATCCGGTAAAACCTTCATCTCCGGTTTTTGTATAGATTTTCATTTTGTTTCAGAAATATTTCCAATTGTAACAGGTACTTTTTCATCAGATTGATTTGTGGCAAAGAGAGTTTTTCCATCCTGGCAATATGCTTTTCTTACATATCCTAATCCATAATACTTATTGAATTTTGGCGAATATGCAACCGAAGTGACAATTCCTGCATCATTTCCTTCTTGATCCACAAGAAGAAATTTTCCGTTTTCGTCTACCGGTTGATGGAATGTAAGTCGTTTCAAATATTTTTGTACTTTGTCATAAGTTTCTAACCGGGCAACTACTTCTTGACCGATGTAACAACCTTTGGTAAAGCTCACTAAATTTAGCAATCCAGCTTCGTGAGGATTAAACTGATCATTTAGTTCGTTTGGAGCTGCTGGAATTCCTTTGGTAATGCGGTAAATATTATAAGCATCTTCGCCAATAAGATTAAAATCAAATGGGCCTGTATGATCTATCATATATTTTGTTAACTGGATACCGTTACTTATATCGGCTAAAATCCAATATTTCTTATTTCCATTTAGTTCATTTAGCTTTGCAACAATAAAGATTAATCCTTCTGTGCGTACAACCCTAAACTGGTTCGCATAATTTCGTTGATTGAATTTCCGCAAACTAAGGTCAAAAACGAATCAGACTGTTGACCGGTCATTTCAAGAAGAATATAACTTTCTGAAGAACTGTTTATATGAACATCGTCTGTAATAACATATTTATTAATCCAACTTAGGACTTTTTCCCGGTTAGCTTCGCTGTAAATTAAAAGTTGATGGTCTTCAAAATTAAAGATTGTTGCAGTATCAATAATTCTTCCCTTCTCGGAAGTAAATATTGTACCGGCTAATTTTTCTTTCTGCAAATCTTTGAGTGAATTTGTTGTTATCCTATGCAAGAAATCAAGAACATCTTTTCCTCTGAGTTCGATTATACCGCTTTGAGAAATGTCTCTGAGCCCAACGCCCATGCATAGTGAATTTAGTTCATTTTGAACTGATGAAAATACTTTGAACTTCTTTTTGCCGTTGACAATTTCAGGCGTATAACCGGCAGATTCAAAAAAATCTAACAATGAATTATGTTTTATTTCAACATCTATCATCAAATATCCTTATCTAAATAGTATTTACGGTATGATTAAAACTATTGCAAGTTAATAAAATTAATCCCACGCAGCAATAATTACTTAAGCATTAGCAGTAAATTTTACTTATGCCTAAGTAAGAATATCGTTAAGAAATCTCTGTATTCATATCACATTCTTAATGGTAGTAATGAATAATTTGATTTTAAGGTGTTATGCTCTTTCTATGAAGGGCAATCTTATGGTTTGGCTATGGAAAAGATACAAGTTAATAGGAAGAGTATAGGAAGATGAGTGTATTCAGAGTGCATTCACAGTGCATTCATAATGTCCACAGAAGGTTATTTTGATTTGATTTCCCTTTTTTAGAATACTTTAGAAAGACTAGTTTTATTGTGATCTCAGCGTTAAAACTTGCTTATAACAAAGATAGAAAATTGAAATAACGAAATCAATAAAACAAAATTGAAATTAAGTAGATGTTAGTATGGTTGCGTTTGACGGTGATTTCTGGTGTTCACGTAAAGACTGTCTTTTACATCCCAAACAAACGGAATTGAATCTGCAGCATAAATTCTATTCGGAAGATTATAATAAAGATATTCGTAGTAATCGGGATATTTATCATCGTTTACATTTGCGATGGTTCGTTTGGCATCAATCCACTCATAAGTCATAAGTAGATGAGGGGGGTTGATAAGTCCGTTGACGAGGAAATAATTATAGTCGATATGTCCGATGCCTCTTGCATAATGGAAGTCAACACGGACGTAAGGCGTACCGTTATAAGCCCATTTTTGCATATCCATATAATTAAATCCGCCGTGTCCCGGAATAGGCGATTCCCAAATATTTGTAAAGCTTCCGTTTTCAGCTTTCAACAAAACCAGGTAGAAGAACGCAGTTCCAAGGTGAGTACTATCTAAGTTTACAAAGCTTTGATCATAGCCGACAACATTTTTTGACTCTATTAACCTTTCGCCCGGTTTTGATTTTGCAACTACTGCAAAAACGTAAGTTCCATTTTGATTATTTAAATAAATTACTGCAGGCTTAGGAATGTTATAGGTAAAAGTCTTATCAAAATTAACTAAGTACGAGCCTTTGGGATAATTTTTTAGGACATATTCAACGACCGAAAGTGTATCGTAGGCGGATTGAGTGCCGGCTTGTTGCTGTTTTACTCGTAGATTATACATTTGTATATCCGCATCTGTATTCGGCGAAGTAGCAACATCTCCGCTTTGGCTGCGCTGAACATTCTCTTGACCTTTTTTCCCGCAGGAGAAAAATAGGAAAGAAAATAATGTTAGAAACACCAAAGGATATACCTTTTTCATATTCCGATTCTATTGTTTTTTCAATTGATGCTTTTGTGGAAATAAAATCTTAGTCATACTTACCAACAATTATGCCGTTGATAAAATCTAAATAAAGTCGGCGATTACCATCAAAAAATATGAAAAACAAAGAAATTCCTTTGTGAGTTTGCCCTCTAAAAAACCTTAACTTGAATTTCCGTTATCAATCTAAGAATAGAACACAGGCTCATAATGAATATTCCTTCAGGAAATAAGCCGAACTAATAATACCAAGCCGGAAATGATTTAGGTTAAAATGTTCATTTGGAGAGTGAAGGTTTTCCGAATTTAAGCCAAGCCCCATTAAAACTGTTGGGGCTTTCAATTTCTTTACGAAGGTAGTAACAATCGGAACCGAGCCTCCTTCTCTTATAAAGACCATTTTTTTACCAAAGGCTTTTTCCATAGCTTTTGTAGCAGCAATTGTGGAATGATCGGTAAGAGGAATTAAAACAGGATAGGCTCCATGAAGATTTTTTACTGTTACTTTTACAGTTTTAGGAGCAATTTTCTTTATATACTTTTCAAATTCTTTAGCAACTTTAACGGGGTCCTGGTTGGGCACTAAACGCATACTTATTTTTGCCAAGGCTTTGGATGCAATAACTGTTTTAGCCCCCTGTCCGGTAAATCCTCCGGTAATTCCGTTGCAATCTAAAGTTGGACGAACCCAAGTTCTTTCAAGAGAAGAAAAACCTTTTTCGCCTGTCAGTTCTGCAACACCGAGTTCTTTAGCAAATTTCTTCTCAGAAAACTTAAGGCGCTTGAAATTATCCTTTTCTTTTTTTGTAAGAGTTAAAACATCGTCGTAGAAATGAGGGATTGTTATTCTTCCGTTTTTATCGTGCAGCTTTGCAATCATTTCTGCTAAAACATTTATGGGATTTCCTACAGCACCGCCGAAAGTACCCGAATGAAGATCTCTTTGTGGACCTGTGACTTCAACTTCCATATAAGAAAGACCGCGAAGTCCATAAGTTAATGTCGGAATTCCTTCTTCATAAAGAGCAGTATCCGAAATTAAAACAGCATCGCATTTAAGCAATTCAAGATGTTGAATTATAAACGGCTCCAAATTTTCGCTTCCGATTTCTTCTTCACCTTCGATTATAAATTTCACATTCAGCGGAAGACTTCCTTCAACTTTGAAAAATGCTTCAACACTTTTTATGTGCATGAACACTTGTCCTTTGTCGTCTGTGGCGCCTCTTGCAAAAATTTTCCCGTCTTTAATTACAGGTTCAAAAGGCGGGCTATCCCAGAGTTCAATAGGGTCAGCGGGTTGAACATCATAATGCCCGTAAATTAAAACAGTAGGTTTCCCAGGTGCACCAAGCCACTCGCCGTATACAAGAGGATGTCCTTCAGTCTTAAAAATTTCTACGTGACTCATGCCGGCATCTTTCAATTTTGATGCTACAAAGTCTGCGCAGCGGTTTACTTCGCTTTTATTTTCTATCGAGGTGCTAATACTTGGAATCTTTAAAAATTCTTTAAGCTCTTCGATATAACTTTGCTGGTTGTTTTCGATATAATTAATTACTTCCTGCACAATTAAGCTCCTTTGTTTTTTAAATGATTATGTGATTTTTTGTAAAAATCAATTTTGATTTTAAAAGATTAACTTTGTAAAGTTTTCTTTTAACTTATTGGTTACTAATTCCCGATAGTTTTAGTGATCAAACATATAAAAATTATTTCTAATAAAGAATTTGCAATGAGGTCAATAATTTATTTTGTTTATAAAAAGGAAGTCTTCTTGTTAAACTTTTACCGCTTTTATATATTGACTGCATGATTTTATCGAGATACATATTAAAGAACCACATAGTACCGTTTGTTTTTTCAAACATTACTTTGATTTTCATTTTCCTGCTTCAATTCATGATGAAGTTTGCTGACCGGCTTATCGGAAAAGGTTTGGGAGTTTGGGTAATAATAAAATTGATAACCTTTAATCTTGCGTGGATGGTAGTGCTTGTTGTACCAATGGCAACTCTAGTATCTACACTCATGGCTTTCGGCAGTATGTCCCAAAATAATGAAATAACAATATTAAAGTCCTCAGGTGTAAGTCTTAAAAAAATGATGGCTGCTCCTTTTATAGCAAGCATTGTAGTAGCATATCTACTTTTTCTTTTTAATAATGATGTTCTTCCGGATGCTAACCACCAGGCGAAAATCTTAATGGAAGATATCTCACGGCAGAAACCTACGCTCTCGCTTCAGCCGGGAGTATTTTCACAGGATGTAGCCAACTATGCAATTCTTGCGCGAGAAATTGATAAAAGCACAAACGAGCTTCACAACGTAGTAATTTATGATTACACTAATCCAACCAGGGTAGATGTGGTTACTGCCCAAAGAGGAAAAATTTATTTTTCAAAGGACCAGTCAAAATTAATTATGGATTTATGGAACGGAGAGATCCACGAATCTGATGCAGTGCAGACCAATTATTACCGGGAAATAAAATTTCAGAAGCATCGAATAATTATGAATGGCGATCAGTTTTCATTTCAACAATCTGCACCTGGAGCACCGCGCGGTGACCGCGAACTAAGCACCGGCGCCATGGTTACCATAATTGACAGTCTTAACCAGATCCGGAACAACGCTCTAAAAAATTTAACTGCCGAAACAAATAAATATATGTTTATCGATACCGCTTCGGCTCTTAATCCTACAAATTTTCCTAAATCAGTATCGCGAAATCTTCTTTATTTAAATGCATTACAACAGATTAGGACAGCGCAAAATGTAATTACGGCAAATTACAGAGTCTGGCAATCTATTCAGGATGAGATAAATTCTTACACAGTTGAAGTTCATAAGAAATATGCTTTGCCGGTTGCATGTATAGTTTTTATTTTGATAGGTGCACCGCTTGGCGTAATGGTAAGAAAAGGAGGATTCGGGATTGCGGCAAGCATTAGTTTGTTTTTCTTTGTTGTTTATTGGGCATTTTTAATCGGCGGGGAGAAGCTTGCCGATCGAAATATTATTACTCCCTTCTGGGGAATGTGGTCTGCGAATATTCTTTTAGTAATTGTAGGACTTTTGTTAACCACAAAAACGATTCAAGAAACGGTTACAATTAATTTATCCGCACTGAAAAGGTTTATACCAAAACAATGGCGAAGTTACCCGGAAGAATCCGAAGAAAACTAGATGAAGATACTAGATAAATATTTAATCAAGCAATTTATTCAGACAATTTTATTTGGATTAATTTCATTTACGCTGATTTTTGTTGTCTTAAACATGCTTGAAAACCTAGGCAGTTTTTTAGATCAAAACGTGCCCTGGCAGTTCATTGCCTATTATTATATTGTTTTCAGCCCTGATATTATAAAACTGATGACACCAGTAGCGGTACTGTTTGCAGCTCTATTCGTAGTCGGTAAAGCAGCGAACCTTAGCGAGTTAACAGCAATTAAATCAAGCGGTGTAAGTCTTTACCGATTTATGGTCCCGTTTTTAATCGTGACTTTTTTCGTTAGCCTGTTTTCAATTTATTTTGCTGGCTACGTTGTTCCCCTGGCAAACAAAACAAAACAGCAGATTGAAATGAAATATCTTAATTCCGGTTATAATGATAGCGGGAATAATCTTTTCTTTCAAGATTCTCAAACAAGAATTGTAACAATTGTTTACTTTGACAACTCAAGAAATCAAGCTAACCGTGTAAGTATAGAAGAGTTTGATAAAAACAATTTAACAAGAATGGTATCACGGATTGATGCAGCAAGCATGACTTATGATTCCACAAGCCGTTCATGGCTTCTACGCAATGTTGTTCAAAGAGTATTTAACGACTCATCACAAACCGCTCAATATTTTCCTTCAATGAAAGTCAGTTACCTAAATTTTTCCCCACATGATTTAATCACAAAGCAGCAGCGCCCGGAAGATATGAATCTTGCTCAGTTGAGTGATTTAATTAATTCTGAAAAAACATCCGGCAGCGATCCTACCAGCACTTTAATTGAGTATTACTCAAGATTTTCATTTCCATTAGCAAGCCTCGTAGTTGTGTTATTCGGTTTGCCGATCTCTGCAAACAAAAGGCGAGGCGGTTTAGCGGTGCAGATGGGCGTAAACATTCTTGTTACCTTTATTTACTTGGTATTTATGCAAATTAGTGAAGCCTTCGGAAAGAATGGAGCGCTAAGTCCGCTTTTAACTGCTTGGTCAGCAAATCTTATCTTTCTTGCCGCGGCAATTTTTAGCTTGATGAAAGCACCGCAATAAGATTGGTCATTCAAAATCTAAATTCTGTGATAAAGGTATGGATTTATTTCTTCCCCGATTCTAATTGTTCTCTAATTTCCATATGAATTTTATACATATTTTTAATAGCAGTGCGGCAATCTCTAATATGCTGGTTTTTCATTTCTTTTTTATGTTGGAGTAACAAATTAGAACATTCCGAAAGAATAGCAATCGACGATTTAACAATTTCAATATTTTGTTGGTAATTGTCAGGAACAACCTTTGGTTTTGACGACTCAATTTTTTCTAATATCATTTGACAAAGCTTATTTGATTTATCGGGTATAATGACCTTTGCCTTCTTGGGTTGAGAAGAATTTTTTTTAGGGTTTGAATTGTTTTTATCTTGATCAGAAATATAATATTCTAAGATTTTTTTTCCCATTCCCTTTGAGCCCTTCTAAATAAATTCTCAATAATAATTTTAATAGTTTTTTGAATGCTTAATTTCTATAGATAAGTTTTGTCTCAAATATAATAAAAATATTCAATTGCATGTAAATGCAAATTGTCACATGATTTTTTCTTTCAAAGAGTAAAGGCAAATCAAATTATTTGTGCTTTCAGAGTCAGATAAATGAGGGTATCCATTTAAAGATCAGCGGCGACGAATTCTTCAATTTTGGGAAAAGTTAAAATAATTTTGGTCCCCATATTCTTTTCACTTTGAATTTCAAAATCGCCGTTCAATAGTTTGGTAAGCTGGTATGCAATTGTTAAACCTAGCCCGGCGCCTTCATAATTACGAACGTAGGCGTCTTCAGATTGAACAAAGGGCTCAAATAACCTTTTAATGTCTATATCTTCAATTCCCTTTCCGGTATCTGAGATTGTGATTTTCACCTTATCGATTTCAGAGCCTGAATTGATAACAATTTTTCCGGTATCGGTATATTTTATAGCATTGGTAACCAACGAGTCAACTATTTTTTCTAACTTTATCCAGTCCGTTTTTACATTCAGAATTTCGCTGTCCAGCGCTAATTGAAATACCAGATTTTTCTTTTCGGCTTCTAACAATTTCTTATTGTAAACAGACTTAAGCACCTGGTTGCAATTAAGCGTTACCAGATCAAGCTCAACTTCTCCTGAGTATATTTGAAAGACTTCGACAATATTATTAAACAGATTGAGTACACGGCTTAACACATCTTTGAAGGAACTTATCAATTCTAATATTGCATCATATTCTTGATTCTTGATGCAATCATCTATTATTTCGGAATATCCTACAATAGCATTAAAAGGTGTACGAATTTCATGGGACATATTTTCTAAGAAAGCCGTTTTCATTTTATTCAGACTAATTTCTTTCTCGTAGGCTTTTTTAAGTCTCTCCTGGTAAAGCATTTGATCAGTAATGTCATGCATACCGACAACGTAAATATCTTCTTTTTCAAGATCATCCTTGATTATCGAAATTTTTACACTATACTGGCTGTTAAGAGAATTAACAAACTTAAATTCGACAAAAGATTTATCGTTGCCGTTAAATTGTTTTATTGAATTCTTTATCTCATTTAAAAATTTTGGATTTAAGACTGAATCAATCTCTTTTTTAACAGCGGTTACTTTGTTTATTGAAAATATTCTGCAGAAATTTTCATTTGCGTTTTCAAATAAAAATTGTCCGTCTTTGTTCTTAAAGATGAAAAGCAAATCGGAAATATTATTAATAATGGATTTAAGGCGTCTTTCAGACTTTCTAATGAAGAGATTTTTTAGGATATAGTTAGTAATATCGTTTGCAGTTAAAATAAAATTAAGGGTATCCTTACCTTCAATAAAAATTGGATTTAATTTCAACTCTTCATAGAGCGTATTGCCATCAGTACCGGTAGAGGAAATAATTTTATTCCACACCTCAACTTTATTTATCGCATCTTGCAGCTCCTTTTTGTCCTCGTTGGTTAAATAAAAAGCAAGCGCATCAACGACGGATTGATTATAGATAATTTCAATTCCAGTTTTTAATATTTTTTCAAAGGAGGTGGTAGAGTAAGTAATTATTCCGGATTCATTTGTAATGATAATTGGCACATTCCCATATTCCAGGGCATTGTGGAGGTTGTTTATTCTATCTTCAAGCTTGTTTTTTTCTTTTAGTGATTTGAAGACCAAGACAAAATATTCATGTTCTTCAATAAAGATTCTTTCGGCTTGAACGTTAAAATCACTGGATTCTAAGTTATGTTCGGGGGAGTAAAAAAGATCGAACTGCATATTGTTATAGCTGCTGTTCGTTAAAATTAACAGCATGTTACGCAAGTCCGGCTCGGAGTTAAGCTCAAAGAATTTTTGATTGTGATAAAATTTAAAGATTTTTAAAAAGGAACTATTTGAAAAAATAATCCGGAATGTAGCATCGACAATTGCAAGTGGGCTGCTATCAGACATGTGGTAAAAGGATTCAAATTCCGAAAAAGAGATGAAACTCTTAGGTTCGTTATTATCTTTATTGTTGTTAAATTCAGTCAATTTTGGATACGTTAATTTTCTTAATAACTAATAAATCGCCGTGGTTATTCTTATTTTTTTCAGCTACACTCAATTTCAAATTTGCAAGTTTGTCAATGAAAATAAAAATTTGATTATTTAATAAGTCAAACTCTTTCATAATTCCGTTTATGATGTCGTTAACAAAATCATCAAGGACAAATTTATCTCTTATCGTAATATCACCGGATAGATTTGAATCTTCTACTCTTTGAAAGAATAAGTTAAGTGACAAAAACTTTATAAATAATGGATCCTGGTTATAGTCTGTTCTACCGATATATGAAGAAATATCTGTAATAATTTTTTTCTTGGGTTTCTTGCTGTCAATTTCTTTGATTACCAAATAGTTTAGTAGCTCCAGTTTACTATAATTTGCCAGGTCAATTGTAGTTTGGAATTCTAAATTTGAGACTACAAAATCGAGGAAAAGTTTATCATTAACAACATGCTTAAATTCCTTCAGTTTCCAATTGATTTGGTTAACATACTTAAGCGAGGGTGAAAAATCCACCTTATCGTGCAAATCTAAGCGGCGGGCAAAATTAATATTTAATAAATTGCCGGAATTAGCCGTCTTAGAAGCCTTATTATAGCCGCTTCCAGCTGATATATTATCAATTTTATTTAGTATACCCATAATTCCTCAAATTATAATCGAAAAAATGGGAAAATAATTTAGGGGATATCGAAATCAGTCGAGTTTCAGCATTTTATTATCAGAAGTATAATCGATAATTTTCGGATTTTGCAGGTGAGTAAGGTCATTTACTAAAATTTTTATCCGTTCGATTGATTGGGATATTACATTGAAGTCTTCAGCAAAGGATTTTTTCTCAGTTTTTTCAATTCTCTTAATTTCTTCTTCAATATTATGGATAGAAACTACTAAACTACTTAAAGGGTTGTTAATTTTATGTCCGATTGTGCAAGCCATTTCGATAAGGGCTTTATTATGCTCAATTTTAATGAGCTCGTTTTGGAGATTATAAATACGTATACCTGAACGAATCCGTGCAAGCAATTCCTGGTTTTGAACAGGTTTAACCAGAAAGTCGTCAGCTCCTAAATCTAGACCAGTAACTCTATCTTTTAAGGAAGCTCTGGCAGTGAGGATAATAAAATAAATGGATTTAAATTTTTCGTTTTTCTTAATCGTATTACAAAGCTCAAGACCGCTCATGACCGGCATAGTCCAGTCAGCAATTATCACTTGAGGCAAAACTTCATCGAGTAATTTTAGAGCTTCTTGTCCATTTGTAGAGGTATAAACTTGGAAGTCGTTTTTTGTAAGAAGTTTATCGAGAATGAATAGAGTGTCTTTTTCATCTTCAACTATTAGGATAGTATTCTTTTTCAATTTTTTATTTGTGTGTTTATTTTACTAATAAATAAATTAAAATCCACAATGGGTTTTGTTAAAACATCGTCAGCAAAGCTTCTTTTGAAAAAATCATCGCCTTCAATTTTCGCAGAATATGCAGTAACGATAATAATTGGAATATTTTCATACCTGGAGTTTCCTTTTATATAACTCGAAAGCTTAATTCCATCCATTTTTTGACCATTAAGATAGGAGTTCCTTAAACTAATATCCATGATAATCAAATGGATTTTTACATCTTCCAAAAGGTTTATTATTTCATTTCCGTCTTCAAGTATATAATAATTATAACCCGCTTTTTTGAGAATATATTTATACAAAGTTATTGTTATCGGATCGTCTTCTATGACTAAAATATTTTTCATTCTTGGTTTTTCAAATACTTAATAATAATACTAATTCTTCGATTTACAAAATTAAAAGGATCTTTCGGATCTCTCAACTCTCTATCGGCATATCCTCTTACCTCAAAAATTTGGCTATCAGGAAGATTGCCGGAAGTCAAAGCGCGCCTGGCAGAGTTAGCCCTATCAGCGCTTAATTCAAAATTTGTATAACCGTTTGTTCCCCCAGAATATGGACGGGCATCCGTATGCCCTTCAATAATAATATCATTTGGCAATTTAGCCAATTCGTCTCCTATTTTTCTTAAAAGAAGCTCCGCTTCCTTAGTTAGCTTAGCAGTACCAATTTCAAAAAATAAATTTTTTGCGGCTTCAACTAATTCAATTCTTAGTCCTTCTTTAACAAATTCAATTTTAATTTGCCCCGTCAAGTTGCTAAACTTAGAATCTTTGGATAAATCGCCAATAATTTCATCGCCCATTTTTTTAAGAATTTCAACTTCTTTTTCCCGCGCGTCCTGCATGCTCATCTGGTCAGTTTTAATTAAGGACGGGGTATTCCCTTGAAGTATGTTTTGTCCTTTATTTGAAAAGCCAATCGGGTTTTTAAAATAATTTGCTACAAGTTTTCTTACATTTTGATCTTGACTCAGCACCCATAAAACAATAAACAAAGCCATCATTGCAGTAACAAAATCTGCATACGCTACTTTCCATGCGCCGCCGTGATGTCCTCCCGAATACTTTTTTATTTTTTTTACTATCCTGGGTGGTGTATCATTTCCAAATGACATTGTTAACTTCTTCCTCTAACATAATTTTCTAACTCTGAAAACGTGGGTCTTTCGTCAGAGAAAATAGTTCTTCGCGCAATTTCAATAGCAATAATTGGAGGATTGCCTTTAGCATACGCAACAATACAGGCCTTAATGGTGGTGAATAAACGCATTCTTGTTTCCATATTATGTTCAATATTTGCGGCGAGCGGATTTACAAACCCATAAGCAAGCAACACACCCAGAAAAGTTCCGACTAAAGCCGCAGCAACGTGATGCCCTACTACTTCAGCCCCTTTATCAATAGATGCCATTGTAACAATAATTCCTAAAACCGCTGCAACAATTCCTAAGCCGGGCAAAGAATCCCCTACTCTTGCTAAGGCAGCGGGGACAGGTTTGGATTCAATTTCAAGAGTTTCAATTTCAGTATCTATTAATTCTTCTAACTCATGCGGCGGAACACCACCGGAAAGCATTACTTTCATTGTATCGGCAAAAAAATTCCTGGCTAGATCATTATTAACAAACTTCTTATTTACTGAAAGAATTTGGCTCGTACGGGGATCTTCGACATGTTTTTCGATTGCTAATAGTCCATCTCTTTGCGCAACAAGAAACAATTCGTTAAACGATTTTAGCAATTCCAAATAATCCTTTTTTGTATAATTTTCAGATTTAATGGCTTTCGGAATTTCCGCAAATATTTTTTCCAGAAGGCTAATTGGGGAGGCTATTAATAAGCTTCCCACAGCTGCTCCACCGATGGTGATTAACTCTGCATATTGAAGAAGCAGTAAAAAATTCCCTCCGGCTATAAAGAAACCGACAACTATTGAAAGAATTACAACAAAAAATCCAATAATAACGAACATTTTATCCCTCTGATTTCTTTAACGACACTTCAATTTCTCTAACTGCTGTAAAAACCTGATCGCACATCACTCTTAGCTTTTCCCAGTTCAAATATTTCCCTCCAAGTTGATCTTCTATAACACTTCCTAACAGACTAAGATTTGGGTATCCCATGGTTCCACCGATTCCTCTGATTTCATGCATAATAAACTTCAGGGTATCATGATCACCTTCGTCAAGAGCTCTTAATATATTTTCTTTTTTTTGAGGAAAAGTTGACAGGAAATATTCTCCCAATTCTCTTTTAATATCTTTTATTTCATTATTTGAAAACAAATTTGGCTTCTTTAATCTAGCTAAAAAATCTTCTCCAAAAATTTCAGCAACATTTTTTAAGATAATTTCACGTTGCAGCGGTTTGGAAATTACTCTATCTGCCCCGTTCTCGATTGCAGTAACTACGTTGGTTCTATTAGTGTTACCACTAATTACAATCACGGGGATATTTTTAAGATTATCCAACACCTTAATAACTTGCAGCATTTTAATACCGTCAAAGTTTGGCATTAAAAGATCGAGAAAGATTAATGCAGGTTTATTAACAGCAGCCTTTTGAATACCATCTAATCCATCATGACTTGTTAAAACTTCAAGATTAAAATCGCTAAAAAATGTTTTTAAAGTATGGCAGATTAAATCAGAATCATCAACAATAAGTACTGTTGTTTTTCCTTGTTCAACTTTCATTATTCAATTTTCTAATATTATTTAAACGCAGTTTCGAGAGATCTTTAGGTTTATTACTGCTGTTTTGTAAAGCCTCAATTGTTACCTGCTTAATTTTTTGATAAATCTCGCTCCGGAAAATCTCAACATTATTAGGAGCTGCAATGCCAAGTTTTACTTGACCTTCAGAAATTGAAAGAACTTTGATTGAAATTTCAGAGCCGATCTTAATTTCCTCATCTATTTTCCTGGTTAATATGAGCATAATTTTCCTGCGCTATTCTTCTTTGAATAAATTATAATTCACCGGGTATTTTTCACTATCCAGTATTTTTTGAAACCCTGTTTTATTTGTTTGGTTAATATAAACAGGGGCTTTCAAATTAATCGAGATATTTAGGATGTCAGGATTCATTGTAACAATTCCGAAAGCTTCGTGTTCATTCTCCAAGGGATATTTATCATCAATCACCCTAACGCCAACAAGCGGGAATGCAATTTCCGGTTCTTCCACAGAATTCAGCCAATAGAAAAAATCATCGTCAACTTTTATAAGCAAATAATTTTTTAGATTTTCAAATCCAAAAATTCCGGTACTAAAATTAATCATTAATTCCGGACTAAACTCAATTTCGCCAAATTGTCTTGTGTTAATTTTCATAGCCTTTACTTTTTTATTATTACAATATCAACTCTTCTATTTGTTGCTCTACCTTCAGGCGTAGCATTTGAATCAATCGGTTTGTATTCGGAGTAACCTACGATTGAAATCTTCTCCGGGTTTAGCTCTTCATTTTTAATTAGATAATAAGCTGTATTTAATGCCCGTGCAACCGAAAGATGCCAGTTTGAGGGAAAGGCAGACGTATTAATTGGTACATTATCAGTGTGACCTTCGACTCTAATATCATTCGGTAATTCTTTCAAAATTTTAGCTAACCTATTAAGAATCATCAAAGAACCATCTGCTAAATTTGCACTTCCGGATGCAAATAAAATATCGTCCAAGATGTGGATCGTAATACCTCTTGCATTTTGTTCTAGTCTGATTGAGTTATTATAATGATACTTATCAATAAGTTTAGTTAATTCAGCCTTCAAACTTAATTCCGGAACAGAAGGTTTGTTAACAATATTATTATTTAGATTTACAATCTTGCTCCGGCTTCCAAAAATATCGCCGGCTGCATTGACAACCTTTTGATATTTGTGCGCATCAATATTAGAAATTGTGTAAAGAATAATGAACAATCCCAGCAGAAGAGTAATTAAATCTGCATAAGTAATTAAATAACGATCCTTATCGCCGCTTTCATGAAAAGGCGATTCTTCAAGTTCTAAGGAGTCATCAGTTCTAATTGCTCTCTTTGCGGAAGCAGGCTTATTAGCCTTGCTTTTACTATTGAGGGTATCTCTCCGCTCTGTAAGGCTAAAATACCTTCCAGCGAGATTTCCATCATATGTTTTTCTTCCAGATGACATTTTTTTAACTTATCGCCAATTGGTAACCATAAAATATTTGCACTAAAAACGCCCCAAAGTGTTGCAATAAATGCCGAGGCAATATTTTTAATTAAAGAATTTGGATCTCCGCCTGCATTTGCAAGCGTCATTATCAAGCCCATAACAGTGCCGATAATGCCCATTGTTGGAGCATAGCCGCCCATTTTCGTAAAAATAAAAATGTTTGAGTAATGACGTTCTTGCATTGATTTTATTTCCAAAGATGCAAGGCTTAGCAAAGAGTCAGCGTCAGTTCCGTCAATAGCATACCTCAATAATTTTTTTGGAAAGACATAATCAATCATGTCTAATCTTTTTTCGATGGAAAGAAGACCTTCCTTCCTTGATATTATCGAAATATCTATCAAATTATTTATAAGTCTATGTAAATTATATTTATTGGGAAAGTAAGCCAACTTTGTTAGCTTCAAAATATTTTTGAACTTTTCAAACCCAAACCCAATAATTACAGTCGAAAATGTTCCCCCAAAAACAATGATCAAAGGAGGAATCAAGAAGAGGGCGCTAAAAGTCCCGCCTTCCAAAAAGAAAGCTCCGAATATTGAAAGTATTCCTAAAGCTAAACCACTCAGTGTGCTAAGTTTTCTAATCATAAGTAATTCAATAATGAATTTGAGCTGACCATAGCCGCCATGTGGTAAATATCCTGAAGAACATTTTGTTGATTCTGAAGGTCAACAACCGATTTAGCAACATCAACTCCCTGAACATTTGAAATCATACTTTGTAATTGAGTTTGTTGGTTTGTTAACAAGGTTTTTGAATTGCTAAGTTGGTTAGTATTGTTGCCTGCTTTAGCAATATTATCTAAAAGCCTGTTATTAAAATCTGTTATAGCTTGAATTTGAGCAGCAGTCGGTTTTGTTCCGGCTTGAAGATTATTTCTTACAGCAATCAAAGTATTAAAAATGTCCGTAGTTTGGTTAGCAGAAGTTGATAAAGATGAGGCTCCTGTGTTTTCATTTATCCCAGTTGGATCAAAAGTAAAATAGATATTTTTAGAAGGGAGGTTAATTTGAATCGGAGCAGGTGTTTGCCCGTTTACTGTTTGCAGTGAACCATTAGCTGAATTAAATACAAATGATTTTGGTGCCGGCGGTTGAGCAAGGACAGTATTTCCGCTGCCGTCAACAATGTCGTAAGTCATTGAATAAGTATCTGCTGTGGTCTTCGTATAATTTGTTTTGAAAGTATATTGTGCCCCTGAAGTATCGTAAACACTTGTTTGGTCTGAAACTGTGGCCCCGACAGCAGTCGTGGGATCAATATTTCCGTTTTGAGAAAGAATTGTTCCGAACACTTCAGAGCCGCTCATATTTATTTTCTGCAAAACATTCTGAGATGTTCTAATTGATTGTGAACCGGATACGTCAGTATTTACACCTACGGAAGAATTACCGGGAGAAAGGCTGTAAGGCGCCGACGCAAAATCTGTCCCGCCAAAAACATATTTCCCATCCGATTGTGAATTAGCCAGGTCCAATATTGTCTGTAGAGATTGATTCATTTTATTAGCATAGTTAGTAAGATCGGTATTGCTAACCGTTGCACTGTTAACCGAGGTAAGTTGCGTTAAATCGGTGGTTATTTCATTTTGAATACTTTGCATCGCGTTAGTAGTATCAGTGACAAACGAAGTTGCACTATCGATATTACTTGAATATGTAGTCATCTGATCTAATTGACTATTCCAGCTAAGCAATTCACTCGTGCCGGAAGGCGAGTCTGACGGCTGTTGAATTTTATTACCAGTAGCCAATTGATTCTGAAGAGTCGTCACATTATTTTTTATTGTATTTAGATTATTAAGATAATCCGTATTAAAAATACTGTCTGATATTCTCATAATTTTATACCACCATCGCTATTAGAGTATCCAACATCTGGCTTGCAATCGACATTATTTTGGCAGATGCATCATAAGATTTTTGATATTGAATTACATTGGACATCTCTTCGTCCGTGGATACGCCGGAAATAGAAGCCTTTTGTGTTTGCAATTGTTTTAGGACCAATTGATACGATTGAGCCGAATTAGTAGCACTTTGAGTATCATTTCCTATTTTTGAAATTAGCTGATTATAAGTATCAAGCAAAGAGGTACCGTTTGCATTTTTTTGATTAATAAGGTTTGCAATATTTAAGGCTATGTTTCCGTTTCCCGCAGTCCCATCACTGGACACCGCAATTTTATTAGGGTCTTGTACAATTGCCGGATTTATTGTCAGAGTGCCACTCTGATAGCTGCTAAAGAAATTGACCGAGGTTTGCGGGGGATTGTTTATAGTATAGCCCGTAGAATGCTGAGCATTTACACTGTTCATCAAATTATTTACATAATCATCAAGCGATGATTGATACGACGGAATTGTATTATCATACATATCGGTTAAAGCAAAGAGTGTACCGCCATTCAATGAAGCAGTAGCTGAGCCGTCTGTGGTAGTTAGACTAATCTTTCCGTTAGTATTTGATAATTGAAGCTGAGTATAAGTCGCTCGATCCGCAACAAAAACTCCGCCGATTGATACTTGAGCAGAGTTACCTGAGTCAAAACTAATATGAACATTGGCAATATTGCTTAAATCATTAAGCACTTTATCTCTTTGATCCAGCAAATCATTAGGTTGCTGTCCTGAGTTTTGCGCCTGAAATATTTGAGCGTTGAGATTTTGAACCTGTTTAATATCGGCGTTTAGTTGAGTTACCTGCCCATTGGCTTCGGAAGTCAAATCGGATTTTACGGAATTCAATCCATCGTTAATATTTTGGATTTGGCTGCTTAAATTTTGCGCTGCCTGTATTACATTATTTCTTAGAGCAGTAGAATTTGGAGTTACAGAAAGCTGTTGCCATGAGTTAAAAAATGCCGTGCTAAGGCTCGATAAGCCGGTGGACGAAGGTTCCGAGAATAGCTGCTGAACCTGGTTAAGAATAGTACTTCGTTGATTATTATCAGAATATTTTTGGTTGTTTGTTCTTATCTGGCTGTTAGTTAAAGCATCTGAAGCGCGCTGAATACTTCCAAGTTCAACACCTGTACCAAATATAAAATTCCCTAATTGCTGGGGTTGTGAAGGAGTAAGAACAACTTGCTGCCTTGAATAATCCGTGTTTGAAGCATTAGCAATATTATTAGATGTAACATCAAGCGCCTCCTGGTATGCTGCGAGACTTTTTTGCGATATGTCAAATACACTGCTTATACTCATTTAAACTTTCCTATCTAAAATTGGACTTTTATTTGAGTTTGCAAATACACCGATGATCTCTTTAATAAAATTTCTTGCCTGGCTGATTAACATTTTATTCTGGTTGTTTACATTATTAATGTTACTAATTAATTTTTTTAGAGAAGCTTGTAGTTTGAAGAAACCACCGAGCTTTACCTCATTCTTATCTTTCAGCGCTTCCAGAAAATCTGATAATTTATTTGATTTTAGATTCAAAGAATACTTTTCAGAGAGATTTTTGATAGTTTCAATCATCAGTTTTTGACTAATTTCGATTTCGTTAAAGAAAGTGCTTTCTATTTTAAGTGTTTCTTCTAAAGCTTTGATATCACTATTAATTATCGCATTTTGTTGCAAAGAAATTAAGTCCAAAAATTTTTGCAGCAATTCATGCTGTTTTTTAAGGTCATTAAATAGATTGTTCAGTTCCATTTGCTGCTCCTTTTAAATGGTTTAAATAACCCATAACTCTTTTAATATAATTTTGAGTTTCCTCAAATGGAGGAACGCCACCATATTTTTCGACGTTTTGAGGTCCGGCATTGTAAGATGCAAGCGCAAGGTCTACATTCCCATTAAATTTCTGAAGCATTTGAGCTAAATATTTTGTTCCTCCTAAAATATTTTGCTTGGGATCCCACACATTTGAAACTCCCATTTCTTTAGCAGTGGAGTCTATAAGCTGCATTAAACCTTTTGCTTTTTCACTTGAAACTGCTCTTTCGTTTGCGGCGGACTCAGTTAAGATAACAGACTTTATTAAGTTTTTATCAACGCCAAATTGCTGTGATGCCGAATTAATTATATCATCATACCGGCTAAGCCTATCAGTCGATTTAGTGCTTGGCGTAATAGGAATAGAATCATTATTTAATTTGAGATCAGAGTTCGATCCATTATTTAAAGGAGAAAGCTGACTACTTTGAGCTTTAGAATCCATATCTTCGCCCGTAATTTTCTTATAAAGGACATTAGCAACTCCCATACTTTTATTTTTAGATATGAATGAGGCGATTTCATTTTGAAATACAGTATCGAAGTAATCTCCGCCAAAACTTTTATCGCCAAACATTCCTTCAGAAGTTTTTGTCATGCTTTTTAACATCATAGAAGTTAAAAGACTTTCAAACTGTTTAGCTGCATTTTCAATTTTTGCTTTTTGAGCATCCGTATAGTGATCCGGCACCTCTGCCGGGTTAGCAATTTGCTTTTGCGGATCTGTTATTTTAAGTTCTAAATTTCCTATCATATAATATCCAATTCTCCTATTAAAGCTCCGGCTTTTTTAAGTGCCTGGAAAATTGAGATTATGTCTTGAGGCGATACTTTTAAAGAGTTTAACGCTGCTGCAACTTGCTGCACTGTCGAGGCACCCTGGATTGCAATAGTGCTAGTTGAATCCTCAGTTACATAGGGAACCAAATTATTAAATACTTGTGTAGTTCCGCTTGAGAAAGCATTTGGTTGAGAAATTATAGGATATGATCTAATGGTGATGTTTAAATTTCCGTGAGTAATAGTAGCTGGAAGAATTTTAACATTATTCCCCGCAACGACTGTACCGGTTCTTTCATCAAGTACTACTTTGGCAACTTCATCTTTTTGAACAGTGATGGTCTCCAAGTCTGAAAGAAATGCTACAATATTATTTTGTTTGGATGTTGGAATTTTTACATCTATTTCGGCACCATCTTTAGCAAGTGCTACGTTGTTGCCAAACTTTGCATTAATTGCATTTGCTACATTATTTGATGTTGTCAAATCAGGTTCTCTTAAAAAGACACTAATATTTTGATTCGGAATACTATCTTTCTCAAGGGCATAATTGAGGATGCCCCCCATTGGGACTCTTCCGGCAAGTGAATGATTTTGTGAAACCCTATTTCCAGTCGGGGTTCTAACATCAAATCCGCCGACCGAAATTGATCCCTGGGCATAGCCGTATACTTTTCCGGTCATGCTTGATAACGGGGTCATCAATAAAGTTCCCCCTTGAAGGCTTGTTGCATCACCCATTGAAGACACCGTTACATCAAATTTAGCACCCGACTTTAAATAATCGTTAATCGTAGCGGTTACCATAACAGCAGCAACATTTCTTGTTAATAAATTATCCTGCGATACAGTAATACCGAAACGCTTTAACATGCTTGTTATTGATTGTATAGTAAAAGTAGAACGTTGTGTATCTCCACTACCGGCTAAACCAACAACCAGTCCATAGCCTATAATTTGTTCCGATCCTTCACCGGTGATGTAGGCAATATCTTTTATCCTTTGTCCGTAAATAAAAGAGATACTAACTAGCAAATAAGAAACAATTAACTTTTTCATTTTCAGCCTAAAATATCCAATGTAAAAATTTAGTCAGCCAGCCAGGTGACTGGGCACTGTTAATTAGCCCTTCGCCCTTAAAAACTATTTGTGCATCAGAAATATTATATGACAAAACCGAGTTATCAGCAGCAATATCCGCCGGTCTGACAATTCCTTTAATGCTTACAGTTTGTTCTTGCCCGTTAATAACAATTTTTCTACTTCCATCAATGACTAAATTTCCGTTAGCAAGAACAGAATCCACTGTCGCACTAATTTTTGTATTTATCATACCTTGGGATGTTGTAGAACCAGTGCCCTTAAAATCGTTAGTAGTGCCTATATTAGCTGCAACACCGGGCGCGGTGGCAGCGCCCGTATTTAATTGACCTGTTAAACCTAAATTACTTGTTCTTCCTGCTGAAGTTTCAGCGTCATTTGAAGCTTGAGAAGATTCAACAACAAGGATTGTAACAGCATCACCTACTCTATTTGCTTTTTGATCCGAAAAAAGTGAGGAGAATGAATTTTGCCTCATATCTTGCCCAAAGAGATGCGTTGAAAATATTATCATTCCGAATAAAATTATTTTTTTCATTTTATCACTCTATTATAATTACGTTTTTTGCGTCTATTATTTTTGCTTTATACAATTTTTTATCTTTTGTGATAATTGTAATTACATCGCCTAAAGCTCCATCCTGATGGGAGAGCGCATTAAAAGTTATGAGTACATTACTTTCAATATATTTTGCAGTTACAGGATCTCCGGCTTTAATTATCGGAACAGGTTCTACCATTTCTTTAGTAAGAATTTCACCAGCTTTAATAAATTCAGTACTTCTTAAATTATTAATGCTCTTAAAAGAAGTAAGAGGAATTCCATTAATAAGTGAAACGTCCTTTTTCTTCAGACAAAAATCTTTATCATCCAATTGTTGACGTGTTAAAATATCCTTTGAAGCAACCATCACTTTTTTGAAGATTTTCAATTTAACAGAAAGTATTGATTCAATCACCCGTGAATTTTTTTGAAATATTTTTACTGGTATATACACCATATTTCGGCTTAGATTGAAGTCATCCGTTTTCAAGAATTCTATTTTATCGTAAGACTTTGGCATCTGTAAAACTTCATACTTATAATCTTCAAATTTTCCGGATAAATTTTTCATCAGATAATTATTCAGATCGTCGCTAAAAGAATTTTTTCCTTGACCTGCGAAAGACAATATGATTAATAAAAAAGTATACATCACATTTTAATTTTGTTTAAGGTTATTAGCCATTGTCATCATATCTTGAACCGTTTGCACGGTTTTAGAATTTATCTCATAAGCTCTTTGAGCGGCAATCATTGCAATCATTTCCTGAACGATATCAACATTTGAAGATTCGAGATAACCTTGATTTATAGAACCGAAACCATCTTTGTTGGGTGTACCGATAATTGGTGTTCCTGATGCATCGGTTTGCGCATATAAATTATCTCCCAAAGATTTTAATCCGCCGGGGTTCATAAACCTTGCAAGCTCAATATTGCCGATGACTTTTGAACTACCTCCAACCTGTTGGGCTGTAACGGTTCCATCTTTACCGATTGATACGCTAAGAGAATTTTGGTCAAGTGTAATTGGAGGGTCTAAAGCGTAGCCGCTTGAAGTTACAATTTTTCCGTCAGCATTTACCTGGAAAGAACCGTCACGAGAGTAAGCATAAGTTCCGTCCGGTTTAAGCACCTGGAAAAAACCATCACCTTGAATTGCAAGGTCAAGCTGGTTGTTAGTTTGAGTTACATCTCCTTGGGTAAATATTTTTTCGTCAGCAGTCGGTTGAACGCCGTTACCAACTTGAATCGCCGTGGATGAATTTTGAGCTGCTCCTTGAACAGATGAATTAACCGGGCTAACGTTAACTTGCTGGTACATTAGATCCTGAAACTCTGCTTGGTTTTTTTTAAATCCGGTTGTGTTAATGTTGGCAATGTTGTTAGAAATAACTTCAATATTTAACTCCTGCGCATACATTCCGGATGCTGCGGTTCTTAGTGCTCGTGTTGGCATTTTTATTACTCCTTATCTATACTTTTCCTATTTGATTAGCTTCGTCAAGTGACTTATCTAAAAATGTAATCATCTTACTTGCTGATTGATATTCGTTATTCACCTGGATCATATTTTCCAATTCTTTAATCGGATTTACGTTTGATTCTTCGAGATACCCCTGCTTTATTTGAAAATCATTTTGATTAGCTACTTGGAATCCCCCGGTAGCGGAAAAGTTAGTTCCGGAATCCCTTGCGGAATCTTGCTGATCATTCATTTTAGCGATCATGAGTGAATCAATAACATTATTGCCGAATTTTATTTCACCGTTATTAGAAATTGTAAAATTTTTTTGTTTTTCAAATGAAAGCATATCTATTTTAATCGATCCGTTATGCCCCATAACTTTATTCCCTTGCTGGTCGACAAGATAGCCATTATCGGAAATTTTAAAACTACCGTTGCGCGTAAATTCTTGGCCGTTTTCTGTTTGAACAACAAAAAATCCTTTGCCGGATATTGCTACATCTGTAGGATTGTTTGTCTGCGCCAAATCGCCTTGTCTAAAATCGGTAACTTGCTGAATCTGTGTTTGACCATACTGATTCATAACTTCAGAAAAAGGCATTTCTTTTTTGAATCCGGTAGTGTTTAAATTTGCAAGATTATTGGCAATAACTTCAAGATTTTTCATACGGGCATCTAGACCACGTGCTGCAGTATATATTCCTTTAATCATTTAAAATATTCTGATAAAAATTTTTATTCATAAAATTGATTTCGATCTCGGGTAAATAATTTATTAACATGTTAACGCATCCGTTTTAACCTTTGGGCAAGTAATATTTCTTCCTTGGATATATTCAACCTTTTAGCGGTTCTTGAAATATCACCTTGAGTTAAATTATATGCCGGAGTATTTTCTGCTAATCTATTCCTAACGCTAGAAAGCTTGCTGCTGCCCTTAATTTGAATTTTTTCTTCTCTCAAGGATTTAATATTTTCTTTTAGATTTTTATTAGCGGGTTGTTTCTTGCGTTTACTTTTCCTTCTTCTTATAAAAATAACTGCGGCTGAAATAAACGAGGCAGTAGCAAGAATAGAAGCCTTCATCATGACATCTTCAGGAATAGAAAATCTAGTTTTTAATTCGTCATAAAGGTTTAATGAAGCGGGTTTAGTGTTTTGTGTTATGTTGGATTGAATTACCAGTGCCGGATTATTATTGATCTGTTCTTCTTTTTTGCGTGCCGCATCAATTTGCGCTGCAACCATTTGACTAATATTTACAGTATCCGAATCAGTTCCAGCAGAGTTAAAGGCAGTTGTATCCAATTGCTCGCTCTTAAGCAAAACATTATTAATTGTTTTTTGTCCCAGGACTGCAGTAGTAAAAAATCCTGAAATAATTAAAAGAAAAATGATTTTCATTAATTTATTTTCCTCTTTAATGGGAATAAAAGCGTAACTATCGTACCTCTGATGTTATCAGATTCAATTCTTATTTCACCTTGATGCTGGTCCATCAAGTTTTTTACCAATTTCAGATTTAAGTGTTTAGCAGATTTTAAGTTTTCATCTTTTATGTCGTTCAGATTATCTGTCGAAAGGAATTTTAATACTATATTTTCATTTTGAAATCTTGTTTGAATAACAAAGCCGCCCGGTTTGTTTTCGTCATTAACTATAAAAGAAAACAAATTTGTCAGTATCTGGTCTATTACGTTTGGATGGCTAAGCATAGAAGGAATTTTCTCATCTAAGTCTAAGATGCATTCGTAATTATTATTATTTAAGGATGAGATAACCACGTCATAAAACTCGGTAATTTGCTTATTAACATCACAAGACTGAACCTTTGTTTTATTATCCCCGGTATTTGCAAATTGTACTAAACGGTTAATAACTCTTTCGACCTTTTTAACTTGAAGCTGAATAGTATCTACAATTTTATTATCAGAATGAGGATTATCTTTTTTTAGAAACTCTGCATAGCTAATAATTACTTGCAAAGGAGAAAGAATTTCGTCGACAATACCGGTTGTCAGTTCGCCTATAGCAGAAAGTTTGTAATCATTTGCAAGTTTTGATTGGTAAACTTGAAGACTTTCATACGCGTGGATTAATTCTTCTTGCTTTGCCAAAAGCTCTTTTTTAGATAACAAAATTTGAAGAGCCGTTTGGATTAAAGGAATTTCCATCGGAGTTTCCGGCGCCAACTTTGCATTAGTCAAAATTGAAAGAACAATTTTTTGCTTTGATACGGTTAGTGCTGGCAGCAAGATACAAACCCCATTTTCAGAACCGCTGGTAGAAGCCCGGTCTAAAAGCAAAACAAATTTTTGGGTTCTAAAAATTTCTTCAATTGTTTCCAATACAGCCGGTTTTCCCAAAATTCTTTTTGCACTTAAAGAAACTTTATTCGAAAATCCCCTTAGTATTTTTTTCTGATCATCGAAGATTAGAATATCTACTTCCTGATAATTGATAATACTTTTTAGGCCCAGATTAAATTCTTCAATTATTTTTGTCGGGTCATTCAACCCTTTAATTTTTTCTTCGAAATTAAGAATAGCTTGCAAAGCCAGATAATATTTATTTCTATCGGTTTCCTTTCCGGCGCTGTGATTATATTGAATGAGCCTAAGAGTTCTTCCGGAGATACCGCTTCTTGTCATGTTAGGCAATGACTTATGAAAGGACTCGTAGCTTAAAGTATTTTGTTTAATTACTCTCAATTCAAAAACCTTACAGTGTTAACCTGTTCGATAAATATTTCTCTGTAATTTTCGATAAACTTATCTACCTGTTCATGTTCTCTAAACCTTAGCACGCCAACTTCCGAATCACTTAGAACTAAATTTTTATCCCAGTACGAGTTACCAATGTTTAATCTTTCCGTCATAAAATCAGCAAGATGAACAATTGAAGCAAGTACTTTATTTTGTTTAGATTCTTCCGGATTATGATGAAACAAAATAGCTTCACAAAGTGTTTCGGGAAAATTCCATTTTTCAGCTAAATAATTTCCGATCTGCTGATGAGTCATTCCAAGAATTTCCAGTTCAGCTTCCCAGAATTCGAACCCTTTTTCGTTAACCAACTTATAGATTTCAATAAAATCAGCATGAAAGAATCTATGGATTATTGAAAAACCAAAATCATGCAAGAACCCGGCAATAAATGCTTCACCGCTATTTGGGAAGTCAAAATCTTCAGCCAATCTTTTTGATGCAGAGCCTGTCAGAAAAGAATGAAGCCAAAATTCTTTTTGGCTCAGAAATGTATCAGTTTTATTTTTGAATGCTTCAACAATCGAAAGAACCGAAATAATATTCCTAAGTTCGCTGTACCCAAGCACTAGAATTGCAAATTCAACAGTAGTTACTTTCCTCTGTAGTCCGTATAAAGGTGAATTTGCGATGGTAAGGATTTTGGTTACCAGTCCTTGGTCTTTCGAAATAATATTTGACAACAAATTGCTATTTAGTACCGGTCTATCAAGCATTTCAAGGGCTTGTTTAATAGCATCAGGAATCGGAGGAAGATTATAAATATTCCTCAATACTAGTTCTGTTTTTTCTCTTTTTTTCTGTTCTGTCATTGTAAATGTCATCATAATGTTTCACTAAAAGATTGTTGTTTCAATTTGATTTTTAAAAGGTTCCTCGTAGTTAGCAATAAATTTATTTAAGTTGGATTCGTTTCCGAAATTTAAAATTTGAATAATATTTTCATCAAGTTCTATATTTTCGTCCCAATAAAAACATCCTACTCCAAACTTTTGTGTCATATAATCTGCAAGATGAACAATCGAGGATAGCACTTTACTTTCTTCAGATTTGGAAGGGCAATGGTGGTGGTAAATCGCATCTCCAAGGAACTCAGGAAGATTCCATCTGCTGATTAAAAATTTGCCGATCTCTTGATGTGTTAATCCTAAAATTTGTTCTTCAGCTTTCAAGTATCTCATTTGTTCCTTATCAACAAGATCGCAAATGGCTTTAAACTCCATGTTGAAATACCTCTGGGTGATTGAAATGCCAAGGTCATGTAAAAGCCCAGCAGTAAAAGCCTCACCGGATTTGGGATAGTTTAGATCATCAGCTATTTTTTTTGCTGCGCTGGCAGTCATAATAGAATGGTTCCAATAAGATTTGCTATCCCAATTTTTTCCAGTTTCTTTTTTAAACGCTTCAATCATCGAAAGCGCAATAACGATATTTTTAATGTGTTCAAAGCCAAGGATTACAATGGCAAATTCAATTGTAGAAACTCTTCTCGGCAACCCATAAAGAGGAGAGTTGGCTACAGTTAATATTTTCGCAACCATTCCCTGATCTTGGCTTATCATTCTACCGAGGTCGGAAGCACTAGTTTTCGGATTATTTAAAAGCTTGGAAACTTCAAAAATCACTATGGGAATTGAAGGAAGATTCCGAATACTAGATAATAGCCGGAGGTAGGTTTTCTTTTCGTTAATATTTGGCGGGTATTTATTAATCATTTATATAAGCCAGCTTGGTTTTTAGCATGTCAATTATTCTTGAATGAACTTGAGAAACTCTTGAGACTGTAATATTCAAGACCTTTGCTATCTCTTTGTAATTTAAGTCTTCATAATAATATAAAGTGATGATCAAGCGGTCCCTTTCGTCTAATTGTTTGATAGCATCTACAAGAATTTCTTTCACTTGATTTTTTTCAGTTGATTGGTCTGGAACTTCCGAGCTGCCCGGAATTATTTCGTACAATAAATAACCGTCTTCATCATCAACCGAGCTCGTCAAAGATACATTTGAGTAAAAATTCACTTGCTCCGAATCCTGAGCGTTAGAACGCGGTTTTATTTGAAGTTTTCTTAGCTCATCAATTATTTTCCCCCTAATTCTTTGGATAGCATAAGTTTCAAACTTTGTTCCGTATTGGGGATCAAACCGGTCAATTGCTTCACTTAATCCTTCAACACCAAACTGGAAATAATCTCGGTCATCCAGGATTTCCAGACTTACAAATTTAGAGTGATGAATTACGTAATGAACTAATTTTATATAATTCATTATAATCTGCTTCTTTAGACTTGCAGTCGGCTCAGCTTTAAATTCATCCCAAAGTGTTGCAGTATTCATTTGAATTATTTCCCATTAATGTTTTTTGTTATATCTCTTTTCTTCTCGAATGAAGTCTTATTTATTGCTTTTATAAATGCCATAATTATAATACTAAGCATAACAGTAGTAGCGACAAAAACCACAAATGACTTAAAAAATAATTCCGTAATCGGTAAACCCATCCGGCTAAAAAAGATTACCGAAAGAAAAAAGGCCAACATTCCAAGCTGTAGTATTATTTTATTCATACATCTTATATTTTGTTATGAAAACTCAAATTCTATACCAGCATAAGCCTTTAATTTAGCTTAGTAATAGGGCTAAAATAGACATAAAAATGATGTTTACAGAAATGATTTTTTGTTAGGATGGTGAATATTAGCCACTTGAATGATTTCAGAAAGTCTTTTAGCTGTCTTTAAGATTTGAAGACTTGCTTCTGTCCGCTGATACTTTTTTATAAATAGTTCTTGGGCTTTAATTGTTTTACTTATTGTGTTGTCATATTTAATTTCGCCCAGCAGATCTATTTTCTCCTTTAAGAAATGATTTGCTGCCAGGGAAAGATTATTAAAAGTAACCTCTCCGTCGTTACGATCAACACACTTATTTATAATCACCATTTTTTCGCCAGAATAATTACGACTGCTTAAAAATTTTATAATTACATAAGCGTCCATTACGGCTGTCGGTTCGGGGGTAGTAACTAATATATTTTTATCAGCATTTAATAATACCGATATAACGTCTTCTCCTGCACCCGCACCGGTATCCAACAAAACAATATCATAATCGTTCTGAAGAGCTCTTATTTGATTAAATAGTTGACCGACAAATTCGGCTTTTGGTTTTGGGTAATCCGATTTTCCAGAGTCGCCAAAAATAAAATGTAAATTAGGTTCGTATTTGGTAATTAATTCATGAAGTAAGCTTCTTCCGGTAAAGAAATCATATAGTGTTTTACCTGCAACAACATTTAGCATAATATTGGCGTTAGAAAGGTTGGAATCTAAATCAATAAATAAGACTTTTTTATTCAATCTTGAAATTGCATAAGCAAGGCTAACCGAAATAAATGTTTTGCCTGTCCCTCCTTTGCCCGATGTAAAAGCGACAATTTTTGAGGAATATCTTAAAGCTTCGTTGTTCTTTAAACTTTCCAGTTCAAATACTCTTTCGGCTTGACCGGTCATTAATTTATTTTTCCTGTATAAATCATCTTAGAAATGAATTCCGGATCAGCAGAGATTATATCATCTGGAATTACCTGACCATTAGTCAAAAAGGAGACGGGGACATCAAATTTTGTCACAATATTTAAAATATTCCCATAGGATACAGCCTCATCAATTTTTGTAAAAATAACCGAATTATAATCGAACAATTTAAATTTCTCAGCAACATCAAAAAGATTTTTTGACGTGCCTGTCGCACTTAAGACAAGATAAGTTTCATCAACTTTACCCGCGGTCAAAAATTCTTTTGCCTTTGTTAGATGTTCAATATTTTTTTGACTTCTACCGGCTGTGTCAATAAAAACTATATCCTTATTTTTAAATGAATTCATTAGATGAGGAATATCGGATGGCTCATAGGCAACCAGCATATCAATATTGCTGACTTCAGAAAATATTCTAAGCTGGTCTATAGCTCCTAACCTGTATGTGTCGATTGAAATCAGTCCAACATTTAAGTTGTGAAGTATTTTAGAAATAACCGCCAGCTTAGCTATGCAAGTTGTTTTCCCGACTCCGGTAGGACCAACCAATGCAACTTTCTTAGGCTTTTTATTTTTATTGACTTCAAAATTATAGGTTGGAATCATCGAAGAAATGCTTGATAAAACATAGCTTTCCATATTTGAAGGCTCTAAAAATCCGTCAAACTTTTTTAGTTGATTTATAACCGATGTTAAAACACGCTTCTGAACTTCGTGGTGATACAATGTGTCAATAATTTCCTTTAGCTCTTTTTGATGAATGTTTGTTGACGTTTTTTTAATCTGGGACTGTTTTAATTTTTCCCCGAATTCCGAAGGAAAATTATTGTTTGACGAAGGATTAATGAAAATTTTATCGGATAACTTTTTTAGTTCATCAGAAAAACTCTCCTTTGCAGTTGTCTTTAAACTCTTCCCGTAATTTCCTGTATTTTCAAAAATGATTTCTTCTTCAAAACCCGCAGTAATTTCAAACATTTTTTTTGAGCCATATTTGTCTTCGCCCGAAATTACCCTCGTCCCTAAAATCACTGCATCACCGCCCAACTCTTCTTTCATCTGAGCTGAAGCTTGTTTTAAAGTTGGTGCCAAATATTTTTTAATTTGCATTAATTACCTCTAATTTTTCAATGAACTCAATTTCCATATGAGAAGGAAGCTCTGAATATGAAAGGATAACAACATCGGGGAAGCTTGCGTTAATAAGCCTGTAAAAATATGGTCTGATAGTAGCAGATGTAATTACTATAGGAATATAACCAAGCATCTTAAACTTTTCTACAAAGTTTTGAATTCTATTATTTAGCTCGCGTAAAACTACCGGGGTTAATCCAAGTGTTTGCACCGCTTCTTTTTGATTTTGCAGAGCTTTCGTAATAAACGATTCTATTTCTTCACCAAGCGAAATAGCATGAATGATGCCGTTATTATCTTTATACAAGTTTGCAATTGTTTCACCCATTGCATGTCTTACATACTCAGTAAGCACATCAATATTTTTCGTTACCTTTGAATAATCAATCAAAGCTTCCAACACTTGAACCAGGTCTTTAATCGGGATTAATTCTTTTAATAAATTCTGGAGCACTTTTTGAATTGTGCCGAGCGATAATGCATCAGAATTTATGTCTTCGATTACTGCCGGGTATTCCTTCTTTAAGTTTTCTAAGAGTTGTTTTACAGCTTGCCTTGTCAAAATCTTATCGAAGTTTTTCTTTAATGTTTCTTGAAGATGCGTCGATAATACCGAAATACTATCTACTACGGTATATTCTAAAAGCTCGGCTTTATCTTTTTCTTCCCGCGTAACCCAAAAGCCGGATAGATTAAACGCAGGGTCTTTTGTCGGAATTCCATTTAAAGGTTCAATAATATTTCCAGGATTCATAGCAAGGAATCTATCGGTGTATATTTCATAAGATGCAACTATATTTCCTTTAATTTTAATTATATATTCGTTCGGTTCAAGTTGTAAATTATCCCTAACACGTACAGGAGGAATTAATACTCCATATTCCAGAGCTATATATTTTCTTGTAGAAGATATTTTTTGAAATAAGTTTCCTCCTTGTTTTTCATCAACAAGATTTATTAGTCCGTAACCAATTTCAATTTCGACAGGATCGACTTGCAAGTACTGCTCAACCTTTTCTTCACCCGGTTCAACCTCTGTAACTTGCGCTTCTGCGGAATCGGTAGAATTTCCCTGGCTTTTCTTTGTAAGAAAAGCGCGTGTTCCTAAAAGCGTGCTAAGCAAAAGAAATGGAATTGCAGGCATGCCTGGTATCAAAGCAAAAAGGCCTATCGCTCCGGAAACTGTTCCTAAGACACGCGGGTTTGAAAGTAATTGGGTTTTCATTTGCTTATCAAGTGCAGTACCGGCAGCACTTCTTGTTACAACTAAACCTGCTGAGGTTGCTATTAACAATGCGGGAATTTGAGAAACGAGACCATCCCCGATTGTTAAAATTGTATAAGTATGAATGGCATCCGTAAAAGACATACCCTTGGAAGCTATACCTATTATAAACCCTCCTATTATATTTATCACATTTATAAGAAGCGCTGCAATGGCATCTCCTTTTACAAATTTACTTGCGCCATCCATTGCTCCGTAAAATTCCGCTTCTCTTGCGATGGATTCTCTTCTTTGCCTCGCTTCCGATTCGTTAATCAAACCGGTATTCAAATCGGCATCAATCGCCATTTGCTTGCCTGGCATTGCATCAAGGGTAAAACGAGCTGCAACTTCCGATATTCTTCCCGATCCTTTTATAATTACAATAAATTGGATTACTACCAGGATTATGAAAATTATAAAGCCGACAACATAATTTCCTCCCACTACGAATGCGCCGAATGTATCAATTACTTTTCCGGCATATCCGTCAAGCAAAATTAATCTTGCCGAACTGATATTAAGCGAAAGCCTAAAAAGAGTAAGGACTAATAGCAATCCGGGAAAAATCGAAATGTCTAAAGGGGACTGAATATATAGAGAAACAATAAGTATTAAAACGGACAAAGTTATGTTCAATGCAAGAAAAAAATCAAGCAGATAAGCCGGAAGTGGAATAATCATTAACCCCAGCATAAAAATTAATGCAAAGGCTAAAATGATGTCGGTATTTTTTCCAATGTTTTTCATTTACGCAATAAGTTTTCTTTTCTTATTATTCTTCAGTTGATAAACATACGCCAAAACTTGTGCCACGGCCTTAAAAAGCGTTGACGGAATTTCATCTCCCACATCGCAAATTCTATACAAAGCTCTTGCCAACTCACGATCCTCATGCAGAGGCACACTATTTTCTATTGCTATTTGTTTTATTCTCTGAGCCAATTCATCTACACCTTTAGCCAAAACTTTTGGTGCAACATTTTTTGACATATCATATTTCAAAGCGATTGCATAGTGCGTCGGGTTAGTAATCACAACGTCTGCTTTGGGAACTTTTTGCATCATCCGATTTTTGGCAGCTTGAAATTGCACTTTACGTATCCTTGATTTTATCTGAGGATCGCCTTCCGTTTGTTTGTTCTCCTCCTTTACTTCCTGTTTGGTCATCATCATTTCCTTTTTGTATTTTATCTTCTGATATACAAAATCGATCGCTGCAATTAAGAAATAAGCCAATGCAAGTTTCCAAATTAAAGTGTATGCAGCTTCTATCATGTATGAAAGAATTTGAGGAATTGATAACTCTACAAGAGTTTCTGAATTAAGTACAAATTGAGATAGTATGGAATATGTAAGTCCACCGATAATAGCAAGCTTTATTAACGATTTTACGACTTCAATAAGAGATCTTGTTGAAATTAAGATTTTTTTTATGCCGGTAAACGGATTAAATTTTTCAAATTTCGGCATTAGCGCCTTAAAACTAAAGTGGAAGCCGACTTGTCCGATACCAGCCACAAGTGCAACTACGAACAATACTCCTAAAATGGGGGCTACGGTAAGGAGGAAAGTTAGAATAGTATCTTTAATTATGTAAGTAAAAGTTTCTTGGTTGATATTATGAACATCTAGAGAATTAAAAGCGTTAATCGTCATATCTGAAATTTGTTTACTCATATAATGCTGAGTAAAAAAAATCATTAACATGCCCGCAGAAAAGATAGCAAAGGAATTTATTTCACTGCTTTTTGCTACTCTTCCATTGTCCCTGCCCTCGTTTAGCCGTTTACCGGAAGCTTGTTCGGTTTTTTCTTGACCGTCAACTTCAGCCATTTATTGCCCCATCGCCTTAATTAAGGAAACAAGATTATCTTCGTAACCTCTTAATAAGAATTTTATTACATAAAAGTAAATAGGGACAAGGGTTGCAAGAAGTACAAACCCAAGACCCAGCATTATTGGCTGCGAGACAAAAAATACCTGCATCTGAGGAATAACTCTCGCCATTATTCCTTCGGCAATATAAACAAGGAAATAGGAAACAATAAACGGCGAAGCAATTTTTACCGCAATTATAAAAATGCCGGCTGAATATCGAATCAATAATTGATAGACCGGATCAGTAAAAGTATTTTTTCCTAAGTGAACAATTGAGAAGGAATAAAACAATCCGCTTATTACGTATAAGTGCCCGTTTATCAAGATAAAGAGTATTAGGGAAGCCATCGAAAGGAGGTTTCCGATTACATTATTGCTAAAACCATCAACAGGATTGAGAGCTTCAGCCATCGACAAACCCATATTAAAACCTATTAAAGAGCCCGCAAAAGAAATTCCATGGAAAACAAAATTTAACATAAAACCAATCACAAGACCAGTGAAAATTTCAGTCATAGCATTGGTAAATAACCATCCTAGATTTGTCTCAACTACAATTTTGGATTTGTCTATCGTCAGAAATACTATGTAGGAAATTATTAGAGATAAAAATACCTTCATTAAAACCGGCACTGCTTTATGGCTATACACCGGCGAGGAAACAAAAGCAGAAAATATTCTCAAAAAGATTAGTAGAACAATTATGAAATCAAATTCAGGAATGTTAATCATTTTATTACTGTTACAAACATCGTTAACATTTTTGTGGTAAAGGCTATAATTTTATCCATTATCCACGGCATCAAAAATATTATGGTTATTACAGTAGCAAAAATTTTGGGGACAAAAGTTAATGTCATTTCCTGAATGGATGTGGCTGCCTGAAATATTGAGACCGTAATTCCAACGATAAGAGAAACGCCAAGAATTGGCAGCAAAATTATGAAGGTGGTATAAAATACTTCTTTTAAGATTTCTATTATTAACTCTTCCGTCATTAAGAAAAACTCCTTACTACTGAACCGATTACTAAATGCCAGCCGTCTACAAGAATAAAAAGTAAAATCTTAAAAGGTAACGATATTAAAGTCGGAGGAAGCATCATCATACCCATTGACATGAGAATGCTTGCGATAATCATATCTACCATTATAAAAGGAATGAAAAGGAAAAATCCGATAATAAAACCTGCTCGTAATTCGCTTAATACAAAAGCAGGAATTACAACATAGGTTGGTAAATCCTTCCTGTCATTTGGTCTTTTAAGATTTGCAAGACCTATAAATAATTCAAGGTCTTCATTCCTTACATTGCGGAACATGAAATCTCTAATTGGCTCTATGCCGGTGTCATAAGCCTGCTCAGCAGAAATTTGACCATTCATATATGGTTTCAAGGCTTCTACGTTTACTTTATTCCATGTAGGTGCCATAACAAAAAAAGTAAGGAAAAGAGAAATACCAGCTATAAGCTGGCTTGGAGGCATTTGGGGAGTGCCCATTGCTGTTTTTAGAAAACTGAAGACGATGATTATTCTTAGATACGATGTTGTCATTATCATTATAGAGGGCGCTAATGATAGTATAGTTAAAAGTAAAAGAATTTGCAGGGTAACAGAAACATCTCCAGGTTTGCTTGAGGTACCGACATTTATACCAATTTTGGGAAAGGGTATCGAGGTTGATTGCTGAGCATGTAATACTGCCGGGCTTAAAATTATAAACATAATAAAAAAAACTAACACTACCTTTTTCATCTGAGTCCAAGATTCCTTTTTAATACATCCAAAAAATTATTTTTCTCTTCAAAGCTGCCGGCTGGTTTTTGAGGTTCTGCAGGCTGGTCTAATTCTTTGAGCAGGGTTATAGATTGTTCACTTATTCCAAGCACTAATAATTTATCTTCGACTTTAACTATAGAAATAAATTTTTTAGGCATAATCATTTGAGAGCTTAAAACATTTATAGGAATAGAGCCGGCTCTGTTTCCTTTGAGTGTAATTCCATACTTCTTTACAAATAATAGAACTCCATAAAGTAATCCAACAATTATAAAAAGGGGAATTATTGCTTTTATAACATCTAGAAAAGACATTAGTATAATCCTTTAAGTCTGCTTGAAGCATCATTTAAATTTGTTATTCGGATACCAAAATGTTTATCTATTACAACAACTTCACCCTCGGCAATTTTCTTGTTATTTACGTATATATCAACAGGCTCGCTTGCAAGTTTATCAAGTTCAATAACATAACCTCTTTCAAGTTCTAAAATTTCTTTGATCTGCATTTGTGTTCTGCCGAGTTCGATATAAACATTTAGCTGGAGATCTTTAAGAAAATCCAACTTTTCATTTGTTCCGGTACCCCTAATTTTTGCATCGTCAAACTCTTCAAAATCTGCAACTCCCGCTATAACTTTGGAATTTCCATTGCGGTTATCAGTCGTTGCAAAACTATCCGAGTCAATATTCAAATCCTGATGATTCAACAAATTTTCGTCTTCTTTTAAATCTTCCATCACAATTGCCTATTCTATTTTATTGTTTGAGTCAATTTTTCTTGTAATTTTAATTGCTTTCTTACTATTTAACACTCCCGTACGACCAAAGAAGATCGGTTTATTTCCGACCTTGATAGTTTGTTCGTCTCCGACCATGGTATCTAACTTAATTATATCGCCCTTTTCAAGTTCAAATATATCTTTCATAGAAATTTTGGAAGTGCCGAATTCAACTGTTATAGGCAGATTAGTATTGTAAAGATGATTTGTCAAAATTTCGCCTGAAGTTGTGCCGGAATATTTTGTGTGCCGTACCGTGGATAAATTTTGAGAAGTTAACTTTGAAAGTATTTTATCAAACGCAAACGTGGCAAAACACAAGTTCATCATATAAGCTTTTTCAGCAATAATTACTTCAAATGTAATTAATAAAACTGATTCACTTTGTGAAGTTATTTGGGCAAAATCAATGTCCGATTCAAATCTTTCAACCCCAAAATCATAATTATCTACCATTTGCCAAGCCTTACGCAAATCTAGCATCACCCTGTCAGCTACTACTTGAAGTACCTTTTGCTCTATCGGAGTTATAACTGAAGCTTGTTTTGTGCCTGTTCCACTACCGCCTAATAGTCTTTCGACCAAAATTAATGCTAAGTCCGAATTCAGCTCTAGGATTCCTTTAATATCAGTATTCCTAATTTCAAATGTATAAAGACAAGCAGGGTTGGAAACAGAAAGGATATATTCGGAATAGTAAATTTGATCAATTGAAGTTACGTTCATATTAACAATGCATTGAAGTTTTGAAACGAGAAACGAGGCAAAACCTTCAGCAAATGTTTCGTTTAAACTTCTTATCGTCCTAAGCTGAATCTTAGAAATTCTATTAGGTAAACGAAAATCAAAAAGTAGCGCTTCCTTTTCAGTATTTTGTGCTGTGTTTTGTTCTTCGCCGCTTTTTACTTTGTTTAGAAGTAAATCTATTTCTTGTTGTGATAAAACTTCAGCCATAATTATTGAAGAATATATTTGCTGAAATAAATATTGTTAATTGTGACGTCAGGAATTGTTTTTTTCAATTTACCAGTAATTTCCATCTTAAGCGTATCCCTGTAAGCAGAATCATCCAGTTGTACAATATCTTTACTTGAAAGCGTTGAAATAACCGCATCCTTTACCATTGCTTCTCTGGTTTTCAATTCATTTTCCATTTCAAGTTTAGGCAAATCAAAACCGACCGAAGTGAGCAATAATCTCTTACCATCAGTATCGGCGGGGTTAACTATAATATCATCAATTGAATAGATAAATTTTCCCAAATCAACCTGATTATTTTGTCCATTGGATGTTTGTACAGCACTTGAAACATCTTTTTTTTTAGCGCTTGCTATCTGCCCTTCAAACCGTTTCATTAAAATGTTTGCGGTGATAAAATAAACGGCAGCTAATTGAATTATAAAAATCGGAATGCCGATAAGTAAAATTTTTAAGTTCACTGAAGATTTTTCAGGCTTTACTTTAATATCTTCCGGCTTAATATTGTCTAATGACTCTTCTTTCAATGGCATATAATTCTTTAATTTTTTCTATAATAGTCTCAATTGATATGCCAATTCTTTAATCGATAAAAATTACAAATCAAAGCGCGGGAAAAGGACAAAATTGGTTATTATTAAACACCTGGTTGAATTTTTAAGATAAAGGAGCTCTTTTTACAGAGCTCCTTTAGTTAGGAAGGAATTTATGGGTACTATCTTACAAGGTTTGTAATATCTTGCAAAAGCGTGTCTGAAGTAGTTACTACTTTTGCATTTGCTTCAAAGCCTCTTTGTGATACTATCATATTGGTAAATTCCTGTGATAGATCAACGTTAGATTGCTCTAAAGCACCGGATTGAATTGTAGTTGCAGAGTTTTCTCCCGGGGTATCTATTCTCGGGGTACCGGAATTTGCAGCTACCGAATACATGTTACTGCCGGCGCTTACTAAACCATTTGGATTGGTAAATGTTGCAACCATTACCTGGGCTAATGTTCTTGAATTACCGTTTGAAAATACTCCGACAACATTTCCATATTGGTCAATATTTAAATTTGTAAGCGTTGCCGAAGGTGATCCATCCTGGCTTAATGCCGCAACCTGAGATGAAAGAGATGTTTGTGTAATGCCGGCAGTGCCTGAGCCAAAGTTTAGATTTATTGGTTCTGTTTCAGCGCCGTTACCCGGTGTATAAGTAATTTGAGGAATAGGAGGAATTCCGGGAACAGTTACTCCGCCTTGAGTAATTGATTGTATTTGTCCGTTAGGGTCAAATGTCATTGAACCTGAAGTAGCTCCTGTAAAAGTACCGCCATCGGTTGCGGGTACGGATACTTTCCATGACCATGTATTGCCATAACTGTGATCAAATTGAACGCTCAAGGTGTGCGCATTTCCTAATGAATCATAAACACTTACAGAGCCAATCACAGGTGCTTCAACCCCACCCTGGTTCACTATAGAAGGAATGCTTGTTGATGTCGTTGAGCTTGCAGATAAAGTGACTTTTGAAAAATCTAAACTAAAATTGATGTTTTGTTGAGGATCTGTACTAGTTATTTGAACAGGAGCACTTGTGCAATTACCTGACGAGTTAAAAGTTAATGGTGTAATAGCGGGAGTTACAGTAGGCTGAGAAGATAACAAACTATTTGAAGCATCGTACACTTGATAACTTGGTGTCCAGGCTCCCGCAGTATTTGAATAAGAAACTTTTACTGTGTAAGCAGTACCGTCTTTTCCAACTATCTGAGTAGAAGTAGGAGAAGGCGGAGCGGTATAAGGAGTGCTGCCAGCAAGACTATCATCAAGATTGACAGTATTAGTTGCAATTGTAGCTGAGCTGCTTTGAAGATTTCCGCCCCATGCAATATTAGAAGTCTTTATTGCGGGCAGCTTTAAGTTTTTATCAACAACTATATCTTGAATCGTTGTTCCTTGAGGAATTTGCCCTAAGCCGTTAGCAACTTTACCTTGCACAACTGCACCGTTCTGAGGGTCAACAAGTTTTCCATTGGAGTCAAACTCAAAGGCGCCTGCGCGAGAGTAAAAATTTTGTCCGTTACTGTTAAGGATGAACATTCCAGGACCTTGCAAAGCTAAATCTGTAGATATGCCGGTAGTTTGAAAAGTGCCTTGGTTCCAGTTTCTGTCGATGGAATTTATTTTCATACCTAAGCCGACTTGAAAACTGTTTGTACCGCCAGTAGAGTCTGTTGGATTGGTACCTGATTTAACAAGTTCATTAAAAGTATCACTAAAAGTAACTCTTGAGCTTTTGAAACCGATAGTATCTACGTTAGCAATATTATTACCGATAACATCCATCATCGATTGCAAATTTTGCAAGCCGGATACGCCAGAGAAAAGAGAATTGAGAAGTGCCATTTTAACCTCCTAAGGTTTATAGTTATTTAACCCGGAATCAATCAGTCATCCGGATTAAGAGCGCCCTCGAAAGGTCCCGCTCTATATTGTTGATTAATTATTTAATTATGCAAAAACCACACTATCTATGTTCGTAAAAATATTTTCATTGCTATCGCCCATCGGTAGTGCTGTAACTACAGTTCTGTTTGGGATATTAACTATGTATGCAGTATTATTCATCATAACTAATGAATCTTTAGAACCTTTAGATTCAGCTTTTTGAACTGCATTTTGAATTTTATTTATTTCGTTGTCATTAAGCTGAATATTCCTTGAATCTAATCTTTTCAAAGCATGATTAGAGAATTTCACCTTGCTCAACTCTTCTTGAAAAATTGAGCTAAAGCTATCAATGCTATTTTTAGCAGCGCTATTTCCTAAATCTTCATTTTGAGTTATAGGAATAAAAGGTACGCTTATTCCATTTATTTCTGTCATATTGATTTACTTATAATTTTCAATTAAAAATTTCCATAACATCTGAAAGTTGATACTGAGAATTTCCGACCATTAGGCTTGCACCATTGGCGCCAAACTGTACTCCTGAAATAGTTCCTTCGATAAATGGTGTTGCTGTCATTGTACTTCCGTCCGATCCTGTTGCATCAACCGTGTATGTATAACTACCTTGTGGCAGTGTATTACCATTATTATCGGAGAAATCCCAAGAAAGTTTATTGTCGCCTGAGGCGGTTGGCAAATTGTTCAAAGTTTTAACCACATTTCCATTTGAATCCAATACACTAATTGAGACAGAAGAAGCATTAGATGGAAGAGTATAGCCAAGGTCAATAGAACCTTGTCCGTTATTTTGAAAGCCGCCTCCTCCTAATTTTACATTCTTTCCAATCAGAGTGGAAGAAAGTGTATTATTGATGGATTGTGTCAACGCATAATTTGCGTTTATACTAGTTGTCATTGATGTATTCAGATTTTGAAGCTGTTCAAGGGAGCTGAATTGTGCAAGTTGTGCTGCAAATTGGGTTCCGTCCATCGGGCTCATCGGGTCTTGATTTTGCATTTGTGCAATTAGTAATTTCATAAACGAATTCTTATCTAAAGTATTGCTGGCAGTAGTAGAGCTCGTACTGGATGATGAAGGTTGAGTGTTATTCGTTGTCGTGTTTACTGAACTAATCATAATCTTTTATCCTTATATTAAATAATCGTAAGTATTGTATCCCATACTCTTAGAGGAAACCGCACCTGCGGGCTCTTCTATCTTTCTTTCATATTGATTGTAGCCTGATTTTTTCTTCTGAGTAAGAGATTTATTAGTATTTTCATCGTTATTATTAAGTGAAACGTTTACCGAAGAGAGCTGAAGACCGCTTAGATTAAGTGACTGTTTTAATTCGTTGATATTGTTTTGAACAATTTGCCTAACATTATCGTTTTCAACTTCGACGCTAGCATGCACTGACTTATCAACTACATCCAGAACTATTTTAACTTTACCAAGGTTCTCCGGGTCTAATTTTAGTAAAGCACTTTTTGAATTTCCTTGTTGAACAAACCTATTTATTTCGCTCATTAGCTCATTGGCTTTAACTGTCTTCATTACGTCGGCGGGCAAAGAAGGTAATTGCGCGGGGGTATCATTTTTTAATGCTACAGTTATGTCGTGAGTAAACGATTGGCCTGAAATATTCTGATCATAATTAATTTGTTTCTTATCCAAGGTCTGCTTTTGATTCTGTCCTTCATTTTGATTACTGAATTTCAGATTGTCATTCAAATTGATTTTTGGTCCATTTGAATTTTGAGTTGCGGAAATCAAGCCACTATTAGTTGCTTCGGTAGAATTTTGAGCTGTACTATTTGGAGTAACGATTACAGGTTGTAACTTATTTCCTATGTTTGATGAAGTGTCGTTTATTAAGTCAGCACTAGTGGGAACAGATTCGTTAGGTGCAGTATTGCTTTTAGATAAGGTAAAATCTGCCTTGGATGAGTAATTTTGAGTGATCTTAGATATTGAATCTGAGCTTTTAATGTCATTTATTTTAGGACTTGAAGAGGTTTCATTCCCGGGTTTAGATTTCAGATTATTTAAGAACTCTCCGTTTTGATATTTATCAGTTATGATTGATTGAGTGGGAGAGTTTGGCTGTTCAGTATTGTTAAGAGATATTTCTATCCAATCTCCATTCCCAATTTTTGATGATAAAGACTTTATTGGCTTTGAGTCTTGTCCAGCAATTAATTTGTTGTCTTTTGAAACTGAGATATAGATTTTCTGACCTGGCTGTTCGTTCAATCCAGAAGCGTCTATAGACATTTTATTTGTGCTTATTTTATTAAGTACAGCGCCGGATAATTTACTTTCTGTGTTCGGATTAGATATTTCGGGAAGTTGAGTTTTGCTACTAGCGTCATTTCCGAATTTATTCTGAGGTGTTTGGCTAGTTGTTGGGTTAATGTTTTTGATACTTTTTTCAATTTCCTTGGCATTTAATTTTTCATTTGTGCCTAGTTGAGTATATAAACTGGAATTTGAAACATCATTAACTCCATCAGAACTTAGAGATTGTGTTTGAAGTAATTTTTCAGTCGATTGTTTTTGAGAATTGGCACCTAGCATTTGTTGAAACGCACTTGGCTTATTATTTTGAGAACTTATAAATGATGCACCATCCGATAATACCGATTCAATTGCAACTGTAGAATTTGCAGAGTTAAAGTCAGAAGATCTTACGTCGTTAAATGTAACTTCATTAGCCGACGGTTTAGAGATTTTCAGGGTAAAGTCAGAGCCTTCCAGGTTAAGCTTTAATATTAGCGGATTACTAGATTGAAGTAAGCTTAATATATTAGCTGCCAGGGCAGTACTGTTCTTGGTTTTTTCCGTAACAGTTTTAACTGATTTTTCTTTCCCGATAGGTTGTTTCGAACTTGAATTAAACAACGCAGTAATCGCATTCTCGATTGACTCCAATTGACCGTTATTAATATTATCGACAGGTGCATTACTCAGCTTACTTACTGAAGTGCCAGTTTCAGATGACTTAGTTAATTCTGCAAGCATATTTTGTAATTCATCTTGAACAGAACCAAGCAAGGCGCTGTTTGTGTTTGTCTGCGCAGGTGTTTTATTATTTGAATTTTCACTAACCAGTTTTATTATGTCTGAAAATAAATAAGTTGGATTATTTAGCTTCAACTGTTTCGGCAAATCTATCGTTTCCGCTTGACCGGATAGCTGAACAAATATTGGGTTAAAATTCATTTTATTTTGCTAATGTTATTTTGTTTGCTGTTTCAGGATTTAAAGCCGACAAAACTTGTGCGGCGCTTTTCTGCCTCATCGAATAAATTATGTCTCTTGCGACATTATCGGAATAACTTTGAATTATTTTAGCCGCTTGTTGAGGATCCATCGATTCGTAAAGTTTTGCGGTTTCTTTAGTCCACCTGACATAACCCGTATCGGTCCTTGCTTTAACATCACTTTTTTGAGGCGGCACAACTTGTTTTTGCTTTATTTGCTTGACTGATGCAAGATTTTTTTGCTTAAGAGCCAATTCTAAGACTCTCAAGCTGTCAATTAAAACAGAGTCGGCCTGCTGGTTTGCATAAATTGTATCATGATTATTTCCGGCGTAAATAGCACGAAGTGAATCCAACAATTCATTTTTTAATTCATTCTGCATAAAATCTTTTAACTGCCCAAGAGTGACTTTAGATGTGTCGCTAATTGAAGTACTATTAACATTTTGAGGGAGAGCAGAAAAGTCGAATTGAAATATATTTTTATATGTAGAATTGAGATATACGATTAACACGGTCGTCAATAAGAAAGCCGCTATAAATGAAACTATATATATTATTTTAGATTTCACTTTTTCTGCCTAATAAATTTCTGATTTGCCAATTCATCCGTGAAAATTGATTCGATATGCTTTTGCTCTTGATTAAAATCTTCTAACAATGTTTCTTCAAGAGTATCAAAAATTTTATGCTCCTTACTTCGTTGAGTAAGTTCTGTTAATTTTATTTTTTTGTTATTATTAAGTTGATTTATTTTTTCTAAAATTTGCGATCTTTTTTTGTTCAAATTTGACTCGTAACTCTTTTTAAATTTTATATCACCTACCCGGACTCCTTTTTCAAAGTCTTTTCTTCGGCTGACCATCTCTTCTTCCAGAATTAGGTCATATTCTTTCTTCAACTTGTTAATTTCAATCTCAATTAGTGCAACTTCCTTTTGAGCTTTTTTTTCTAAATTTTCCTTGACATTCTTAATTGCTTCAAATTTATAGATGAACTTTGTCATAATTTATTATAATGGTTTTTCAATTATCTGATTTAACCTTGAAACCGTTTCTTCAAATACCGCTTTCTCCGTAATTTCTTGTTTAAGAAAATTTCTCAAAAGATTTATTTTAGTAAGAGCGTGGTCAATCTGCGGATTACTTCCTTTAACGTATGCTCCGATATTTATAAGATCCTCGGCTTCTTTATACGTTGCCAAAATTTCATTAAAGGCGACAGCTCTTTTTTTATGATCGCTACTTACTATATCGGGCATTACACGGCTTATACTTTGCAAAGGATCTACAGCAGGAAATTGTCCTTTATTTGCAAGTCGTCGCGACAGTACCACATGACCATCCAGAATAGATCTAACCGCATCAGCAATCGGCTCGTTCATGTCGTCTCCGTCAACAAGTACGGTATAAAAACCTGTAATAGAGCCGCTCTTTGTATTTCCTGCTCTTTCAAGTAACTTGGGAAGAATAGCAAACACTGAAGGGGTGTAGCCTTTAGTAGTCGGAGGCTCGCCGACCGTCAATCCAATTTCCCTTTGAGCCATTGCAAATCTTGTAATAGAATCCATCATCAAGACCACGTCCATACCCCGATCTCTATAATATTCAGCCATTGTTGTTCCGATGAATGCTCCTTTCATTCTTATTAGTGCGCTCTTATCGCTAGTCGCAACAATTACGACAGATTTTTTCAAACCATCTTCACCCAAATCCTTTTCGATAAATTCTCTTACTTCTCTTCCCCGCTCACCGATTAATGTAATCACATTAACATCTGCGCTGGTATAACGAGCAATCATTCCCATCGTTACACTTTTTCCGACACCGCTGCCTGCAAAAATTCCAAGCCTCTGCCCTTTGCCCACAGTTAGTAATCCATCAATCGATCTAACGCCTGTTTGCAAAGGTTCTAAGATTCTTTCGCGTTCAAGCGGATTAGGTGGTTGGCTATGAATAGGCAAATAAGCGGTACATTTAATTTCTCCTTTGCCGTCGATCGGGTTGCCGAGCCCGTCTATAACACGTCCTAATAATTCCATACCGACGCCAATTTGAAAATTCTTTCCTAATGCTTTAATTTCACATGAGGGCGAAATGTTTTGCACTTCTCCTAAGGCGATTGATAAAACTTTGCCATCCTTAAAACCAACTACTTCTGCCTTGCAAACTTCATTTCCTTCTCTGTCTGTCACAACGCAAATTTCGCCAAGTGATGCATTAGGCCCCATTGAAACAATGACTAGCCCAACCACATCGGTAACTTTTCCGCTAACAATAACGGGATCAAATCTTTCGATGATCCTTTTATATTTTCTTGAGATTTTCTCTACCAATTCCATTTAAGAATTTCCCGGAATGAAAATTGATTCTAATTGCTTTTTTAATTCACTTAGTTGATTTGAAATTCGAGCATCAACATTACCTATTTCTGTTTCTATTAAACAACCTCCGGCTTCAATCCTTTCATCTGGTTCAAAGTTGATTTTAGAATATGAATCACCGAAAATTAAATTTTTACTTTCCTCATTTAAATTCCTAAGATCAGTGGGATTTAGTTTTACCAGAATTTTATTTGACCCGATTACTCTTTTAATAGCATCACTCAATACATTTTCAATTGATGAATCTTGAGATATTTCCCGTTTGATTATTTTTTCAGCAATCACAAGAGACAAATTTATTACCAATTTTTCAAAAGACTGACTGTATTCGTCTGCAAGGCGATCAAATTCAGCAATAATATTTCCTACATCCTGATACTTTTTATTTAATTTTTCAAAGAAATCTTTTTCTAATTGAGCAGCCACAGATTTTTGTCCTTCGTCAAAGCCCTTTTCGTAATATTGTAGGAACTGAGACTGTAAAAAACCTTCACTGCTTTCCTGCTTAATTTGATCGCTGCCAGATTTATTGCGCAACGTTACATTAATTTTCTTTGATTTTACATTTAGCTTAACAATATCAGACATATACTTCTTCCGAACCTGCACGCATGCTCAAAACAATTTCTCCGCTTTCCTCCAACGCTTTTACTACGTCGATAATTTTTGCTTGCGCCGACTCAACTTCTTTCAGTTTAACCATTCCCATATATTGTAGTTCTTCTTTCAATAAATCCGATGCCCTTTCTGACATATTAGTAAATATTTTTTCCTTCAATTTTTCATCAGCAATTTTTAAAGAAAGAGCAAGATCTTTTCTATCAACTTCACGTAATATTTTTTGAATATCTTTATCCTGGATATTGATTATATCGTCAAACAGGAACATTAATCTTTTAATTTCATAAGCTACATCGGGATCTCTTTTTTCTATTCCGAACATTATCTCTTTGCTCAAACCGACGTTCGTTCTGTTTAACACTGCAGCTATACTTTTCGTACCGCCAATCTTGCTTAGAGATTGCCCCATACTTAAGCCAGCCATTTCATCCACAACTTTTTCAATTTGTTTTAATGTTTGAGGAGAAATTTTTCCTAAGGTAGCAATCCTAAAAGCAACATCAGTCCTCAAAGGCTCCGTTAATTCTTTCAAAGCGGATGCTGTTTGATCGGGATGAAGATGCGAAAGTATCAACGCAATTGTTTGAGGATGCTCCTTATTCAAAAAGCTAATAAGCTGACTGGAGTCCGCCTTTTTCAATACATCGAAGCCGCGCAAAGTTGTAAGATTCTTAACTTTTTCAATAATCTCAACGGCTTTGTTTAATCCGAATGATTTTT
>JAKBMG010000037.1 GCA_021831685.1 Bacteroidota bacterium | reverse complement strand
GACGCAGCCAAATTGACGGCAATAAAAAAGCCGCAAACGGCATTATCTCTATTCGGCTAATGCAACAATGCCCCCTCCGTTCGTCACTCCATTCCGCTTCGTTCGAAAACTCACTCCGCTCCATTCCGTTCCTCCCTGCCTGCCGGTAGGCAGGTTCAAATATGAAAAATATTTAATAGTTATTTTACAAAAAAGGATAAGCAAAATATTTATTATTATTTTCTTGCTCTGTATATAGATTATTCTTTACTTTACAAAATAAAAGTAAAGGGACTTCTTTAGTTTTTGAATTTTACTAGTGGAGGTACTTTTGTTAAGAAGATTACTGTTTCTTTTTACTCATTTGTGTTGCCGCAAGTGCACAAAAATCAATCAATCCCATACAAACTTACAATCAAGTAAACCAAACATTTATATAATAACCAAGGAACTGGGATTGAAGTAGTGGAAAATAGTTGAAGATAATTTCCGTTTAAATTCAACACAATTCTTTAAAGAAACATTTTGTTTCTAAAAGCATCTTTGAGATAATACCAATAATTCAGGAGGAAGCTCAAAACAATGAAAACTAACAAAACCAAGTACACAACAATTCTTATTTTATTAATCTTTATTACTAATTTTATATATAGCCAGGATAATTCCACTGAAATTCTAAATCGTGCAAAATTATTGATGATCGATGGTAATTATGTAGAAGCAATAAAGGCTTTAAAATCATTAACAGAGATTGATTCAACAAATGTGGAGGCTCTTTATATTCTTGGGACCGCATATAAATCAATATCAGATTTTTCCAAGTCAGCAAGTGTTTTTAACCATGCAATTAAGTTTAAACCAAATGACCCAAAAATATTATTAGCCCTTGGAGATGATTATTTTTCTTTTGGCATGATGGATGAAGCTGAAAAAATTGGACAAAGAGCTTTTGAGATTGATTCTACAGACAATCAAATTAAGCTTTTTCTAGGAAGGGTATATTCGGCTGAAAACAAATGGGAAAATGCAGAAGTTATCTATTCTAATCTTGCTGCAAGCGACTCCGGTAATAGTTATTTATTTGAAAGGTTAGGAAAATGCAAATCTTCACTCGGGAAAACTGATGCAGCAATAATTGATTATAAAATCGCGTATCAACTCAACCCTCAAAATTTAGGAATCATTCTTAATTTAAGTTATTTATATTACCTTCAAAAGCAAATTGATTCTGCAATTAGTGTTGTTTATACCGGACTAAAATATTTTCCTTATTCAATAGACCTGGTAAACCGTATGGGGGATATATTTTTTATTGTCCCTAATTATAGTACCGCTTCCTTATACTATTTACGCGCCGTTAGTTTGGGTGATTCATCCTCCCTTACGCAAAAAAATATAGGGATATGCTATTACTGGGTACAAGAATATGATTCGGCTGAATCCTATTTGACAAGATCTATTTCTTTAAATTCAAGTGACGCAATATCTTACTATTATTTGGGAGCATCTTATAAAGCGCAAAAAAGGTATAAGGATGCAATCGATAATTTTCAACAGGCAGCGGCCTTGCTTAAGAATGATTTTCTTTCAAACACTTATATTCAATTGGGCGCATCATATCAGTTTTATAAGAAATATCAGTTGGCTGTTGAATACTACAAGGATGGTTTACGAGAAAACCCATCCAATACATCTACGCTTTTTTTTATTGCATCAGTATACGACAATAATTTACACAATAATAATACTGCATTATATTATTATAAAAGGTATTTAAACGAGTCTAAGAATCCGGATATAAAAATGAAAAATTATGCACAGGAAAGATTAAATATCTTAAAAAACAAATAATAATTATAAACTTGTTGCTACCTGGATTTTAATTCTGTTTAGGTTTAAGCGTTAATATAAATATAAGCAGCATAACCGGCATAGATAAATTCTCATAAATATTTTATAAGATCAAAAGAAAGGACATAAAAGAATGAAGTTTAATTTTACTTTAACTGCTCTCTTTATCATTATTTTTACTTCTATCCAATATTCGCAAAATAAAATCCCGGATTTTTTTACTATCCAATTTAATTCAAAATCAACGGTAATTATAAATAGCAATTATGATAATAAAGTTCATTCAATTTGGGGCCAGTTTATTTCCATACTCCCTAATAATAGAATAAATACAGATACTTTATCTTCGAATACTTTTAATAATGCTACGCTTACTTATAAAATTAATATGCCATCAAATATTTCTTTATTTGGTTTCCCGGATGTATTCCTTGTTTAAAGGAAATTCCTTATGAGAGAAAATTAGCGGAAGAATTTAAGAATAAAGATTTTTGTCTTATAAATATATGTATGGAAACACAAAAGGAATCCTGGATTAAATCATTAAGCCGATTTAATGTGGAAGGGATAAATTTATTTGCCATGGGCAATTGGGAAAATAATTTAATAAATAGTTATTTTATAAGCGGCTTCCCCCATTACGCATTGATAGATAAAAATGGCAATGTTTATTCAAATAATCCAAATCGACCAAGTGATGGAATATCAGAGTATATAATTAAACTTTTATCTAAATAATATAGATATAATTCTGGTGGACAATATTCAGATAAGCACAGTTTGTAATTTCTATAAAAGCTAATGCAAGGCATTGGATAAAGTAGTGCTCAATATAATAAGTAGTTCCGTAATCAGAATAAATCTGAAAAACACCTGCTCAGTCACGATTTTTGCAAACCCAAAAAATCGTGCCTTCGCTCCGGACATCCGCCTATTTATCTTTTCCATTTTGCTCTGGAAAAACATCAGCAGCGTCGTCTTGACATTGATACTCTTATCTCTGCTCGTCACTAGTCACTATTCTCAACCTTACTTAGCATGGTAAAGCCATCACCGGAACTTACCCTTGGAAGCCAGATTTACATAAGGCATATTATAGTACAGACTAATCATCTTAACTTACCCTTGTCTTTCTGTCCTGTCCTATAATATGGGCTTATGTAAACTCGGCACCGACCCTTATCACCGGCATCTGACGCTGCTCCCTTGGCGAAAGAAGAAAACCATTGACATATCCCAAAAATATTTGTCATTTCGACCGGAGGGAGAAATCCCAAGAATAAAGTTGTTATCTCAACTCTGCCTGCCAAAAAAACTGTCATTTCGAATCCGGCTTTAGCCGGTGAGAAATCCCCTACATAGCGCTGCCTTTCTTACCATGAAATATCTCACCTACCGGTAATACCAATTAAAAAAGAAAATCTGTTTTCACTTTCTTTTTATTGCACGTTAAAACCTAATTATTTAACTTAGTCCAAGAATTTATCGGGATAACGTATTTGGCTTAATGATGGGCAAGAAAAATAAACTTCAAATTGATTTGCGTAGTGAAATGCAATCATGTATAAACAATTAATTTTATACTCACCTTCTAATTAGCTTTATTATTTAGAAACTTAATTGCACTCTCAAGCTGTTTATCAATTCCATTATTAATATCTTCTTGGGTTTGTGTTATAAGTATATTCGGGATTATTCCATTCCATTCTATAGGCTGCCGATCCAGCCGCATTATGTCTTTAGTAGATATTCTAATTTTTTTACCGCTCGGCAGCGGATAAATTGCCGGTGCGCCGGAAGCGCCGGCGGTCGTGTCTCCAATTTCTGTTACTGTTGGTACTCCTTTCATCATGGCTGCGAAGTTTTCACATGAACTGAAACATGCCCCGTTTATTAAAAGTGCTATAGGCTTTGTATAATGATACTCCAAGGCAGGCTGAATTGGATATTGTAAAATTCCCCCTGTGGAAAATTGGACAGGCAAATTTTCTACAGTTGAAGTTATTAACCGGCTGACTAAATAATCTGAATTATTATCGCTACCGCCGCCGCCATTTCTAACATCTATAATAAGGGCTTTAGTATTTTTCAGGTAGTCCAGCACGGAAGAAAATGAACTTTTCAAATCCGGCATTAAAGTCGGTATACGGATATAGCCGATATTATTATTCAGGACTCCATATTCAATATTATAATCAGGAGTAATCAAGAGCTCTTTATCGAAGTATTTTCTTACAACCAACGGGTCAAATGTTTTTTCATCCCGTATTTCTCTTGGCGGTATGTATGTCGGCATTGAAATACCACTTGCCGATATGACATCAACGTGCCCGTCTTTAAGCTCTCCGTACATTTTGATAAAAACATTATAAATTTCATCTCCCTTTGCGGCTGCTACTTGAGGTCTATAAATAGTGTAGAGACTGTCCCAGTTAATATTTTTGTATTTAAAAAAAGGATACACGTTTTTGGTAGTCTTCCATGCGGAATCAAAGTCTTCCATGTTCAAATTAGTCGAAGGCTCATTTACAAGCAGGTTACTGCAGCTATACAAGAAGAAAGCAAGCAACAGAGGATAAGCATTTCTAATTTTCATTTTTAAAACGAATATGTTAATGATGCAGTTAAGTTATCGCTCGATGAAATAAAATAATCCCATGCAGTTGATCTAACAAGATTATATTGGTAGCCAGCCTTGATTGAAATATCTTTTATTATTAAGTATCTAACTGCAGCCGAGAAAGAATACCTTAAACCGGAAAGCAGCGTGATAATTTCTGATTGAGAAGAAGCTCCGCCGGTGCCTGGGTCGCTTAACTCTCCCTGGTTTAAGGATATGATTGTGGACTGCATATGACTTTCTATATTCCAGCGTCTATCTATAGGGTAAAACATATCAATCCGAATTCCGGCAGATATCAAAAGGGTCTTTGAGGAAGGAAACATTGCAATATTTTCATATCTGTAATGATAGAACAGTTCAGGCATAGGGCCAAGATAGAATTGAACTTTTCTGTTAAGAATATTAAGTGTGCTGATAGGATATAAATATGAAAGACTTAAATCAAGCTCGGTTACGTTGGCTGATACATTATAGTTATTAATTTTGGCGGCACTGATAAAATCAAAGTTAAAATCAAAATAATAAGTCTCGTGGTATTTCGTCCAATCCAAAGCAAAAAAAGCAGATGAACCGGAATATTTTTCCATTGAGATGTATTCATCTTTTACGACAAGGTATCGCAACCCGCTATTAATAGAGAATCCGGCTATAGGTTGATAAGCAACAGAGGCGGAGTCTTGAGCTTTCAAAATGGAAACATTTGAAATGCCAATGAAAATAATCATCAGAGGAATTTTTTTAATATATACTGCATCCCATGTCCTCCGTTTAATTACACTTTTAATTATACCCGCAAACATTTTTAACCTCTTTGGTGAGAATGAAGAATCTTACAATCAGTTTAGTTTTTTAAAGATTGTACTCCTTTAATAATTTTTTAATATAGTTAAATAATATTATCTTATATTTTTCATAATATAAGTATGCATTTGAAAATTTGCAATAAAAAAACTTATTGATTGGGTGGACATTAGCCACCGATTATCTGGTAAAACATTTTAATTTTTTTGCACGTTAAAACCAAATTATTTATCTTAGTCCAAGAATTTATCGGGATAACGTATTTGGCTTAAGATGAATACGAAAAATAAATGCAAGATTAAATTACTCGGGGAACAACAGCAATGTTCACGCCATTAACAACTACCAAGCTTTTCAGAGATGTAATTTCCCTTGAAGGAATTTCAAAGACAATTCAAATAAATAAAATTGCCTTATCCATTATTCTTTTCATTAAAAAGGGAAGTAGACTTATTTCTTATAACGTATATTATAGCAAACCAATAACTATTTAAGGTGGAAGCATGAAAAATTATTATCATTCCTTCGTTGTTTCTTTTATTATTATTTCTTTTTCAATTCTTTTAGTTAGTTGTAGCCAGGAAAGCGGTATCACCACGCCAAATGTAAATAATGGTACGGCTTTGACAAAGACTGCTGAACTTACAAGTTCTTCAATAAACCATTCACTAGATACTGTCGTTTATTTCCCCAAAAGTGGCAAAAGACTTGTTGTAAGTAAAAACTATTCAGCATATCAGTTGGCTCAAATCGATAATTTTCTTACGACCCACACTATCAAAACAATAACTTCAGGTGTAACACCCAATCTTCAAAATTGTGCTGACAGAACTTTTTATAATTGGGAGGTGGAACCAAATCAGTATCAAACTACTCCCGGTAAATATTTAGGGATTGTGTGTGATTATTTAACACCATCTCAATGTTTAAACTATGGATTTAATCAGTTATTTATCCCTAATGGATCAAGTGGTTCTGTTAACAATGCTATTCATGCTGCGATTAATGCTAAGTTTAGCAGTAATAATTTGATGGTTGATTTGGGGGATTCAAATTCCGCTGCTGCAAGTAGTATTATTACCGGTATACCTTCAAATGAAGAACCAGGTTATTATTATATTGATGAACCTTTTGAAAAAACTAGGTTTGGTGATAGTATTACTACTGTTATTCCATATCTAGCAAATTTAATTAGTTCTACTAATCCTTCTGCTAAATTATTTATAACAAGTTGGACTCTTCCTTTTAACACTTTATGTAATACTAGAAATTATTTAGCAGGTTTTGACTATTTGTTTTCCGTTAATAGTAATATATATGTTCAATGTGATCAATATACTTCTGATTGTTGTTCTAATGTTACCGGTTATTGGGACGCATTCAATAATGCATATGGATCACACGATATTTCAAACTGGATGCATGTTGTGATTAACAATGGTAGTGGTGCTGGGTGTTTAGGGTATACTACAGATTGGTCTACTTTATTTGGTAATGCAAACGGATTAGGAATAAATAATATCTGGCTATATTCGTATCAAACCGGTAATTAAACTGCAGTTTCTAACTTCGCTTATAGTGCCTGGACGAATGGTTTTGTGCTTAACTTAGAAAAGCAAGTTTTTACTGAATGGAAGTGTTCCCAGGATAATTGTACTGATTGCGTTTGGCCAAATGAAGGCGTCTGGTATATATATAACATGTATTATACTGGGGTTGTTCAATATGTAAGATATTAGGCTAAATAAATTATGAAAAATATTTATTTAATTTTAGTAGGAATATTGTTATTCATAACAGGTTGTTCAACAACATATAAGGTAACTGATTTCTCCTCAAGAGATAAATTCTATAGAGATTTTAACAATTTTGCAAGAAATAAAAATGTTAAAGTTACTTTTACAAACGACAGTTCCTTTTATGTTGATAATGGAGCCGAAATAGTAAATGATACACTTTATTATCTTGGGATAGAAATTAATTCCGGAAATAAAAGGATTACTGTGTCGGATATAAAAGAATTAAATTATACAAGTAACGATTATAAATCCGCATCAATTTTATTAAAGAATGGCGAAAGTTATAGAGCAAAAGAAATTAAAATGGGAAAGGATTCAATAGAATTTGCGTTTACTAATGAAGTAATTACGCAAAATAAAGTTACATCAATAAATAATATTCAGAAAATTAGTTATAAAAATAGATGGCTTGGGGTAATTCCCGGATCCATAGCAGGGACTTTGCTTGGGTTTGTAATAGGAGTAGCCACTATCAGTCCAAGTACTCCTCTTGCAGGTGAACTACAGGGTGGTACTCCGGCTAATTTTGCTTCTGTTCCGATTGGTACATTCTCAGGTTTAATTTTAGGAAGCGCTTTCGGATGGTTTGTGGGCTTTAATTATACGTATCAATTTAACCCGTAAATGCTGAATATTGCTTAAAACGGGCAGCGTTCAATAAGTCGCTTATTAATTTAAGAATGTTTGTTATGAAATCAACTTATTATTTAATAGTAGTATTTATTTCTTTAGTTATTTTAGGCTGCTCTTCAACTTATACAATTAAAGATTTTTCTTCTAAAGAAAAATTCTATGATGACTTTAACAATTTTGCAAAAGATAAAAATGTTGAAGTTCAGTTTGTAAATGATAGCTCATTAACAATAGGCAATGGAGCTATAATAATACGCGATACTTGGCTTTCGTAAGGATAAAAAGTTCGGAAGTATTGCCATCTCAAAAATTAAAAATATAGACTACATCACCAGCGATTATAAATCTGCAAACCTTCTCCTAACAAACGGTGAACAAATAAGAGCGGGAGATATTAGTATAGCAAATGATACACTGGAATATTCAGTAACAAAGAAAATATTAACTCGAACCAAAGCTGCATTATTAGATGTAATAAAAGAAGTGAATTATAAAAATCATTGGCTTGGTATTCCATCAGGATTTCTAATTGGTGCAGTGTCTGGCATAGCAACAACATACCTTATAAGCCTCATCATTAAGAAAAACGTTAAAGATTATCATATTCAAACTAATGATTTTTATTACTCTATTATTACAGTTCCTCCCTTAGGTTCCTTAATAGGTACCATATGGGGCTGGTTGAATGGCTATACCTATACTTATCAATTTAATCCATAATTATATTTATAAGCTCCGTAAAATATATTGCAGCGCTTTTCTTAACCTTAGCACTCCAAATTACCTTTTGCCCTCCAAAATTAATTTCCGCTCCATTCGAAAACTCATTCCGCAGCAAGCTGCTTAAACTCAAATTCAAATGAAAGTATTCAATCTTATTTCCCGCTCGTCACTCGTTACTAGTCACTTGTCACTAAGACCACTACAAAGAAAACATCTGCAAACAAAACACAAACATTGATTGTTGCACTAATCAAAACCCATAAATAAATTTCTCCCAAAAAAGAAATACCATGAAAAATTCAAACCTCATAGTCGTAATCGCACTCATACTTTTAATCATAAACCTTGGCCATTGCCAAACACTTCCCAAAAATTTACCCTATGGCTATACAATTAATTCCAAAGTCGCACGAGTAATAGACGGCGACACATTTGTCCTTGCGGACTCCCAGCACGTTAGAATACTTGGAATAAACACACCGGAAATTGCAAGACTTGGAAAACCCGCCCAACCTTACGCAGATTCCGCAGCGACATTTACAAAATCCCTAATCGAAGGAAAACAAGTCAAACTTACGTTTGACGCAAAGACCTATGATATATTCGGAAGGCTGCTAGCCTATGTTTGGCTGACTAACAAAAAAGGACAGGACTCCCTCTTCATACAAGCCGAACTACTCAAAGCAGGTTTAGCGAGAATAAGCTACTATCCGAAAGGTAAAAGATATTACGAATTATTTTATAACCTTCGCCGCACAGCAATGAAAAACAAACGTGGAATTTGGCTCCGTGAATAAATCCAATTCAAATAAATCCACACTCAAGCATCGTCATTCCCGCGAAAGCGGTAATCCATATATTTTTAATGTTGATGAACTCTTAGAAACTCCGTGCTTTCAGCAAATCAAATCCTACGGATTGATAGATGAAATCGCGCTTCGTAATTTCATAATAAAGAGCAATTACCGATCATTACGAAACAAATTACACCTAGGCGATGCAGTATATCAATTATCAAAAGAATATTTCCTATCCGAATCAGCAATTAATAATATCCTATTCCGAAAGCGAAATAAAAAACCCATCCAATACCCAGCCATCAAATTCTAACCCTACATCCCCACCTGTCAATAAAACTGTCATTTCGAATCCGGCTTTAGCCGGTGAGAAATCCCCTACACAAGCCCACCCCTCCCGGCCACGCCCCCCTTGTTACTCGTCACTCCTTTCCCCCCTCCGCCCTAATGGTACAAGGTTAAGATAATAAACACGGATATCTGTTTCCCTTTAAAAATGGATATTTAGTATTTTTTGTT
>JAKBMG010000195.1 GCA_021831685.1 Bacteroidota bacterium | reverse complement strand
TTTGCCTATCCTTTCAAAACTCTTTTGAACGATAAAAATTTTTGGCAAGAAATTACTTCTATAGTTGAAGAACAAAATGTAAGTAAGATAATTCTGGGTTTGCCACTGAAAGAAAACGGCGAAGAGTATGAATTAACGGCAACTGTCTTTAAATTTAAAGCAGAAATTGAAAAAAAATTAAGGATTGAAGTCCTTGTACGGGATGAAAGATATACTTCATCTATTGCCCTGGAGATGATTAATGCCAACGTTAGTAAGAAATCTAAACGAAGAGATAAGTCCCTGATTGATCAAAGCGCGGCGGCAATAATTTTGCAGGATTATTTAAACGAAAAAAAATAAGTTCAAATTTCTTTTATATTTGGGTAATGAAAAAGAATATATACGTAATTATTGTCGCATTTATTTTCTCGGTCATTTTGTGGGTTTCCATTTCCTTGTCTAACGATTATTATGCCACATTAGAAGTGCCTGTAAAACTGATTGATTTTCCTTATGGTTTTTCGACAGGTTCTGCATTACCTCGTACAATTTCGGTAAAGTTAAAAGGTAAAGGTTGGAAGTTAGTATCTATTTATTTATCGGCAGAATCTAATTTCGTTATACCGGTAGGCTATGAAACAGGGAAAAGATATGTAAACCTTTACAATTATATTTCCGAAAATCCATGGCTTTCTACCGATGTCGAAGTGGTTAATTTTACTCCAGATACTCTTTCCTTTTTTATTGAAAAGGCTTTTGCGAAAAAGCTTAAAATAATCCCCGACTTAAATTTAAGCTTTCAACAAGGTTATGGTTTAGCTTCAAAAGTTATTGTCTCGCCTGATTCTACTCTCGTCTATGGTCCCTTTAGTTATTTGAAAAATTTAGACTCGATAAAAACTAAATTATTATCTTTAGAAAATCTTCAAACAAAAACTTCTGAAAAGATTTTGTTAGAAAGAATTCCTGGTATGAGATACCATGATAATAGCGTGAGCGTTTCTCTTGATGTCCAAAAGATTGTTGAAAAAAATTTTGATAATGTTGCGGTTAAAGTAATTGATGCACCAAAAGATAGAGATGTTATCTTTTTCCCCAATCGTATAAAAATCAGTATACGCGGAGGAGTTGATGTTTTAGGCAGAGTCGATTCAACTCAACTAAATGCTTATGTTAATTACCGGGATGTCGTAACCGATTCTTTGGGTAGCGTCGTTCCGCAGGTGATTATACCTGATAATACTTCTTTAATTTTTACTAATCCGGAAAGACTTCGTTACATTATAAAAAAATTTAATTAAATTCACTTATCAATATTTTAAGGTACAATGTTTATTTCATTTGAAGGCATAGATTTCTGCGGAAAGTCTACGCAAGTAAAATTGCTCAGGAAATATTTAGATAAAAAAAATGAACAAGTTAAAATAATTCGTGAACCCGGAGGTACTAAAATTTCGGAATTAGTCCGGTCAATTTTACTTAATAAAGCGCACAACAAGATGACCATTGAAACTGAGATTTTCCTTTTCTCCGCTTCACGCGCACAACTTGTTAGGCAAAAAATTCGTCCTTATCTCGAACATGGAATTTATGTAATTTCAGACCGCTTTCATGATTCTACTACGGCATATCAAGGATTCGGAAGAGGGATTCCTATTGAAGCTGTTAACAATATTAACCGGCTTGCAATTGGTGATACAATTCCGGATTTAACTTTTTTTATCGATATCCCTGTTGAAGAAGCCGAGAGACGAAAGCAAAAAAAAGGTAAATCAAAATTGGATCGAATTGAAATTTCCAAAAATAATTTTTATCAAAGGGTACGTGCAGGTTATCTTTATCTTGCCGAAAGAGAAAAAAGATTTAGAGTTTTAAACGGAACATTAAAAGTAAATGAAATTCACCGCCAAATCATCGATGAAATCGAATTATACGGGAAGCAGGAGTCTTTATGATTTTTTCAAAAATTAAGAAATTATTATTAGCATCTTTTATCATTTTTATTTTCGCAGGATTTTTTGACGGGAAAGACGATGTCTATTTTCAGATTGCAAAAAACATTGACCTTTTCGGTAGAGTATATAAGGAAGTTACCTTTAACTACGTTGATAAAATAAATCCGGAAGAATTTATGCGCGCCGGCATCAAAGGAATGCTAAACGTACTTGATCCTTACACTATATTTATTGACGGAAGTAATAAGCAAGATTTTGATCTTATAACAAACGGAAAATACGGCGGTGTCGGAATTTCAATCGGAGTAAGAGGCGATAGGGTTACTGTCGTTGATGTTCTTGAAGGTTATTCGGCTCAGAAACAGGGGATTAGAGTTGGTGACGATTTGATAGAAGTTGCAGGACGAAAAATTACTCCCGAAAATGTAAACGAAATTTCTTCTCTAGTTAAAGGTGAACCGGGTACAATTATTAACCTAAAAGTGTTGAGAGATGATGACAAAGATACGTTAAGCTTTAATCTTGTTCGTGAAGAAGTCTTGGTAAAAAGTCTAGCCTATGCCGGCTTCTACCCGGAAAATAGTAATAATGTTTATCTGAGAATTACTAACTTTAGCAAATCTGCAAGCGATGAAGTCTTGACTGCTTTAAAGGAATTAAGTGCTAAGAAAGAAATTAAATCGGTTGTGTTAGATTTAAGGGGTAACCCCGGTGGGCTTTTGGATGTCGCTGTAGATATGTGTGAAATGTTTTTACCCAAGAATGATTTGATAGTTTCTACAAAAGGAAGAGATGAAGCAAGTAAGAAAAGTTATTATTCGATTCACAAACCGTTATTAGGTAGCGCAAATTTAGTTGTTTTAATCGATGGCGGCTCTGCTTCAGCATCTGAAATTGTCGCAGGAGCAATTCAAGACCACGATAGAGGAATAATACTCGGTACAAAATCTTTTGGCAAAGGTTTAGTCCAAACCATTACTCCGCTTGATGATAAAACATCCTTAAAAATTACAACTGCACGATATTACACCCCGAGCGGTAGATGTATTCAGAAAATTGATTATGCAAATCACAACAAAGCTGTTTCAGAAATTGATACAATATTTAAATCTACCTTTTATACCGATCATAAACGATTAGTTTATTCAGCCGGCGGTATTACACCCGATTCTACCGTTCCCTTTGAAATAGCCGGAAATATTACGAAAGACCTTCTGGCAAAAGGATTATTCTTCCAGTTTGCTGATCATTATTATTACTCAAATAGGAAGGTTGATTTTAAATCATTAAATGACGATCAAATTTTTGATGCCTTTAAGAAATATTTGGAAGAGCAAAAATATAAGTTTAAATCTCCTTCCGAAGGACAGGTAGATCAATTGCTTGCAGAAATAAAAACTAAGAAAGAAGATAATGGTATATATGAAAATCTTGAGAAGGTTAAGCTTCAGTTTGAAAAATTAGGAGACAGCGATTTGAATATCTACAAAAAAGAAATTATTGAAGAGCTTAGAATTGAATTAGCTTCGAGATACATCGGCAATAACGGAGCAGTAAGAGAAATGCTTTCTGATGATGTTCAATTTCAAACGGCACTGAAAATTCTATCAAACAAAAAATTATATGATAAAATTTTGTACATAAATAACTAATATGGGATGCCTTGCTTGAATAATCATGTAAAAGAAAAAATAAAAAGTATTGTTGGAGCAAAAAATTTCTTGGATTCTGTTGAAGATAAGCTTTGCTATTCTTATGACGCAACCGCCCTTTATAATCAAATGCCCGAGGCGGTTGTCTTTCCTGATGATGGAGAACAAATTTCAAAAATTCTAAAATTAGCCAACGAAGAATTATTTAACATTGTTCCGCGCGGCTCGGGTACCGGACTAAGCGGCGGTTCTATACCCGTTGAAAATTCTTTGGTTGTCGTTATGACACGCTGGAATAAAATTTTAGAAATAGACGACAGGAATTTAACAGCTACTGTTCAACCTGGAGTTATTACCGGGCAACTTCAAAAAGAAGTTGAAAAACTTGGTCTTTTCTATCCTCCTGATCCTGGAAGTCTGAATGTCTGTACTATCGGTGGTAATGTTGCTAATAATGCAGGTGGTTTGCGCGGATTAAAATATGGGGTTACAAAAAATTATGTGCTCGGTACAGAAATGATTTTGCCTAATGGCGAATTATTGAAAACCGGCGGCAAAAATTATAAAGATACAGCAGGCTATAACCTTCGTGATTTTATAGTAGGAAGCGAAGGCACTCTGGGAGTGATAACAAAAATTTTACTTAAACTTATTCCGGTACCTTCTAAGTTCATCACCCTTATTGCATATTTTGATAAGCTTTCAGACAGCGCGAAAGCAGTTGCCGATATTATTTCTGCTCATATTACACCAAGCATGCTTGAATTTTTAGATAATACTACAATTAATTGTGTGGAAGATTTTACAAACATCGGTTTACCAAGAAACGCCGATGCAATTCTATTAATAGAGGTTGATGGTAGAGGAAGTGCAGTTGATGAAGATGCCGAAGCCATTAAAAAAATTTTGAAAAGGGACGGAGCTTCATTTGTGCATTCAGCCGAATCGGAAGGTGAAGCCTCTAAGCTTAAATCAGCAAGAAGAAGTGCCTTTAGTGCGTTGGCAAGAAAACGCCCCACGACAATTTTAGAAGACGCTACCGTTCCGAGAAGTGAATTACCGGTAATGATTGAAAAAGTTATGCAGGCATCCCGGAAATTTGATGTTACTTTCGGAAATTTTGGACATGCCGGCGACGGAAATCTTCATCCGACTTGCTTAACCGACGAAAGAGATAACGCCGAAATAAATCGTGCACTTAAGGCATTTGATTTTATTTTTAATGAGGCAATTAAATTGGGCGGTACTATTACAGGAGAACACGGAACAGGATTGTCAAAAAAAGAATTTTTAGAACTTGCTGTCGGAATTCCTGCGGTTGATATGATGAAGAAAATTAAACTGTCCATTGATGAAAATAATATTTTAAATCCGGGGAAAATATTTTCGATAAGCCCAAGGTGTGAGGGGTCTCTGCCTTCAAGTAGGGATCAAATAAAAGATTATGTTTCCTAAGAGCCTCTTTATTAATGACAAAACTAAATTCTAATAATCTGCTGCTTTCTGTTTTACCGGACGATGATGTCTTATCTCAATGCATCCATTGCGGAATGTGCTTGGCTACATGCCCGACGTATGAATTAACTAAACTTGAACGTTCTTCTCCTCGCGGAAGACTTAAAATGATAAAGTCGGTTGCACGCGGCGAAATGAAAATATCGAAAATCTTTGCCGAAGAAATGAATTTCTGTCTGGATTGCCAGGCATGCGAAACTGCTTGCCCTGCTGGGGTTAAATATGGTTCAATAGTTGAAGCTGCTAGAGTCGTTATTGAAGAATCAGGTTATGGAAAATTAGTAAGTAGATTTCTAAAATACATTGCTTTAAAAATTATAATTCCGAACAAATCTTTGTTAAAATCGACTGCACGATTGCTAAGGTTTTATCAAAGATCGGGGTTGCAAAAATTTTTACACAAGTCAGGTATCTTTAAAATGATGGCACCCAAACTAGCTGAAATTGATAAGCTGTCTCCTTCTGTGTCGTCAAAATTTAGCGATAATCATCTTGAAGAAAAAATTCCATCTGCTGTACCCACAAAATATAAGACTGCATTCTTGACCGGATGTTTAATGAATGTAATGTTTGATGAAATTAATAATGATACGATTGATGTTCTAAAAGCATTAAATTGCGATATCTTTATCCCGAAGAATCAGGTATGTTGCGGCTCTCTAAACGAACATAACGGCGACTTTGAAACTGCTAAGTCGCTGGCGAAAAAAAATATTGATGCCTTCGGACAATCTGACTACGATTTCCTAATTACAAATTCATCAGGCTGTAGCGCTTTCATGAAAGAGTACGGGCATATTCTCAAAGATGATCCCGAATATTCCGGGAAAGCAAAAATATTTTCTTCTAAGGTAAAAGATATTATGGAATTTTTAGCCGATGTTGATATTGAGAAGAAATTAAATACCATGAATGATTCGGTTACTTATCACGATGCTTGCCACCATGTCCATACTCAAAAAATATTTTCGGAACCAAGAAAAGTTTTACAATCCATCCCTGAATTATCTTTCAATGAACTTGAAGAATCTACCTGGTGCTGCGGTAGCGCTGGTATTTATAACATCACTCATTATGACGACTCGATGAAGCTTCTTGAAAGGAAAATGAATAATATAATGAAAACTGATTCGAAAATTGTCTTAGCCGCAAATCCGGGCTGTATTTCGCAGCTTAAATATGGAGCAAAAAAATTTCACGTCGATGTTGAAATAATGCACCCAGTTAGTTTTATCAAAAAATCTTTAAACGCAAATAAATAACTTCCTAAAAATTCTTTTATTTATCCTTCTTACGTCTGAATTATTTTATTCGACAACTTTCCATTTTTAAAGCGAGATTGCTCTTTATAATGATACATATCACTTAGGATAAGTTATTATTTAAATAAATTTTCCTCACAAAAAAAATGTATTAGGGAGTAGACTTTTTAAGTTCAAAAAAACTAAAGTTAAACAAAACTTAATATTTGTTTTATAGCATTAATTTTCTAAGTTTGCCACAACATTTTTTTTTAATCGTTACAATAATTTTTCTATATAAAATTTTTGCGGAAAATATTCCCCGCACTTAAATAATTAATTAAAATAATTAGTTTGGAGGAAATTTTATTTCTTATTCCTAAACTAAGGTTTCTAAAATTAATTTTATATCCTTTTATATTTATGAAAATGGTGAAAGCTTAAGATGAAAAAATCTTTACTTGATTATATTCTTCGCGTTCGTCTACCTATTACTCTTTTTATTATAATTGCATCTTTTACTGTTACTTATTTTGCAACGCGTGCAGAGAGAGACAATGTAGGATATAGCCCTCTTCAGCCGATAAATTTTTCTCATAAGCTTCATGCCGGCGAAATGAAAATTGATTGCCAGTATTGCCATACGGGTGTAGAATTATCACGGTATGCAATGGTACCCCCCCCTCACACGTGCATGAACTGCCATAGCATTGCCAAAAAAGATTCTCCTGAAATAAAAAAATTAACTGCATATTATACAGAAGAAAAACCAATACCTTGGGTAAGAGTTCATAAGGTTCCCGATTTTGTTTATTTCAATCATAGCGTACACGTTAATATGGGTATCAAATGTGAAAGCTGCCACGGCGATGTCGCACAAATGGACAGGATTGTCCAAGTTCATTCGTTTGCTATGTCTGCATGTTTGAACTGTCATAGGCACGCCCAAGAAAAATTGCCTTATCTTAAAAATATTAAAAATGGACCTGAAAACTGTTATGCTTGCCATCGTTAGTTGGTGAAGGAGTTTTAATGAATATTCAAAAATTGTTTGACAAAAAATTTGAACGGAAAGATTTTTTTATTTCCTTAGGCGCTGGATTAGCCGGGTTATTCTTACTTCGTATTTTCCCGTTGAACTTGCTCTTTAAGAGTAACTACAATTTCAAAGGAAATTCTCAGAAAATAAAAGTTAGAATAAATCCGCTTGCAGTTAGCCGGAATAAATTAGGTGATAATAATGGCTGAAAATTTTGATAAACAAAATAATAACGGGCAATCAAAAGAATCTGATCCAAATTATTGGCAGAGTTTTAAGGAGTTATATAAAGATATCTCCTTTACCGAAGCTAAGAAACTTGAGTTCCAAAAGGGAGTAGAAGACGAATTTGATGTCGCTAAATTGCCCGGGGTTTCAAGAAGGAAATTCCTTGCTTTGGTAAGCGCCTCTGCAGCGCTCGCCGCCGCCGGATGTGCCGATTATAACGGAAATGGTAAAATTATTCCGTACAATACTAAACCTGAGGAGATTACTCTAGGCAAACCAAATTATTATGCTTCTACTTTTATTGATAATGGGCAGGATTATGGAATTTTGATTAAGACTCGTGAGGGGAGACCAATAAAAGTTGACGGTAATCCCGATCATCCGGTCAGTAAAGGAAAAACTTCTGCAAAAGCACAGTCTGCAATTTTAAGTTTGTACGACCCTGAACGATTACAGCAGCCTTTAAGAAAAACCAGCTCGGGCAATTTTATGAAATCAACTTGGCAGCATATTGACCAAGAAATTTCAAGTGCATTGGCAAAAGCCGACGGAAAAGAAATTTCTATTATATCTCATAAAATTATATCTCCTACAACATTAAAAGTTATTCAAGATTTCCAACAGAAATATCCCGGTGCAAAGCTATATTCGTATGAGTTGTTTAATGAAGAAATTAAAAACTCAGCATGGAAAAAATGTTACGGCTCAGGTTTATTCCCTTCAATAAAATGGGATAAAGCAAAAATTATTCTTGCATTAGAATCCGATTTCCTCGGCACCGATGGAAATAGAGTGGAAACTTCAAGAATGTTTGCAGATAATAGAAATACAAGCGACATCGATAATTTTAATAGACTATATTCTATCGAAGGTAATCTATCGCTAACCGGCATGAACGCCGACTATAGAATGCGCCTTCGCCCCGATTTGCAATTTGAATTTGTCATGTCTCTGCTCAATGAAATTTCTAAACAGGGTGTTGGCAGTATTTCTGTCGATCCAGATATTCTAAGTCAATTTAATCTTTATGATTTTGCTCAAAAAAATTCTCTTTATGGTAATGTGCTAGAATTGTTAGTAAAGGACTTATTAAAAAATAGAGGGTCTGCAATTATTCATGCCGGCAGAACTCTTCCTGAAAATGTTCATGTAGCCGTTAATCTTCTTAATGATGCTCTTGGAAATTCAAAGCTTTATAATCCAGATACAACAGAACTTCCGGATTCTTCTTTAACTAAAATTGAAGAATGGGAAAGTTTAGTTCAATCCATGAATGAAGGTAAAATCGGCGCTATAATTAATTTTGATTCTAATCCCATTTATCATCTTTCGTCCGATTTAGGATTTGTTGATGCTGTCAAAAAAGTTCCACTGGTAATTTCTTTAACTGAAAGCGAGAATGAATCTTCGGAATTAGCAAACTATGTATTACCAATAAGCCATCCATTCGAATCATGGGGCGATGCTCAAACTAGGGTGGGTTATTATTCTTTGCAGCAGCCTGTAATTTCGCCTTTGTTTTATACAAGACAAAAAGAGGAAGTCCTTTTAGCCTGGGTGACCGGAGATTATAAAGAAAATATTTATCATGATTATTTGATGAATAACTGGCAAAGTGCCATTTATCCGTCGTTAAATGAAATGTTGGACTTTAATCGTTTCTGGCTCGGCGCCCTTCAAAGAGGGATTGTAAATTCCGGCAGCACTCCTAACTCTGTCAACAGTTTTGACAAAACCGCCTTGGCAGTTTTGAAAGAAAAACCAAAAAATATCTCCGGATATGTCGTATCCCTTAAAGAAGGATATGCGACTGGCGATGGAAAATATGCTAACAACGGATGGCTTCAAGAATTACCTCATCCCGTTACAAAAGTTACCTGGGATAATTATGCATCTGTTTCCGTTGCGACCGCAAAGCAAATGAATGTTGAAGAAAAAGATGTAATAGAAATTTCTCTTGGCGAAAGAAAATTAAAAATTCCAGTAGTCATTCAACCAGGCTCGGCCGATAATACCATTACAATAGAGCTTGGTTATGGTAGAAGTAAATGCCGCGTAGTCGGACTGGGAGTCGGCTTTAATGCAAATGTTTTAATGTCGAAAGATAGTAAACT
>JAKBMG010000079.1:24034-46799 GCA_021831685.1 Bacteroidota bacterium | reverse complement strand
AAGTCCGGTTGATTTTGAAAAACTAAATAATTATAAACATGTTGCTTAATTTTTCTCTACCCTTTTTACTTAAATCTTCTCTTGCTTTTACGGGTGCATTACAAAACAAGCCATAGAATATGTGAGGCAGAAATTTCAAAAGAGCTATAGTATGAGCGGGATGGTAAGCATACTTCACAAAGAGGGATTTGTATATAAGCAGACGACATTGATACCGTCAAAATATGATGCACAAGCGCAAAAGGCATTCAAGGAAGGATATGAGAAGCTATACAAAAAGCTAAAAATTGTGGTCACTCGCCGGAGATTTTATTTTAATCTTTGGAGCGCGGTTGGCAGACGGCTGTACAAGCGGTCATATCCTGTCAGGCGGTATGCAAATAGCATTCAGCAGCCTGGTTTTTGCTATTTTCGTTTTTACAGGATTATTGATAACGGGCAGAATATTTTACAAAAGATAAAATAAATATTCTTAACCCAAGATCACCTTTAAGAAGTCCAAGTACTTAAATTTTTTATCAAGCCGGATAATTTTTTAGATTTTTTTTGTTATAATAAATTTATTCCTTCAAAAGTAACTTTCCAGCTTAAGCATTATAATTCAATTTGAAAATCTGAGTAAAGTTAATAATTGGGATTTTTAGTCCAGGGATAATCTGATAGCGACTGTATCTGAAATTAGGACTTATCTAACTTGAGAAATATTTAACTCCAAATTCAAAAGTAGATTTTTGACCGGGTAAAACTGTAATTGCTTCTCTTAATTCGCTTCTATTAAAAGCATTAGTTATAACTTGCAGCGGTTCAATAGCGATTGATTTTCTTGGGCGCACTGTCAATAAGTCTCCGGTAAAGATTAAAGTAACCCCTCCCTTTTGAGTCAAAGATATTTTCAATCCGTTATCTGGATCATAGATAGAAGCCGTCGCAAAACCATTTTTGTCTTTGGCAATCTTATCAAAGCAATGATCAATTTTTCTACCATTAATAACTCTATATTGCGGAGGTACAATATTCCTAAAATCCAATTGAGGAAAATCATTAATACTTCCATAAGCTAAACTACCCGGCAATGGTATATAGTTTTGGTCTAATAAAATAACAGATTCAGAGTCTACTGATAGTATTAAGTGTTCAATACCATTATCTGTTGTTTTGAAATACGGATGCCATCCGGTCGAATAAGGTAAAGGAATATCTCCTACATTATCAGCAATAATATGTACATCTAATTCACAATCATGCAGTCTGTATTTGATAAATAGATCCAATGCGAACGGATATCCGTTAAATATTCCCGGACGTATCAATGTAGTTGATAAAGTGACTTCAATAAATTGATTATTAATTTCAAGGTTGTTTATTTCGAATGGTATCATGTAAGAAAAACCATGAATAACTTTCCCATTTAAAGAATTGGGTTCCATGAGATATTTGTTTCCATTAAATTCATAAATATCATCAGGGATTCTATTAGTAAAAGGCGCCATAATCCAACACCTTGAGCCTTCACCCTCTTTTAGTTCGGACGGTAATAAAAAACTATCCAGGATATTAAAAATCTTTCCATTTAATGGTATATTAAATTTTAATGGAGTAGCCCCCCGTAAGGCTATTTGAAAACTTGAACCATCGCTTTCATTAGAAAGAATAATAGTTTTATGATTACCAAATTTTATTTCAGAAAATTTATATTTGCTCAAGAAGTAGATTCAATTCAATTTAATTTATATTAGTTAAAAATATTTACGAAATATTTAATCGTTTCTTTCAGTCCATCCGATAAAGAATATTTTGGCTTATAGCCAAGATTTAAAGTAGTAAGATTTATTGATGATAAGCTATGCTTAATATCTCCTGCTCTAGTTTCCTCATAGATAATTTTGCTATTACTGTTCGTTTCTTTGATTATTAATTTTGCAATTTCATTTATAGATATCGCGTCACCCCTACCGACATTAAAAACGCCTGTAATATTTTCATTTGTAGCTGCTAAGATATTTGCCTGCACAACATCTTTAACATAAACAAAGTCTCTTGTTTGTTCACCGTCGCCGTATATAACTATAGGCTCATTTTTTATAGCTTTGCTAATAAATATCGGTATTGCTGCGGCATATTGACTTTTAGGGTCTTGTCTTGGTCCAAACACATTAAAATAACGTAATGCTGTCCCTTTTAAGGCGTAATTCTCCTGATATACCTGCAGGTAATATTCACCATCCAATTTAGTAATTCCATAAGGAGATTTAGGTTTTGGCAGCATTGATATTTCTTTAGGAGATTCAGGATTTTCTCCGTAAATAGCGGCGCTACTGCTATGAACAATCTTTTTCACTTTATGCTTAGCGGCAGCATCCAGGACGTTCAACAGACCGTTGATATTAATACTAACGCATTCTATGGGTTTTTGTATTGATTCAGGAACTGATATCATTGCAGCAAGATGATGAACATAAGAAGCATTTTCCAATATATCAAAAACGGCTTCCCTATCGGTAATACTAACTTTATGAAAGGTAACATTTTTAAATGGTTCTATGTTTTTAATATTTCCGCTTCTTAAATTATCAATAACATGAACCTCTGCATTTCTGCTTTCCCAGTACTCAACTAAATGGGAGCCAATAAATCCTGCTCCACCTGTTATTACTACTTTAATATTTTCCATTTATTAAATTCTTATAATTATACATACGCAATCGGATTTAAGTGATCGACTTCAAATAAATCCCTTGCTAAATAAATTGCGACACCTAAAGCCCCGGCTTTATTGCCTAGTTTTGATGTAACGAATCTTACCTTTTTATTTAATTGAACCAAGGAATGTTTCATGGCATTACTTTTAATAGAATCCAGAAGATAAGGAGCTGCATTAGATACACCGCCGCCCAATATAATTAATGACGGGTTAAACAAGTTTATAAGAACGGCTATTCCGGAACCAAGGTATCTTCCTGCTTCTTCTATTATTTCTATAGAAAATTGATCGCCGCGATTTGCTGCTTCAAATACCATCTTTGAATCAATTTGTTCTATGTTTATATTTTCACCTGATAACATTGTAGTAGCGCCTTCAGAGATTCTAGCTTTAGCGATATGCGCAATAGCCCTGCTTGAAGATACAGTTTCAAGGCAGCCTTTTTTACCGCAATAGCAAAGGTCGCCATCCGGAATTACTTGAATGTGACCGAATTCCCCAGCGTATCCATCTTCGCCATAATATACTTTTCCATCCAGAATAATTCCTAGACCCAATCCCCAGCCAACATTAACGCAAAGGACATTCTTTTCATTTTTAGCTTCACCGAACCATAATTCGCCAAGCGCCATTGCTTGTAAATCATGTTCAATATGAACCGGTTTTTTGAATTTTTCTTCTAATATTTCTTTCGCAGACCTTTCTCCGAAGTTCAAATAAGTCTCACTTAATCCTTTTCTTCCCTTAACCATACCGGGTATTGAAATCCCAATCCCTAACAATTTATTCCAGCTAATTTTCGCTTCAGAAATAACGCTTTTTATTTCTTTATCTAACTGATCAATAAGGCTTATATCATTACTGAGGGGTATAGAAATTTTTCTTACATCAGCTAAGATGTTATGCTCTAAATCAAGTACAATAAAATTTGTAAACAATCTGCCTATATCTATCCCCAAAATAAAGCCTGCTTTACCGTTAAGCTTAACTAAATATGGAGGTCTTCCGGCTTGTGTATTGTCTTTATCTTTAACCTCGATTATTAAATTTTCTTTTGCTAATGAAGAAATAATATTAGAGACTACCGGAAGAGTAATACCAGTATTTTTCATCAAGTCAGTTAAGGACAATTGACCATAATCCAGTAATGCTCGTAATATTAAATTCCGTCTTATTTCATTTTTTTTTCTGACTTTACTCATAATGTTATAACTTAAAATTGGAAAAATGATTCTCTAAATATTTTTTAACAATTAATATATCATTTTTAACAGTTAAATCGGGAACATGCTCCCCTAATGAATATGCAAAGACACTTTGAGGCATTTCATTTGCTAACATTTTAACCGCGGTCGGAAGTTCTTTTTCCTGTCTAACAGGATGAAAAGGTACCTTTTCTAAAAAGGGGAAAATCATATCATATTGAAGACTAAATATATTCATACTTACGCCAATAATTCCATCTTTACTTCTAGCTTTTTCAATTTCTTCTTCGGTAGGTTTTTCAAGAATATCAACCAAGAAATTATCTTCATCTTTAAATGTAATAGCAAATTTTGAAATACGCTCTAATTCAAACTCTAATGAATCCCGGTCATAATCAATCATTGCATTTTTATAATCTTCTTTCAGCATTAACTTCAAAGCATTCTGAGAGTACAGATTATCGCTATTACAGACAGTAAATCTTTTACCCGACCAATAGCTTTTGGAAAGCAGTCCTTGAAACAAAGCATCTGCTGTTCCGATAGGTTTTTCTTTTCCGTATGGAATTTTTTGAACGGCATAAGAAATGTTCAGTCCATAAAATTCATTACCCGTATTTTTTTCTCCGTAATATTTTTTTATACTATCATCCTTTTCGCCGATGACAATTAATATTTCTTTGTACCCGGATTCTCTCGCATTATACAAGAGGTAATCAAGGAATGGTCTATAATCCTGCCCGACTCCTATCATTGATTTCGTTTTCAGATTTGCATCTTCAATTAACCTGTTTTCTACATTCTCTTTTAACTCAGCGGGCTTTTTCATTCGTGATGAGATGCCTCCGGCTAGAATTATCAATTTTCCTTCCATTATTCAGCAGCCTCCAAAACACTACTATGAGTCCCTTTATCTACCTGAATGATATATCCCTTGCCCCCTTCTTTTTCAATTGCATCATTTACTTCATGCGTATGTTGAGGAGCATATGCAAACATGCATCCCCCGCCTCCTGAGCCGTTTATCTTCGCACCATAGGCTCCGGCTTTAAGTGCAGAATCAATCATTCTATCAATTTTGGGAGTAGAGATTTTCAATACGTCCCTCAGTATCGCTTGATGCTCCGTTAACATCAGACCAATTTCTTTATGGTCAATAGGGGATTTTAATAATAATTTTTTCGCTTTTCTTGTTATATCTCTATTCTTTATTGTTCCTTCCAGAAGTTCAATTTGTTCTTTGTTAAGATCTTTAGTAAACCGGCCTATTTCATTTACATCAATATTTTGTAATGAAAAGTCCGGATATTTTTTCTGAAGTTCTTTTGAAACATTTTGAATTTGATTTTTTACTCTTGCCAGAATGAACTTTGTATCTTTCGGTTCTTGAGAATCACCTAGAACAAATGCTCCAAGATTTGAATTTATTCTTTCTACATTGATCTTTGGATAAGATTCTAAAAATATTATCCCTCCTACAGCGGTTGAATATTGATCCATCATACCGCCCGGTTCTGCGAACTCAAGAACTTCAGCCTCGTAGGCAAAATAAGCAATCTCTTCGGCGCTTAATTTTCTTGACTGATCGCTCATCTGAGTTAAAAAATTGACCCATGCAATTATCAAAGCCGATGAGCTTGAAGTACCGGCATTGATTGGAATTTTCCCTTTCACGATACAATCAATTCCATTTGAGAAAGTGAAGCCATTGCGATTTAATACATTTAAGGTACTCTTAAAGTAGTCTCTTTCTCTATCATATTTAATAGGAAAATCTAAAGAAAAAATTTCTTTATCATTAATATCGGGTAAATTGATGTTGATTAAATTATCATTTCTTTTGTTTCCTTCAATTGACACTCTTAAAGAAATTGCACAAGCAATTATCGGAAGATTTAAGTAGTCTTGATGTTCACCGAACAAACATACTCTTCCCGGTGTTGAAACAGTTAATTCACTATAGTTTTTCATATTTTCTTTCAATGTTTAATTAGTGTAAGCTTTTAATAGTCCGCCAATAAAATACAATATCATTCCAGAGACACTAAGAATTGAAGCTAATTCCAAGCCTTCACTTCCTAAGATAACGCCTACCAGGAATAGGATTAATCCAAGAGCAAGAATGGACAAGCTGATTTTTCCCGGTATTGTTTTAGGTATAATGTTATATACATTATTGCTGTTCGATTCTTCTTCGCTGGTTTTCTTAGCTTTCCATATATTATCTACTGTAACTGAAGTAGATTTTTTTGTAAGTAAACTGATGATAGGAGTAACCACTAAAGCAGCGCCGGCGGAAATAAAAGTGGTTAAGTTAAAGTCGAATTTAAAAAAGTACTGCCCTATAATTCCGGCTATGGCGCCGCTAAAATAACCTCCTATTGCGCCCTGCCAATTAGCTCTTTTCCACAATAGACCATATACAACGGCAATTATGAAAAGCGGCATATCCATTATAGCAATAACAGTGAGGTAAGCATTTACAGCACCTCCTAAAACCGGAACTGCATAAGCAAATGCAATCATTGCAATCCCTGCTAATATCGTTATTATTCGAGCTACGAGGATGACATCTTTATCCGTAGCTTTTCGATTAAGAACATTCTCATAAATATCACTTGCAAAAACTGTCGCAATACCGTTTAGATTTCCGGAAGTGGCAGATAATTGGGAAGAAAATAGTCCTACTACTATAATTCCTAAAATTATGTTTGGAATAAAATGAGCCAGCAACAAAGGAACGGCTGTATCAGCATTAGCTAAATGGGGGAAAATTATTCTAGCAGCTAAACCCGGCAGGTTCCATAATAGCGCAAACGGGGTAGTAATAATCGCGGCTAATACTAAACCCTTAGCGACAGTTCTAGTGTTTTCTGCACCGAAAGCCCTCTGCAGCAGACCCTGGTCAACGCATGCCCATTCAATTCCTAACAAGAAAATTGCCAATACAAATTTCCAACTATATTTGCCCGTTTGCTGAACCAATGTCAATGAGTCTTTTGGCAATTTAGCAACAAGTCCCGGCCACCATCCGACATAACTCATTGCAATCGGCAATAGAATCAAAGCACCGCCCAGCATTAAAATAAATTGAATAACGTCCGTAAAGGCTACAGACCACATACCGCCTAACATTGTATAAATTATTACAACTACGGATAGAATTAGAACTAATGCCGTAAAAGAATGTAAGCCGGTAATTATTTGTGCTGCGGTAACAGCCGTATATAAAATTACTCCAAGCCAGAATGCCAATCTAAACACCCAAATGACTGCAACAAGAGTTCTAACTCCTTTACTATATCTCATTTCTAAGAATTCAGGTATTGTTCTGATCCTAAGTCTTCTGAAAATTGGAATTACAAATAATCCCGAAAAAACCATAGCCATGTTACCAGTCCATGTCTGCCAAATAATAGGTATTCCGTATTTGTATGCGATTCCGGATTGCCCGATAAAACTATAAAGGTTTATATTAGTTGCTGCTAATACCGCGGCAAGGATAAATGGTGTTAAGTTTCTACCGGCTAAATAAAAATCATCCGAATTCCCTATCCATTTATAGAATATTGATCCGACAAAAAATATCATGCCTAAAAAGGCTACAACTATTAAGTAGTCAATAGAATTCAATTTTTTTCTCCGTTGTTTATATTTCTAGTTATTTTTTAAATGTTTTTCTTTGCGTTTTTTAAGAAGCTTTTTAAACTCTTTAATTGGTACTATAATCCATACAACCAGGATGGAAAATCCTATTGCCCATATACCCCAGGTTCTCCAGTCAAAATACATGCATGCTCCTATTTATATTTTATTTTTCTTAATAGATATTATAACCTTTTGAATATCTGCCGGGTAAGGTTTTGCCGGCAATATTTCTTGATCTTTTAATGAAATGGTTTTTATCTCTTTACCCGATAGTTTTTCATCGGCAAAAATCCATGAACTGATTTTACCTTTGACATTACCTTTAAAGTTTATTTTATAATTGACCAAGTTTTTACCAGTACTCAAATTGGCTAAGACCCAAAACCATTTCCCGTTTTCTTCTTCAACATGTAATTTTTGAGATTCTCCGTTTACTTCAATTTTCATTTCCGGTTTCAAATCATTTTGAAGATTTGTATCCGGCTCAAGAAGGAAACCAAACTTTGCATGTTCATAATTAGATGGAATATTTATTTCAGCATTAGATTCAAAGACTTTACTGCTATTCACAATAGGAATATTTTCATGAAACTCAAGTTTATCAGTAACATCTTTGAAATTAACATCGCTAAGCTTCTTAGATCCCGTAGACATAATATTTTCTTTTAGATTAGGAGTACCATATACAATTAGTCCATTTTTACCAATTGAATATTTTATTCCTACAGGCAAGTTCTTATCTATTTTATTAGCCGGAACAAGTTCTGCCGTTAGTACTTCATAACCATCAAGGCGGATATTTAATTCCTGGTTGATTTTAACCGTGTTTGGAAGTATCATATTATAGGGATAAATTATTTTCACATAGTATTTTACCGGGGGATCAATATCTCCAAGATCCGGAATTAATTTAATTTTAGCTTGTTTTGCTTCAACATCCGGATTCCTTAGCAAAAGAATTCCCTTATCTTTAGTAAAATGAATATATCCATAAGTTTCCCGTTTTAAAGGATCGCCTAATATCATTTTAGTCTTTTCAAGAACATCTTTATTAGCTTTTGCCCATTTTATGGAAGAAGCAATTGCATCCCATTCATTGTTTGAAAGCAAATCCGGTGAAACGTACAATTCCCACATCATAACACCTCTACCGAAATACATCATAACTTCATTGCTAAAGGAATCAAGCGACTCGTTTTTACCGCCAAGAAAATTTAACCTGCCTTTAATAATGCCATGTGTCATCAAACTTGACATCGGGAATAATAGGTGTTGTTTTTGAAGATCATCCCAGAGTACTGCGTCTCTATAAGTAATTGATTTATCTCTATCATTTATAGACGGCACATCTTCAGCATAGGCATAGTCGGCTCCTTGCATCCAGATGCAATCGGCATATTTAAGCCACCATGGTGAAAGCCATGTACCAGTCGTAATATTTATATAAATTTTAGGATTTATTTTCCTTACTGAATTAATAATTTTAATATAAGTTGAAACATTTGCCTCGCGAGAATAAATGCCCGGAAGATGACCATGATCAGGTTCATTGCATGACAGCAGGAAGCCGTCCCATTTGAAGTAACCAACATTATATTCTTGTGTATACTTGTCCATAACGTTTTTATAAGCAGCACCATATTTAGTACCAGCAAAACAGAGGAAGTCACCAACTTTTTCATAACCATGAGCGGCGCCCCAATTTACGCGTATATCTCTATTTGAATATCCACAGAAAGGCGAAGCCCACAAACCAAGAGAAGTATGCATACTTTTCAATGCATTTACCAAAGGTGTAAATCCATGTGGAAATCTAGTTGAATCAATACCCCACATAGATTGATAATTATCCCAGCCATCATCTAATACGAAAGCATTTAAAGCAATATTATATTTATCATACATGAACTTTTTAAAAGTTTCAATCCTATCTAAAACATTTTTCTCGTTCATTATACTTGCTGAATCTTTAACAATAGCCGGATTTCTGAAATCGTACCATGAATTATAAAGCAAATATGGGTGTGTGCCGTTAACTTTAATTTGATCGACATAATCCATAAATGTTTGCTCAAGTTTAACGGGAGACGATGAAGCGCCTAAAACAGAAGTGTGACTTTTATAAATATCTTTTTTTATTTCTTTTCCTACGATATATCCAATCCTCATTTTGTTGTCAATAATTTTATTTTCAACTGTTGGATATTCCACGCCCATGAATATATCATCATTAAATACGGGCTGACCAAATTGACCATGAGAAAAATCTTTCTTATCAAAAGACATTGATTCAACATCGAGTTTATCTAAGAAATCAATACCGTATGATGAGTCGGAAATTTCAATCCATTTCCTCATATAAAAATTATTGGGATACACTTCATATTTAACATTTAGATGAAATGCCGTCACATCATAATCGAAATTAAAGCTTAAAGTCAGCAGCCTTCCCCCGCCTTCCAGCTCATTTTCCTTGTAACCTGTGAATTTGAAATCTTTAGCAGTCAGGTCAACCGGGTTCTCACCATTTTGTTCTTTTCCGTAAGCCGGTCCCACACCCGAAAACACTACACGTAATACGAATTCATCCGATTTGATGTTATATATCTTTCCGGATATTTTATTTATTATTTGAATTGTCCCAACATTCCGGGGAGAAATATTGATTACTCTTTCTATGTAGTTATTTCCTATGCTAATATGATTGCCGTCTTTTTTAATAAAGGCTGTATTCTGCGCTAGCAGCGAGGTTATAGCTAAGGTTATTATAATGATAGTTTTCTTAAACATTTTGTTTCCGCATATGTTTTATATTAGGTTTTAATTTCAGAAGAAATCACTCTGCCAAAAATTTAGATTTCTATCTTTCAATAGTTCATTTTTAATTTTCATACTTAGACTATTGTCTAGAAAGCAAATCATAAAATCTTTCTCATCCTTTAATGAAAATGAAAATCTCCTGTTTATATTTTCTTCTTCTTCCTTAGTAAGAAATAACTTAAACTCATTTATATCGGTCATGTAGGAAAGTTCTTCTATTAATTTTGCAAACACTAAAGTGTTATTATCGTTGAAAGCATATTCTAAGATTGTTATGTAATTATCTTTCCTTTGAGCGCGAATAAATCCCATTGCTTCACCTTTCGATTCGTATATCAGGAACAAGTCTTTGTCTTCACCGCTGAACTCAAATTGAGATAACCAATATTTTTCGTCCCTTACTATGGTTCCAATTTTTCCGGAATTAAATCCGTTATAAATATTTATAATATTTTTAAGATCATTTGTCTTGTCAAACTGACTAATCTCTTTATGATTTTTGCCTTCATTGCAATTAATATTAGCGATGGTTCTCAAGATGGTCTGAAAGCCGAATTTTTCGTAGTAATTATTTATACTCGTTGTTAGCATAGAAAGGGTATATCCTTTTTTAATAATATAATCAAGTGAGTCCTTGATTAATAATCCGGCATAACCTTTTCCTCTTTCAGTAGGCAATGTAGCAACATTTCCGATGCCTCCAATTTTTATCTTTTCTTTTTGCACATAAATAGTTCTCGGAAATACTTGCACAGAACTAACAATTTTCCCATCAATCAATAGAACGCGAGTATCTTTTTCATCTAATGTTTTATCTTTCAGTACATGTCTTTCAAAATATTCTCTCGGGGTTTTGGGAAATGCAGCATCGCATAAATCAACAACCTCAATTAATTCTGCTTTAGAATTACAACCTCGTATTTCCACAGATACATCCTTCATATTATTTCCATTTGCTCTAAAGGTTTGAAAGGCCATTCATTATTTTGTCTAGCCCAATAGAAAAAAAACACCACTCCAACTACGAGCCAAATAAGTCCCAACGTAATTGCTTCAATTCCGGAGCTAATGAAAATAAAAGCAAAGCCAATAAAAGCTATGAATGATGGAAGCGGGTATAGCCACATTTTATAAGGTCTTTTTAAGTCAGGTTGAGTCTTTCTTAAAATAGTAAGCCCTATAATTTGTCCTATAAACTGTATTAATATTCTGCTTGATAATGTCGCGGCAATTATAAAATCTAAATTGAAAAGACTAGCTATACAAGTAACAGAGCCGACAATCAATAATGAATAATGTGGGAAATGTTTTGTAGGATGAATCTCCTTAAGCCAACTAAAAAAGAATCCATCTCTTGCAGCTGCAAAGGGAATCCTTGAATAGCTCATCATCAGGGAGTAAATTGAACCATAAGCTGTCAACGCAACCAGTATTGTTATTATTACTGCTGTTGTATGTCCGTAATAAGTATTGAAAATATCGGAGACAATATGAGTCGACCCGATTACAATCCGCCAATGTGTAACACCGAGAATTAGGAAGTTCATTACGGCATATAGAATGGCTACTCCAATAACAGACCAAATAATAGCGCGAGGGAAAACATATCCGGGGTTTTTAACTTCTTCTTCTACGTAGCAGATATTATTATAGCCTAAAAGATCATACATAGCAATTAAGGTAGCTCCCCCAAGCCCTAATAGAAATCCCCATGAAAATGAAAACCAGCCTTTAGGTATATCAAAAACATTAGCAGAATTAAAATGAATGATCCCGACCAAGATTGTCAGAGCAACAGTTGATAACATTATTACCCATAAAATAACCGTTAGAACTCCGACAAATTTTATCTTATTATAATGAAGAATAATTGTAATCAATCCAGCGGCAAATGATAATATCCTAATATTTGTTTCCGTCAGCCAAGGAAAAATAAAAGCTACGTAATGCATCATCCCAACCAAACCTGAGGCAATTTCAAATGGTCCGCTAAGAAGAAAAGACCAGACAAACATAAAAGCTATCAATTTACCGAAGTATTTTTTATAGGCTTCCCTTAAATAAATATATGTACCACCTTCTCCCGGAAGTGACGTACTTAGTTCAGCCCATACTTGCCCGTCTGAAATAGCAATGATAGCGCCTATGACCCAGCCAAGCATTGCCTGGGGACCTCCCATCGCAGAGATAATTAAAGGAAAAGTAATAAATGGTCCAATCCCGACCATTGTAGCCATATTTGAAGCGGTAGCATGCAGCAGCCCCAAACTTCTATCTAATTTCTTTACTTTTTCCGGCATTTATTCTTTAACAGTAATTTTTAGGATTTATTTATCTTGATTAAACTTGTTGATTTGGGCTTAACATAAATAGTAATTTCAATTTTGCTTGATGTTCTCTTATAAGTAAGTACTTTTCCTTGAATTAATTCTTTAACATTTAAGATTTTATTGAGCCCAAGGTCTTTAGCGTCAATAGTAATTGCAGTTCGAATTTCTATTGTATCCGGATTATATATTGTAAAATAAATATTATTACTTCCTTTAGCACCGAATCTCTCTAATTTTAATTTAGTATTTTTAATTTTTGCATAAGTAACCGGTTGCCAGCCGGCCTGTGATATTTCTTTAATTAAAGGAATATATTTCTTGAAGAAAGGTCTGCCCTGATTATATTTAATCGAATCTTCCCAATATATATTATTTGAAGAATTTGTACTAAAAAAGGAAGGATAAAAACCATAGAACAACATTCTCTCAAAATATATTTTATATCCGTCATAAGGAGGCTGAGTAAAGACTTTATCATCTAACCCTTCGTTGAGCAAAAAGACAATAGGTTTTTGATAAGATATTGCGCGAATAAATTCAAGATTTTTTTCATATGATTCACCTTTCGAATACCAGCTAAATTCCGAGCCGAACAAATCCAAAATACCGGGAGCAAATGGCATCCATCCAAAACCATTCCCCATTGTTAATTTACCTTTCATATGCATTTCATTCGCAACCTTGTTCATCATCTCATATTCAGAGGCATAGTTCCAGATTGCAGGTATAGGTTTTTCCAATGAAGCCGAAAAAGTGAGTGGATAGTCAGTAAATGCGAATTGTTTTTGATTATAATTTAAGTCATTGTGCCAGTTCCACTCCATAGAATCGAAATATATTCCATCAACATTCAAGTTTATTGCCGGATCAATTTCATTTTTCCTTGTAAATTTATACTGGTTAATGCCGGTAATCTCCGGATCGGCATTTGTGGTTATGCTTACCGCCCAGCCGGTTTTGAACCATGGTGTTTTAAGTTTACGTGCCTGCCAAAGATTATTCTTATCTAATGTTGCACTATTCTGCAGCATTTCCTTATATCGTTGCGGTATAACGGTATCGCTAACCAGATCACTATATGTAATATTAGTATCTTTAATAGGTATTTGTACATCCCAAGGTTCAGTATACTGGAAGCTATAGATTCCAGCTTGTCTATCTGCATCAATTGCCGGTTCGTTTAATAATCCGGGATCTTTTGATGCCCAGCTTGTTTCGTGAAAAGCAAATCCGAAGTCCTGATAGCCTTTAATTAAATGCAGCGGCGCAAAAGGAAGCCATATTCCCTCTTTAGTTACACGTCTCTTAAAATAATCAGGTTGAATTTCATAATATTTTTTTAGTGCCGCACGCATATTCCATTTGGAATTATATTCAAAGAGAAAAAGTCTAAAGAAACTTCTGTTGGGAAATTTTTTTGTGTCTTTAGATATAGCCATATCAAATTCTGAAATCATTCCATTCATTGGTTCGTAAGCTAACCTGAATACTATCGGAATCCCCATATCGACTCCCCAGCCAAATCCGGTTCCATCCGATGAGACTGCCGCCAGCGGATAGAACGACATTTTACCGACTCCTACCTTATCTCCATAACCTCCGTTATGATTTCCATCTATGTTAAATGCCCCGTCGGGAGAAACTACCGTATTTGCGTCTATGTAATTACTATATAGTTTATTGTTACCACCAACGGATACCGTACTGTCTAAATCATAACTCCATCTAACATTTTTCTTCATATTGCCCAATGGAGAAATAATTTTTAAAGTAAAGCATAAATCTTCGTTTTTCAAACTTGATACCTCACCGAACAATTCAATGTGAGAATCAAATTTCTTAAATGCTAGTTTAACATTAAGATTCTCATCGGAGAATTCTTTTATAAGACCTATTACATTTTCTTTTGTACTTTTTTCTTGAATCATTTTAAATGATTCGGATTTTACAGGAGAGAAGTATTGAACAGCAACTTTTGTTTGTTTAATTATTTCCAGCCATTTATCAACATGAGCGTTAGCAGGATATTCAGCTATTAATATAAAAATGATTATCAGAAAATTTATATTGCGAAGTTTCATAAGTTTTACCGGTTTTCTTTTACTGCTTTTAATAGCAAATATTTATCAAAATTTATTTGCAGATAAGGCGCGCTTGTATTGATATTTGCAATAATTTTGCCTGTGTACAGATTATAAATCTTATAATTACCTTTCTCCAGGCCCCTTAATTGAACTTTACCGTTATAATTATTTTTTGCAAAAAACGAATAATAATATGAATTGCCTTTTTTAATCAAATGAGTTTCCGGTTTATCATAGGCTATATCATATAGATTTAAATATTTACCTTCGCTCATTTTTTCAGTGTTATAAATTTGCATCCATCTTTGGTAATATTTTTCTTTTGCCGGATCAAGAATTAAAGTCGAATCAGCCTGAGCAAGACCATCAACTGTAAACTTTGAAGCAGGAACACCACCAACAGCTAAGGTCGATGCGAAATCTTCTTTACCGTGAGGAATAAATTTCTGCAGCTTATCGTCCCAAGTGCGGTTTGTAAGCTCAACATGGTCGCCGCTATAAGATTCCCTGTTTCCATATAATGCCCGGAATGTCTTACCTTTTAATCTTACCTGCCAGGAGCTCAATGGATCCGAGGCGACTGTCTGATTTACATAAGGAAGGTTATAAAATGAAAAATTAGTACCGCAAGGGCATGCTTGGATTACGAAATTAGGATCCAAAGCTATCGCTGTTTTATAAAGGTCTTTGAAAAATCCCGGAACTCCTTGAGTTGATTCATCGGGGTTTTTATGATGATGCTCGGGATTATAGCATGGCTGTGCTTCATTTAAATTTTGTCCATCAATCTTAAATCCGTCAATGCCCCATTTAGTAATTGCTTTCTTAAGAAACGCTTGATAATATTCTCTGACCTGAGGTAATGCAGGACAAAGCAAATAAGAGTTCCACCAGGATACTTGTACCCTTTGTCCATTCTTATCAAGCAAAAACCAATCCGGGTGTTCAAGAGCTAATCTACTCTGAGTTTTCATTCCGTACTCATTCATTCTTTCGGGAAAATGCTTAACATTATATGATGAATCCTGCGCGGCAAAGGGTACCCACCAGAGTCTTACTTTTAAGCCATGAGAATGAATGGAATCAATAAATGTTATAAAGTCTTTTTCTCCGCCGGGAAATTTTTCGGGACTTGGTTCCCAGTCCCCGTCTGCATTTTGCCAGCCATCGTCTATTGTGACCCATTTAAATCCAAGTTTTTTAACTTCATCTAGGCTCTTGAGAATTTGTTCTTTATTAAAATTTCTTTCATAACCCCATGCGCACCACTCAGGCTGAAAGGCATCTTTAGGAGCATCCGGAAAGGAAAAACCTTCTTGCTGCATTATTTTAGAATAAGTATGTAAGCCGTTAAAATAATCACCGTGATGCGTAATTATTGCACATGGAACTTCCGATAAACTTTTACCGGGCAGAATCATATATTGATTTGAATCTTTAACAGCAAATGAAACAGCACCTGAGTTTTGAACTTTTACGGGTAATGATATAAGCTGTGGCTTAATATCGATGGATGCAAATGCAAGTCCCTGCTCTTTTGTCCATAAATCGACTACCGGAATCCCCCCGCCATAATCCGGGGCATTCATCCCCTGATAATTTTCTCTATTATATCCGGGCGTCAATGGAAATATCCAATCATATCTTTCCGGATAACTTCCTCCTTGAAAACTCCAAAATTTATATGAACTGTCCGCTCCAAAATTTTTAGCATCAAGAGTAGTGTTAAAGGAATCATAATCACTAATTTCAATTGGCTTATTACTTTCGTTTTTTAAAGAAGCTTTATAAATAATAGTGTTACTTAATTTTTTAGGAATAATAAATATAAAACTTTGCTTTAAGCTTGAATCCTGAGATAAAGCAGTAAAAGATATTGTTTTTAAGTATTCAGAGTCTGAATTATTATGAAGTGTTTTTATTGATGAGCTATTAATATTAAATTTTTGAACATTATTGGTATTTTTTAAGTTGACCTTAAATAAACAACTTCCTTTGGCAAGAAGCTTTGTGTTTTTTGTGTGATTAAGAAAAGAGTATACTTTAAAGTCTGTATTTTGATAAATTTTTATTAAGATCTCTTTGTTTGCAATATTAATTGGAAACTTTTTTTCTTGCCTGCCCGCAAAAATTTTTACAAATGGAAATAATAATGTAAACAGAGAAATAATTATTAATAACTTAAAAAACTTTTTCATTGTCTCTTTTTCTTTTTTGTTTTACCATCTTACATTAGGCTATCAAGTGAAAATATCCGGGGCTACTTTTACAAGTAGTCCCGGTTTGGATTAGAGGCTAACTAACTATTACTTCATGAGGATCATTTTCTTGGTAATTTGTTGATTACCCTGAATAAGAGTATAGAAATAAACGCCGCTTGACAGATTATCCATATTAACCTGATAATTGTAATCGCCTTTATTCTTATACGAATTATTAACTAAAGTTTTGACTAATTGTCCCATTAAATTGTAAATTTTCAAACTAACATTACCTGCTTGGGACAAACTGAATTTAATGTTTGTTGCAGGATTAAAAGGATTAGGATACGCTTCATATAGAGCGAACTGATTCGGTACCTGGGTCGGAGTTTTTGGAACACCGGTATAACCACCAGTAAACCATCCCGGATCACCAACAGGTTTCCCGTCAGTGCCGGCAGTCTTTAATGAAGCATTGCTATATTGCATGTCGGCAGTCTCGGGAAGCGGCCATGCTGGAATCCAGTTAGTACCTGTTACACTTTGAGGTTGATATCCATAAATATCAGTAGTTGCTGAATTTGTTCTAATGTCTGCGCAATATTGAAATATACCTACACCGTTCCCGGTGTTATTTAGAAATACTTTATCCATTGAAGGCCCAAATCCCGGATCAACAAATTGATTGCCTGATTCCACTAAATTTGGCCAATGCGTTTTATCATTAAACATTCCAGTAGTTCTTGTATTCATCCAGGTAGGAGTATAAAGTGAATCGGTATGAGCTGTGTCATTCCAGGCAGTCCAGAAATTTGTAACGGCGGTTGGCTGATAATAAACATTATTTTTGACTTCAATGTTTCTTTTTGCTTCTGCTAACCATCTTAGGTTTGAATTACTTGCATCTGATGGGTCAAAAACGGTATCTTTAGCAGCGTCAAGAGTATCTAAATCTATAATTGAACCTACTTCAAGTGACCATAATTGATCCCACATGCCGGTATATTCAGGAATGGTAATACCGCCTACCCAATTAGCATAAAATAAATTATTGTCTACTTTTGCATTTGTAACGTTAAAAATCCAGAAAGGATTTTGAAAAGTTAAAAGAACACTGTTATGAGTAAATTCAAAATATTTAGTATATACAGAAGTTACTGGGCATGCAGCGTAAGCATTAATTGCAAGTATAGTGTTATCTCTCATTACTATTGAATCCGTGATAGCACTATTATTTTGGTTTCGTAAAGCTTCGCCGGAATACCATTGCGTAGCTGATACCATGTTCCTGAACTTGCAATTAGTAATGAACATATCGTCCCAGTTTCCACTATAGCTAATTGCATTTTCCGGCCAATCTTCAAATATTACGTTATCAACATAAAGTTTTATATAATCACCGGATATCTGTATTAACGCCCCTATTCCATTTACATTAAGCTGGTTAATTGTATTATTCGTAGCTAAACCAGTTAGGTAAAGGTTCTTGAATGTTCCAACTGTATTACTTCCGTTCATTACAAATAAATAGTATGGTAAAGATCCATCGCTAAGAACACCTGGCTGTATACATGGAGGTCTGCCATTAGATCCTAATACTCCAATTACTGTAATGCTTGTTTTAACTGAAACTGGTCCCAAGAATAAATAGGTCGTATCTAGTGAAACAAGTTTATAAACGCTATGTGCTTGCGTACCAGAAGAAGTTGTATCACTATTTATGACCTGATCTATGCTCGCCCCGTTTGCATAAACTACTAGTGTATCACTGTTAGCAGCTAAAATTTTGCTAGGTGATAAAACAAAAACCATAACCGCCATAACTATAGCTGCAGTTAATATTGATTTCATGAAAAGTCTCCTTCTATTGAGAGTTTATTTAAAAATTCAAAACAATACTAAATTTGATAGAATTATTTGAATTGGCTTCTATCAGCCATTTAGGAAAATATCTGACAGCCTCCTTTCTCTTTTAGTCGCTTAGTTAATAACATTAATTTTCAAAATTATTCTATTAAAGTCCCCATCGAAGCCCCAAATCTCCGGTCATACCATAATTTTGTACTGACTGGGGCACTCCGCCTCCTTGAATTACGCTTATATCATTTGCGCCATTAATGTTGTTTAAATCTCCATAGATTTGAATATTGAACCATGGCAGCTCCTGTTTGCAAGCCAGATCCCAACGTGTGTATGCGGAAGTATTAGTTCTTAACTGCGGCCAGAAGTTAGCTCCGGTAAAAATATCGGCTTGATAAAGCATAGAAATACGAATTGAAAAGTCTTTATAATCAAATCCAAGAGAAAGGTTGGCAATATTATCTGGTTGATCTAAAAGCCGATCCGTAAAGGATGTATCTATGTAACTGATTGAACGCCCGGTTGAAATTATTTTTACATAAGGATACTGAGCTTTCGAAAAAATATGTGTGAAGTTTGCGCTGAATACTAATCCTGATAAGGGTCCGGGCAGATACCAGAAATGAGTCTGCCAATCAAGTTCCATCCCATAATTGTTAATCATGTAGGAATCATTGACGAAAGTAGTTACATTATAAGTCCCTGACGGAGTTGAAGATATAAGACTAGCAGGAAAATATTGCTGTGCACTTGCCCCCGATACATAGAATGTCCATGGATAAATTAGATTATCAATCTGTTTTAAAAAAGCACCGGCTGTGAACAATCCAATTGTATTATCATAAAACGAAAAATAAGCATCGTAATTTCTAGATCGTGAGGGTAATATTTTATAATTATTCCATGCTATCGTTCCATTTCCTACATCAATTCGCGGAATGATTGCATTAAAATCAGGATATGCTAACGTGTTCGTATATGATAAACGAACATCAAACCACGAAAGTGGTTTATATCTCAATGAGAAATCCGGAAGCCAATACCCGTGATTTTGCGTAACAGTAGTATCATAGTGGTTGTATGCATTAAAAGAATTTCTGCTTTCTATTCCGCGAACTCCTGTATAAATGGATTCAAGATTCTGATAACGAATACCGGGTATGAAAGTAATTTCTGGTCCGATATTTATAACTGACATTAAATAAAAGGCCGATTGGTATTCATCACCTGAATAGTTACTAGTATTGGATAGGAAATTATCGTGACTAAATGCCTGAGAACCATTATTTGCTGCAATATTCTGAACATTCCGTTTTAGAAGATCGACCATCTGTGATAACAGTGCAAGATTTAGCGGTTCAACTAGGTTGTAATCGCCGTTGAGAAATTTGCCATAGTTATAATTAGGGTCGACAAAATCAGTAATTGGGATGTTATATTTTGCACTTGGCGGTAATGAAAAATTTGAAATAATTAAATCATTTGCATAAGATGCACCGCCATATTGAAAACCGCCTCCGTCATACTGATCATAGCTATATGATCTAGTTTGATACCTATACATACCTCCGAATTTAACCACAGCATTGATTAAATCTGAAAAATTAATATTTGTTTTAAAATCTAATGATCCTGTTAATGCACGCTCTCGTGAAAAACTACTATTGTTATAAACTGTGTTTAAGATAGTTTTTGAAAAGTTAGTAATTGCTGCTTTTGGAACATTTAAAGGATTAACACTTTGTGTGTTGTTAAATTGACTAAGACCTGCCGATGGTTGAACGAAGTTTATTGACCAGTCATTCGGATCCTTTGTCTCCGAATAAGCATGTGAAAATTTCGCGTCCATTTTAAAAATCGGTAACTGCTGTTGAAAGTCAATTCCATTTGTAATGGTTGTCGATGAACTATTGGTGTTTGATAGCGCATAGAATATCTGATTATTTGCAATGTCAAATGTTTCCTGCCTGTTCTGGTTATTTGAATTCCCTGTGCTGAAGAAATTTGAAAGTTTAATTTTCCCTTCGGGCAGCTTATAATCTATAACCAATGCACCGTTATTTCTTTGTATATCTCTGGGAATATCATATAGATTCAGCGCTGTAGTGTAATATTGAGATATACTATTGCCGGCATGAGTATAGGCAGCGCCCATTTCATTTGACGTAAGATTTTTTCTTTCAATATCTACTTGTGCAAAAATGCCCAGACGATCATTTAGGAACCTGTCTTCAGCACTGCCCACATATTTGTAGTTATTAAACTTGTTATAAGCATCTGAAAGGTTGTTGTAGCCTCCCTGCACAAGAAGTCCAAATTTAGGAATGCCGGGTTTGTTTACTCTTGCTTCCCTCAATTCAAAGTTGACTGTTCCTCCGATTACATTAGCGTCCATATCGGGAGTCACTGTTTTTGAAACCTGAATCCCTTCAAGCATATTTGAAGAAATCATGCTTAAATCTGTGCTTCTATCATCGGGGTTTGAAGAAGACATTTGAATACCATCTATCGTAATTTGATTATACTTCGGCTGAAGACCCCGTATAACCACTTCAGTACCTTCCCCGCCGTTTCTAAGTACCGAAATACCCGGTAATCTGCCGACTGACTCTGCCGCGTTTGCGTCAGGCAATTCCTGAATTTTTGCAGCTGAAACAACATTAAGAATTTGATCAGAAGATAGTTGCTGGTTAATTGCTTGTGATTGTCCGGTTGCTTGAGCTGTTATTACTACTGCCTTGCCCTCAACACCAACCGGTTCTAATTTAAAATTTTGCCTGAGACTTTCATTTTCTTTAATCAATATTTGTACATTTTGTGTTTTGTATCCGATATATGTAGCGCGTAATATGTATGATCCCGGCTTCACATTTGGAATTACATATCTCCCGTTTATATCAGTTGCTGCCCCCATACTTGTACCGACAAGCATTACGTTAGCACCAAAAAGACCTTCTCCCGTCTTCGCATCTTTTACATATCCTTCAATATTTGAATTTGATGCAAGTATACTTTTATTGAGGAATATTATTATTAAAAACAAAAAACCTAAAACTGAAAAAATTCTATGCATACTTTTCTCCTTAATCAATTAATATGTAAGGTTGATAATTAATCCAAAAACTTTTTATTTTATTAGTATCATTTTTTTTGTTTCAAAATAACTGCCGGCCTGAAGCCTGTATAGATAAACTCCGCTAGATAGCTTTCCGCTGATAGCTGACATCTGAACGCTATATTTTCCTGCCGGTTGTCCTTTATTTACCAAGGTCTCAATTTCCCTTCCAAGCATATCATAAATTTTTAATTGGACTAACCCGGCTTTAGGAATTTCATAAGTTATTATTGTACTTGGATTAAATGGATTAGGGTAATTTTGCCCTAAATAATAAGAAACATTTTTGTTTTCATTTTGTTTCACATCAGTTACACTACTTATTTGGTAAGTATAGCTTTGAGTCTTGTAATTGTTTGGTGCAATATCCATCAGAGAATATGGTGATGCGGCCATGTTTGTCTGAAAAATAATTTTTACAATATTTTTTATTCCATTAGGAAATAGAGTCTTTAGCGGGATGCTTAATTCTGATCTCCCTCCGTTATCTGCCTTTTGCAAGCCGGAGGCAGAAGACCACGACCAATTAGAACCACCTGTTCCGGTATATGACCACAAGCTACTATTTTCCACCATAAATTCTGCACCGATTGAAGCACTGTCATTATAAACGTAACCGGTCTTACCGCTTGGATCTCCGTCAGTATCAATAAATATATGATAATAGTAGGCTGAAGAAATACTTCCGGCAACTTGATAACTTAAATACAAATTTGCTGAATCATTAGTCGCCCACGCATTTGTAAAGTTCGCATTAGGAGCATTAGAATAAGTTGAATCCAAAGAATCAGCCGGAGTATT
>JAKBMG010000079.1:0-24024 GCA_021831685.1 Bacteroidota bacterium | reverse complement strand
ACTAATGCCCTGCCAATCATTAAAATTTCCGTCAATATTAATTTTATTGTGACTAATACTTGTATCAATTGTTCCGGTATTAATGTAGTTACAGAAAGCTTCGAAATATTGCGGTAATGTATTATATGGATTAGATCCCCCGGCATCTGTAAAGTATGTCCAGCCTATATTTAAAGAGTTGGCTCGATTTACTCTATTTACATATTGGCTGGATGTAGTGCTGTAAGAAATAACATAGAAATTATCGCTGCTATACTTTCCGCACCATGACGCAGGTGCCCATGTATCAAAACCGGTATTTGATTCAAAAATACAAATGACGTCTGAAATCCTTTTTCCGTTGTAGTACAAATAACTTTCAATTGTATTTGTCCCGGGGTTTGTAACTACTAATGCAGTCGAATCTTTTTGTTTAATATAGCTGTAAATTTGACTATAGTAAGTCTCTTGTCCTGCGACATTATCCTGTTCATCAATGAATATCCCATTTAAAGAAGGATAGAAAGAATACCAAGCATCAATATCCGCTTTTACTAAAGTCAAAGATCTCGCGCCATAAGATGTATGCACATAACCAATCACTTTTCCGCTATTAGCATGCATATTATTAATAACTGTATTATAAGATGCGTCATATTGTGTTCCGGGACCAGAATTTACGTTAGCTATTGCATAAAGGCGGCTCGGCATTTTAGCAGCTTGAATATCTAAACGGCTCCAATAATCCGAGCTTGAAGGATTAAAATATGCCGGAACCAAAATTTTCATATTACTCAGTGTATCTCCGGCTACATGTTCTTTATTATTACCGTTATATATTGAAGCGCTTAATACAACTGTTTGAATTGACAGGATGATTGCTGAAGTGAATAATATTTTGAATATTATTCTTTGAGAAAGGTTTTTTTCGATTTTTGTTAATAGAGCGTAATGTAAATTTTTATTTTCCATCTGGTACTCTTTTTCAAATCAATTTAAATTTATTTTACTCATGCACTTTTTTTATTAGCCAAATCTTTCGTATGGAATATTATAATTATTTTATTTAAAAGCAAATAATAACTAAATTATTTTATTTATTAATATTTTTACACCTATAAATTTATTATATTTTGATATTTTCCCCGCTCAAATTAAATTTTAACACTCATATTTATCAATAATTAGTCTTCTACCATCTATATTAATTAATATATGCCGGCTTATATTAATATTTTTATTTATTATACACTATTATTTAAATATATTAAATAATTATTTATATTTAGTTATAAAAAATATCTGTTAAAAAAATGATTAGGTTTTAGCCAAGGTAATAGATATTAATCGGAAGAATTTACCATGTGTACTATCTCAACCATTCATAGTATGTATAACAATATTAGGAATAAAAATGATAACCAATAAAATGTCAGCTCTATCAAATGTAGAAAAGATATACTTACAGAATTCGGGTAGAGAATTGCTTTATTCTCCGACTGAAAAGGTAGGAATAATACAAATAAAGAACTTCCCTGAACTAGGGAAATTAACTGCATTAAGATTTATAGAATGGATACTAGAAAACCCGGGCGGTGTTGTCTCTTTGCCTACGGGTAAAACACCGGAACACTTTATAAAATGGGTTACTTATTATCTAAGGAATTGGCAAAACAAAGAAGTAAGAGAGATATTGGAAAATCTTGGGATAGAAACTTCTTCAAAACCTGATATGCGAAGTCTGAATTTTGTTCAGATAGATGAATTTTATCCGATAGATTCTTTTCAACATAATAGCTTTTATTATTATATACAAAGATTTTATTTCAGCAACTTTGAAATGGATCCTGCTAAAGCGCTTCTGATAAATGTGAATGAAATTCCGACTGCTAAAGGGATACCGGTTGATCAAATATTTCCGGATAAATGTGTTGACCTTTCTTTACGTTATAGATATGCGAAAACTAAGCATGAACAGCTCCAAAAGCAGACAATTGAAATGGTTGACGACTTCTGTACGGAATATGAAAGAAAGATTCGTAAGCTTGGAGGTATAGGATTTTTCCTAGGAGGCATAGGGCCCGACGGACATATTGGATTTAATATACAGGGCAGTGATCACTTTTCGACCACCCGTTTAATGGAAACTAATTACGAAACTCAGGCAGCCGCTTCAACTGATCTAGGCGGAATAGAAATAGCCAGGAATAGACTTGTTATTACTATTGGGCTAAATACTATTACATATAACAAAGATGCTGTAGCATTAATAATTGCTTCAGGTGAGGCAAAGGCAAATATAGTGCGTGACTCAATCGAAAGTCCCCTTAGCAACAAATATCCTGCTTCAGTTCTTCAAAATCTGCCTAAGGCTAGACTCTATCTTACGGACGGAGCCGCATTGAGATTGAAAGAAAGAAGATTGAGAGACATGAAGAATGAGGATCCTATATCTGAATTCTCAATTGAGCGTGCAATTATTAATCTTGCTGTTGAAAAGCAAAAAGAAGTCTTGAAGCTAAATGTTGATGATTATAATGATGACGAATTTTGTAAATATATTTTAAAGAAAACAGGACAAACTCCTGAAGCTATCAATCAGAAAGTATATGATTCTGTCTATAATAGATTTTATCACGGAATTGCGTCGGTAGAAAATCAAAGAATTTTGCATACAGGTCCTCATCATGACGATATAATGCTAGGTTATTTGCCGTACATTGTTCATCTTGTTCGTACTTTCACAAACAAACATCACTTTTCAGTTTTGACAAGCGGATTTACTGCGGTTACAAATTCTTATATGCTGGAGATTTTAGAAAATCTGAGACATCATTTTTCTAAAGTAGAATTTAAGAAAAGACTAAACACGAAATACTTTGAAACTTCATTTGAAGATGGAATAAATCGTGATGTTAATCTATATCTTGACGGAATTGCCGCTAAAAGTTTGGTTATTAAGAACGAAGCACAGGCAAGAAGAACCTTAAGAAATCTTATAGAGATCTATGGTAATAGCGATATAGAATTCTTAGATGAAAAAATAAAAGAACTTATAGGCTACTTTCAGACACAATATCCGGGTAAAAAAGATTCACCGGAAGTTCAAAAGTTCAAAGGAATGCTTAGGGAATGGGAGGAAGAAATACTTTGGGCACATTTAGGATTTCATAGTGATGAAGTATCTCATTTAAGACTTGGTTTTTACCAAGGAGAAATATTTACTGAAAACCCGGAAATTGACAGAGATGTTTTACCGGTGCTAAATCTCTTTAGAAAATTTAAGCCTACAATAATTACGGTGGCACTTGATCCTGAAGGCAGCGGTCCGGATACTCATTATAAGGTACTTCAAACCATATCGGAAGCACTCAGGCTATACGGAAAAGAGACAGACATTTCCAACTTGCGTATTTGGGGTTATCGCAATGTATGGTATCGATTTCATCCGGCAGAAGCAAGCATATATATACCGGTAAGCCTAAATAGCTTTGCATTGATTGAAAGTATGTTCATGAACAGCTATGGTTCACAAAAAAATGCAAGCTTTCCAAGCTATGAGCTTGATGGACCATTCTCCGCCCTTTCTCAGAATATACTAGCCGAACAGTACCAAACTATAAGGCTATGTTTAGGAAGAGATTTTTTTATTAAACATGAAATCCCACGAGTAAGAGCAGCACACGGAATGGTTTATCTAAAAGAACTGACTTTAGAAGAATTTTTTACAAAATCAATTGAATTGAAAAAATTGACAGAAAATTAGAAATAGAATAACAGTCTATGATTTAATAATCAGCTTATTTAAGTAATATTTTGGACAATAAGTTTCATAAGACGAAAGCGGACTCAATTAATTCAATATCCTATTAGTAATATGCGGCCTCTTTTTCTGATTATACAGAATTGAATTAAAAAAATAACTTTAACCTAAGACAAACGGAATATTACTAATAATATTATTTTATATACTTCATAAATTGAACTTTAAGGCAAAGGATATTATAATTGATGAAACAATCCGTCCTATTACTTAATCAAAGTACTGGAAGGAATTGATTTCATAAGGAGGACATTGATGAAAAATATATTTCTTTTAATCTGTTTAATTGTAATTTACTTTCAATTAACGGCTTACAGTCAAAATGACAAATCAAATGAGGATTGGGCTAATTTGAAAAAGTATTCTGAAGCTGATAAAATCCTGACCCGTCAAGCACCCGGAGAAAACCGGATTGTTTTTATGGGCAACTCAATAACAGAATTTTGGGCTAAAATAGACACTGTTTTTTTTGCAAATAAAACATACATAGATAGAGGCATTAGCGGACAAACATCACCTCAAATGCTCCTGCGTTTTCGGCAGGATGTAATTAATTTAAGACCTGCCCTTGTAGTTATCTTAGCCGGAACGAATGATATAGCAGAAAATACAGGTCCTATTTCACTGGAAGATGTTTTAGGAAATATTATTTCAATGGTTCAATTAGCCGAAGCATACAAAATCAAAGTGATTATTTCATCAGTTCTTCCCGCATACGACTTCCCCTGGCATCCAGGATTGCAACCCGCTGATAAAATTGTAAAACTGAACAATATGATTAAGTCATACTGTCAGAAAAATAACATTGTATATGTAGACTATTATTCAAAAATGGTTGATGAAAGGAAAGGCTTGGATAGAAGGTTTACAAATGATGGAGTGCATCCTACATTAGCCGGATATAAAATAATGGATAAGTTAATTGAAAAAGCAATTAATGCAGTACTAAAGTCGACTAAAACTCCATAACGGAACCAACAAATGATATGAAGATTTTCTATTAAACTATTTAATTCTTATTACCAAAACAGTCATATCATCATTTGGCTTATCTTTTTTAATGAATTTTTGAACTTCTTTTATGATCGAATTTTTTATTTCGAATACTGATAACTTGGTATTGTTAAGAGACAGGATGTATTGTTTTAATCTTTCATCACCAAATAATTCACGATTAATATTTTGAGCTTCATTAATTCCATCTGTGGTCAGAATTATAAGATCGTCTTTTTTTAGATTGTAATCGGTTTGCTCATATTGAATATCGCTTTTAACACCCAATGGTAATCTTGGTCCCTCCGGTTGGAGAAATTCAATTTTTCCATCAGATAAAATAATTGGTCTGTTTAATCCCGCATTAGCAATAGAAAGCTGTTTGTTTTCATTATCTATTACGCATAAGCAAATCGCAACAAACATTTTCTTTTCAATTTTATTAATTAAAGAAGCATTCACATTTTCTAAAATTTTGCTGATACTTCTGTTTGACCTTGTTTCAGATATAATCATCCCGCTTGTCATAATGGCTGTTATTGCGGCTTTCATAGCTTTACCGGATACATCACCAATCATAATTCCAAATTTTTTGGGACCGTTATCTAACCAGAAATAATCAAAGAAATCCCCGCCAACCTCATTTGCAGGAATGCAAGTTCCGGATATTTCCAGATTATCAATTACAGGATCTGAAAGCGGCATTATTGATAGTTGAGCATCGTGAGCAGTTTGAAGTTCTATTTTCATTCTTATTATTCTCAATCTTCTCAGATATAATAGATAGGCTATGCCGATAATAAGAACAGCAACAAGAAAGATAAACCACAGTCTTTGCCAAAAAGGAGGAATTATTTTTACAACTAGTTTTACACCTGTTTCATTCCACAGTCCATCACTGTTTGAACCTTTCACATAAAAAACATACTCACCGGGTGAAAGAGTTGTAAACGCAGCAAATCTTTGATCAGCGTTCACAAACACCCAATCTTTATCGACACCTTTCATTTTATAAGCATATTTGTTTTTTTCAGGAGCAGAATAATCAAGTGCGGAAAATTCAAAAGAAAAAACATTATCAGAATATGGTAGTTCTATTTCCTTAATCGAAGTTAACGGTTCTGAAAAATTAACTTCCTTGTTAAACTTTTTGAATGAGGTGATAACAACAGGCGGGATATACTTATTATCTTTTATGTTTTCAGGATAAAATGCGTTGAATCCATTAATCCCACCAAAGAGCATCTCACCACTTTTAGTTTTATAATAAGATCCTCCATTAAACTCGTTATCCTGTAGTCCGTCTTTTACATTATAATTTTTAAATTTTTTCTCATTAGGATTAAATTTAGATAAGCCATTGTTTGTACTAATCCAAAAGTTACCGCCCCGGTCTTGAAGCATACCGTAGATAGAATTGCTTGGTAATCCATCAAGCATAGTATATTTGGTGACTAAGCCGGTCTTTGTATCGAATCTATTGAGTCCACCTCCGTAAGTTCCTAACCATAAGATTCCTGATTTGTCATAATTTATTGAAAAGATATAATCACTAGATAAAGAATTTAGATTGCCGTTTTGCGCTCTATATCTTATAAACTTTTCTGTCTTCTTATCAAACTTGTTCAGTCCACCGCCTTCAGTGCCAATCCATAAAAATCCTGCATCATCCTCAATAATAGCCCTAACATAATTTTGACTAAGACTTGTAGTATCATCGGGAGTATTCATAAAGTGTTTAAATATTCCGGTTGAAGGATCAAACCTATCCATTCCTTTTCCATAAGTACCAATCCAAACGATTCCATACCTATCCCTATAAATTGATCTAATCTGATTGTGGGCTAAACTATTTGGATTAACTGGAACGTTCGACCAATTTCTAAAATAATCCGTCTTAGGATCAAATTCATCCATACCTCCGCCATTAGTTCCGATTAAAAGTTTACCATCATTAACCGGAGTAATAACCCGAACCACATTATTGCTTAGACTATTTTTTCCCGGAATATGGAAGTAATATTTGTATGTATTTGTCTTCCGGTCTAATTTATTTAAGCCATTATAAGTACCAATCCAGAGCACACTATCGCCATCTTCATAAAACGACCATATTATTGAGTGGCTTAAAGAAGCTGGATCACCTTGTCTGTGTTTGTAATGATAGAATTGTCCTGCCCCTCTGGATACTTTATTTATTCCGCTTCCATAAGTTCCTATCCACATAATGCCGGAGCGATCCATATACAAGGATCTGATTTCATTTGTGCTTAAAGATCTGCTATCCAATTGGTCATGCTGATAAGAGGCAAACTGATCTTTTTTTGTATCATAAATATTTATTCCGCCGCCGTTAGTACCAATCCAAATCATACCAGAAGCATCTTCGGATATAGCATAGATTTCATTGTGACTAATTGAGTTTTTCTTCGAAGAAGAATAAAGATATTGATTAAACTTAGGGAATGTTTTATTGCGACCAGTTGAAGAAATTTTATTTAATCCATAATCGGTTCCGATCCAAAGATTTCCATTTGCATCCTCAAAAATAGATCTAATATTATTATCACTTAATGAGTTTTTAGCAGCGGGTTCTTTCACGTAATCAATGATCGTGTTAAATGTTTTCCCATACTCTTTAAATATTTTTGATAGACCATTATTTGTTCCAACCCACAAGACACCATGACTATCAATTAGGAGAGATAAGACTTTAACATTTTCCAGTGCATATTTTTTATCAGTTACTTTTATACCCCTACTGATGATAAAAGTAGTATCGGTCGATACCGTCTTTACAATCTGATTCAGTCCATTATCAGTTCCGACCCATATATTCCCTTCTTTATCTTCAACTACTGCATTTATATTATCGTTGCTTAAGCTATTTAGGTTATCCTCATTATAATTAAATCGTATAAATTTTTTCTTCCACGGTATGTAGAGGTCTACACCTGAGTTGAATGTCCCAATCCACAATCTGCCGAGCTTATCTTCACAAAGAGCTGTAATATCATTATAACTTAAACTATTCGGATTCTCAGACTTTCTTAAAACTTTAAATGAATATGCATCATATATATTTAAGCCGTCCTCAGTTCCAAAGCACATAAACCCACGATGATCCTGAAGAATACATTTAACAATACTTTGAGATAATCCTTCTTCAAGAAATATTTGATCAAAAGATACATCACTTACTTGTGAGTAAGTCTTACTGCCCAGAGCTAATAAGAGTACACTTACCAAAATTACTAATCTTCTTGTTAGCTCTAAAGCCGCACAAGAAAACATGCTCATTTATTTAACCTTAAGTGAAATAATATTTATAACTCTTAAGAAAATAAAATTTTTAAGTACTTATGTAATAAGTAAGCATTTCTCAGAATCAAAATCAAGAAAAATAAGAATGTGAAATGGCAAGTAATAAAGACTAAATAAGTTTTCATAAAAGAGGTTTTATAAAAATTATTTTTTCTTATTTCAATAATGATATCAATAAGCCGGTTAACATTGACCGGCTTATTAATATTTTCCGCTAAGACTACTTTTTAGTAAGCACTACAGTCCCGATATTAGTTGTATTCGAAGCAGTTACATTAACATTAACTACCGTTGTATCATTATAAGAAGTATCGTTAGGCGCAATATATACTGAATAGTTATTTGGAGATAGATATTGAAGTTTAAATCCTCCTATGGCATCTGTTGATGTCGAAACGCTGTCCCCTTCCGAAATTGCCCAAACATTGGATGACACTGAAATTGGCGACACTACTCCGGCAATTATTCCTGTGGTTCCAGTTGCAACAGCTCTAATTACAGGTTTCAGGATATATTTAGCATTTAATAATAAACCTGTTTGAACAATTGAACGATTTGCATCGAAATCCAGAGTCAACAAATAGGTAATCCCGGGCTGCACAGTTGCATTTATATTTAGCTTAATTCCGCTCTGACTTCCGCTTGGTGTTGTAAGACCAATTGTCTGTCCATTAATAACAATATTACTTCCACTGCCTATAAATAATCTAATCTGAGTATAATAACCTGCTTGTAAAGTATCTTCGCCTATGACGGCATTAGCGCCGTTTACCAGCTTTAATAAATCGTAAGTTGCCGGCTGATTGTTTAGAGTAACCCACCCGGTCGTGCTGTCGCTGGTTGATATATGTGCTTGAACACTATCAATTACAATATTCACTTCCGAATAATCTGCGGGGCTGTCAATCATCTGAACTTTCATCATCCCGCTAGTTGTTGTCGGTTGAGCCGGATTGTCTTTTGAGGAACACCCGTTGTAAATTACAACACTAAAAATCATCATGAGAGACAATACTAAAGATTTTTCTAAACTAAAACCTCGAAGCTTCATTTTATAATCCTTTTCTAATATTTACGGACCTTTGTAAAAACATTTTTATACTTAAACAAGTTATCAATCCGGGTGTGTCATTTCAATAGAGCAAAGGGATTAAAAGGGAACTACATCTTTAGGGTGAGAAATAAGAAGTGTATTATATTTCCACACTTTACATTGTAAATAACTATCAGCAAGAAATTAACTGAAGCATTAGACGGAACAATTTTAATGGAATGTATGTTCATGAAATCCAGATTCATTTTCTCCGTTGACTAATTCTTTAATCTTTTTGCTTCAACAAAAGAGGAGCTATTCCCAATATAATTGCAACAATTATTACACAAACAGAACCAACCAAATCCGGTTTAATGGTCATTATAAAAATTTGTCCTAAACCGACTGCAATTTCAGATTGTAATAAATTCATCAGGCTTAAAGTACCTATATATCCATGCAATTCAGTATCTGACATTTGACTATTAGAATTTATTAACTTGCTTAACTTTTCAATTCTTTTTCCTGTAACAAGAATGATATGTAAGAACAGGAAAACCCACATCAGCATTGCGACTATTATCCAGGCACTCCAGTTCCACTTAGCAGAAACCATATAAGCGCCTGTAAAAAGCAGAAAAGTACCGACACTCATAAAGATATATTTAAGCGGTAAAATAAATTTTACCCATTCATCGATTTGTTCTCTTTTGACTGCGAGTTGAAGTTTTGAAATTCCTACCCATTCAATAGCCATTGCCATAAACAATACCAAGGCGCTTGTTATATGTATAAAAAGAATTACAAAATAAAATTCCATAAACTACTCTCATTTTTATTGGTGATAAGAAAAATTCTCATTAGTATAATATATATTTTAAGAATTAACGATGCAAGGATTTACAGAAGTTTCACATAACTGCATTTTAGTATAAAAAATACTCCAATCGAACATTCCCAAGAAACTTGTCACCATGAAAATGTGGAGTAAGAATCCATTTTCTCGCTTATTTTATCATAAAGTATATTAATCAATATAATATTTGAACATCATTTAAAAATTATTTTAGAAGTATTAGTTTTTTAGTCTGAGCAAAACTCCCAACTTGCAGACGGTAGTAATATACCCCGCTTGTAAAATTTGCCCCATTAAAACTAACAGAGTAATTCCCGCCCGGTTTTTCTTCATTGACCAAAGTTGCTACTTCTCTTCCCAGCTCATCATATACCCTTATCGTTACATATCCGGACTTAGGGATTCCATATTTTATTGTTGTTGTCGGATTGAAAGGGTTTGGGTAGTTTTGGTATAACGAAAAACTTACCGGTAAATTATTCTTTTTCTCCTCAATACCGGTTACCATCTCCGTCAAAGGTCGCTTCCAAACTCCACTACCAACAGTACCTGCAAACAGATATGATCCGGAAATAGCAAATGATTGTACCGGAGTATTTGTAAATCCTGAATCGACATTAGACCAACTTGTACCGTTGTTAGTAGATAAGAAAATACCGCCGCTGAATGTCCCTGCAAATAATTCCGAACCGTACACTGCAAAAGAAGTTACCACGTTGTTTGTCAAACCGGAATCAACTGCTGTCCAGCTTGTCCCATTATCGGTAGATCGGAAAACACCGTTCATTGTTCCCGCAAAAAGGTTAGTTCCTGAAACGGCAAGAGTAAAAATACCTGCACTTGTTAATCCTGTGTTCGCAGCAGTCCAATTTTTTCCGTTATCGGTAGATCGAAAGACGCCTTTACTTGAAGTTCCCGCAAAAATATTTGTATCTACCGCATTAGGAATTACTGCTAAAGAGCTGACTACAGTATCCGTTAAGCCATTATTAACCTGAGTCCAGGTGCTACCATAATCCGTTGATAAAAAAACACCTGCATCGCACCCGCTGAATATATTCGCCCCCGAGGCATTTGTATGGTTTACTGCAATAGCCCACGTAGAAACCAACTGGTTTGTAAATCTAGAAAACTGCCAGTTTGCACCGTCATCGCTTGAGATAAAAATTCCTCCGCTAGAACCGGTACCCGCATAAATATTAGTTCCATCCTCAGCAAGTGCGCTAACCCAAAAACTCCATAATCCGGAATTCATTTGAGACCACTGATCTCCATTATCCGATGTCCTGAACATTCCGCATGCACCTGTCCCGGCAAAAACATTGCTTCCCTTCACACAAAGTGATTGGGCAGAAAGATTATACCCAAGTCCGCTGTTAGCTAATATCCAACTTGATCCGTTATTTGTTGAAACGAATACACCGCTATTTGTTCCAGCCAAAATCTCCGAACTGTTGAATGCTATTGAATACACATAAAGATTCGTCAATCCGGTGTTCATAGGAGACCAATTCAAGCCGCCATCCGTAGTTACAAAAATTCCGCCTCCGTTTGTTCCAGCAAAGACATTCGATCCATTAGACGCAAATAAATTGACGCCGTTCATTAAACCGTTATTCCTGCTATTCCATGTCCCCCCGTTGTCCGTCGAAACAAAGACACCGCCGGAAGTTCCGGCATAGACATATCCATTTGCGGCACATAACGAAGTAACATTATAACTATTTAATCCTGTATCGACGGGAACCCAGCTTGGAACGTTAATAGTAGATCGGAAAATCCCGCCGCCCAGTGTCCCGGCAAAAATAGTCGTATCGTTGATAGCAATTGAAAAAACACTTGATCCTGACACATTTGTTCCTACTTGAGTCCATGTTGATCCATTGTTTGTTGAAGTAAATATTTTACCATAGTTACATCCTGCGTATAGATGCGTGCCGGCTACAGCTAAAGCGCGGACTGTGTAATCAGTTAAACCGGTATTTACGGAAGCCCAGCTTGAACCGTTATCGGTTGATTTTAAAATCCCGCCATTCCCACCTGCATAAATATCATTTCCGTTAGCAAGAAGGCAGAGGACTTCATAATTAGATAAACCATTGTTTGATTGTGTCCAGCTTGCGCTGTTGTCGGCGGATGAGTAAATGCCACCGCCAAAGGTTCCCGCAAAAATATTTGTTCCGCTAAAGGCAATACTGGAAACATAGGCGCCTTTAGGTCCGCTTGTCTGAATCCATTGAGCATAGAGATTGGAAAATGATAAGGAAAAGATAGTGAACAATATAGGTAGAATCCTGGATGTATTTTTCATAATGGCTCTCCTTAAATAAAAGAAAATGTAGCACCTAATTTCTTCTTATATAAATATAGTACATTTCTAAAAATTTCAATAATCTCCAGGACGTTGCATATTTTTTGCATTCCTTGTGTTCTTTGCGTCTTTGCGTTAAATATTTTTAGAAATGCACTTTATATATTTTATCCTTTACACGTGCCCACATAATTTTTCCATTTTCAGAACTGTTGGTGAATATTCAACTAAACCGGGCTATATTGATTATAAACTTTCCAGGGATTTTATTCCGCTTAAAACTTTCTTAAATAATATTATATTCTTATTTTCTATAGTGTTTTTAGTTTCTTTTAATAACTATAGTCTTTAATGAAAGAATTAAGAGATTAAATGGACGGCAAATCATTAGAAATCCTTTCCGATAAAATTACTAAGCTTAAAGATATAATACCCGAGGCTTTTACCGAAGATAAAATAGACTGGGAAAAGTTAAAGGCTGCGCTTGGTGAAGATATAAATTTTGAGAATGAAAGATACAATCTTAACTGGGCGGGTAAGTCGGATGCATTTAGAGTTTTGCAGCAGAGAACTTCGGGTACGTTAAGACCTGTAAAAGATGAATCCGTAAATTTTGATAAGACTGAAAATCTTTTTATAGAGGGAGAAAATCTTGAGGTACTGAAGATTTTGCAGAAGTCTTATTTCGGCAAGATAAAGATGATTTATATAGACCCGCCTTATAATACCGGCAGCGACAGTTTTATTTATCCCGATAAATTTTCCGAGACTAAAGATGAATATCTAAAGCGTATTGGCGATAAGGATGAAGAAGGGTTTTTATTAAAAGAAGGATTCTTTAGAAAGAACAGTAAAGAAAGCGGGCATTACCACAGCAACTGGCTTTCGATGATGTATCCAAGACTTTATACCGCGCGTAATTTATTGCGTGAAGACGGAGTAATATTTGTCTCCATTGACGATAACGAGGTACATAATCTTCGAATGATAATGAATGAGATATTTGGGGAGGAGAATTTTGTTGAGCAAATTATTTGGAAAAATAAATATGGATCGGGTGCTTTAACAAAAGGTTTTGCAAATATCCATGAATACATTTTATGTTACAGTAAATATCCGATCAAAAGTGTTGAAGCACCTCTTTCTGAAGAGGAGATTGAAAAGTATAAAAATCATGATTCTAATTTTAACAAAAGGGGTGGCTTTGTAACTCAACCCTTAGCAACCAAAAGTAAGGACGATAGACCAAACTTATATTTTCCAATTAAATACAATGGAAAAAATATTTATCCAGAGAAACAGTGGATTTGGTCAAAAGATAGAGTCGAAGAAGCATTAAAAAATAATGAAATAGTTTTTAATGAAAAAGATGGTAAAGTAAGTGTTCGAATGAAACAATATTTAAAAAATGACAATGGTGAAATCAGATTAGGTAAGCCTATCTCTATTATGTTGGGGCCTTTTAATCAAGAAGGGACTAAGGAAATAGACGAAATATTTGATAATAAAATATTTGGTTTTCCAAAACCAGTGGGATTAGTTAAGAGGTTCTGTTCATTTATAATAAATGGAAATGAAGATAAAGATGAAATAATTCTGGATTTCTTCGCAGGTTCGGGAACAACAGCACAGGCAGTTATGGAACTGAATAAAGAAGACGGCAGAAACAGAAAGTTTATTCTTGTGCAGCTTCCGGAAAAAACTGACGAAAGCAGCGAAGCATATAAGGCAAAATATTTTACGATTGCGGATATATGCAAGGAGAGAATTAGGAGAGTGGTAAATCGTCTGAACCAGGATTCGCATGATTCAAAGATTAACACGATTAAAGACAAAGCGCAGCAGAAACTTTTTATTGAAGGACAAAATCAAGAAAATCCGGCTAATCAAATAAATCATGGTTCAGACAATGGATTTAAAGTTTTCAAGTTAGCTCCAAGTAATTTTAAGATGTGGCGGAGCGATGTAATTGAAACGGAAGAAGATTTGAATAAAATGATTGATCTTTTCGATACGCAAATAAAGCCGGATGCTATAAAAGAATTTATGTTTTATGAGTTGATGCTTAAATCGGGTTTTACATTAACTGATAAGGTTGAGAAGGTAAACGGATATTATTCGGTAAATGAAGGTCAAGCTGTTTTTGTATTGGATAAGATTAACCAAAATACAATTAACCAAGTTATAAAATTTAAGCCGCAAAGCTGCATTATTCTTGATGATCTTTTTGCGGGTAATGATCAATTGAAAACAAACACCGCATTGCAGATGAAGGATGCGGAAGTGGGATTTATAACAATTTAGTATTTTTGTAATTGAAATTAATTATATTGATATTATTTTAACTTTGGAACAAATTATTAACCGAGGATTTAATGGATAATATTAAACTGTTTACAAGTGGTGCGACTTGGTTAAGGGCGGATTTCCATCTTCATACAAAAGCAGATAAGGAATTTACCTATAACGGTGATCCAAATTACTTTGTGCATAATTATATTAAGCATCTGAAGTCAACAGATGTAAATATAAATGTTGGAGTTATTACTAATCATAATAAGTTTGGCCAAAAAGAATTTAATGAAATTAGAAAAGCAGCAAAAAAAGAAGAGATTTATATATTACCAGGTGTAGAATTCTCTTGTAGGGAAGGTGCAACTGGAATCCATATATTGATAGTTTTTGACTATAGTTGGATTGATAATAAAGAATATCGCGATTATATAAATGATTTTTTAGTAACGGCGTTTGCCGGTATAACTAATTGTGACATACCGCCATACCCTAATTCTAGATTTGATTTAAAAGAGACAGTGAGAGAATTAGACGGGTTTAAAAAAGATTATTTCATTGTACTTGCTCATCCTGATGATCCAAACGGAATATTTAATGAATTAAAAGGCAGAAATCTGGAAGACCTAATTAACAGTGAGGAGTTTCTACATAAAGTGTTGGGTTTACAAGAAAGCAGAAGTATTGATAACAGAAATAAATTAGAAAAAATACTCGGCAATAAGAAAATTGCTTACTTAGAGGGCACAGACTGTGCTCATAAAGGTATTGAGGGAATCGGAAGAGGAAATGAAATAAAGGGAATAACTCAGAAAACATATGTAAAACTAGGCGCCTTTGATTTTGATGCTCTAAAATTTGCTTTAATTGATAATGATTTCAGAATTGCAAATGAATTACCTACAATAAAAAACGGTTATGTCAAATCAGTTGCATTTAATGGCAAAAAACTGGATAGTACAATCTATTTAAATCATTCTATGAATAATTTGATCGGGATAAGAGGAAGTGGAAAGTCTTCTATACTCGAATCGGTTAGATATGCCTTAGATATCATATTAGATGAAATTCATAATGAAGATTGCCAATACAAAAATGATTTAATAAATATAACATTAGGCAGTGGCGGAAAGTTAATTCTCGAGTTAATTGATGATCAAGGGAATGAGTATCGCGCAGAAAAAATATTGAACGAAAGTACAAAAATTTATAAAAACGAAGTTTTACAATATGGCTTAAGACCTTCTGCCATTTTGAGAAAAACTATTTATTTCGGTCAGAATGATCTTTCTAAAATTGGAGATTCATTGTCAACTGAATTCCTAATAAATAAATTAATTGGTGAACATTTAGATGAACATAAAAGATTAATTGAAAGTAAGAACCATGAAATAATTGCATTGCTTTCTGAAATAAAAAACATAGAAAAAAATATTGAAACCCGTTCAGATGTAGAAGCAAAAAAGTCTGATATAGAAAATAAAATATCGAAATTCAAAGAATATAAAATTGATCAAAAGCTTGATGAGCAGATAGAATTTGATAGAGATGCTAATCAAATTAAGAGGTTAAAAAACTTTCAACAACATTTATTAAAAAGTACCGAGGAGTACTTAAATGAATATAAGGATGGATTTACCAATCTTATAAAATATGAGTCAAAGCAAAATGCTGAGCTATTTAGTAGGTTCTTTGAATCTTTTAATGCATTCCAAATTCTGTTCAAGCAGATCGAAGAAATAAAAAATAAACTTGATAAGGAATTTCAGAATTTTACTAACCTAGAAAACCAGTTTCAAAAGAAATACGATGATTTAAAAGAGAAATTTGCTGAAATAAAAAGACAAATAAAGTTGCCAAATATTCAAGCTGAAGATTATGTGAAATTTACAAAAGACTTAGACCTAACTAATTCGCAACTTAGAGAAATTGAAAAGCTTGAGAAAAGAAAAGATTCCTTAAACAAAAAATTGAGAAAATCGCTGTCTGAACTACAAGAATTATGGAATGTAGAATATAAGATAATTAAGGATGAGGTTGATATAATAAATAAAGAGCAAAGCTCAATTAAAATCGATGTTAATTTCAAAGCTAATAAGGAGAGTTTTAGAACATACCTAAAAGATAATCTTAAAGGCAGCGGCTTAAGAGACAACAATATTAAAAATATTGTCGATGGATATAATGATTTAATTGAAGTATTTTATGATATTGATCTAAATAAAAGTAAACTAAATGATTGCTTTTCGGGCGATACCCAATTATTATCATTCCGGGAGTTTTTCAACTCTAGATTAACGGCATTCTTAACTTATAGAGTTCCCGATAATTTTGAAATCATATACCGCAACCGACCATTAAGTGAGCATTCATTAGGACAAAGAGCTTCGGCATTAATAATATTCTTACTTACACTAAAAGACAGTGATTTAATAATTATTGATCAACCTGAAGATGATTTGGATAACCAAACAATTTATGACGATGTAATAAAAGTATTAAGGAGATTAAAGAATGAAACTCAATTTATTTTTGCAACCCACAATCCCAATATCCCTGTTTTAGGCGATTGTGAACAGATAATTAGCTGCCATTTTCAAGAAGATAAACTTCAAATAACTCAAGGAAGTATTGATAATGGAGAAATAAGGGATGAAATTGTTAATATTATGGAAGGTGGTAATGAGGCATTTAATGAACGAAAAAGGATTTATGAATTATGGAAGCATTAGAATTAATTGAAATTATAAAAAGAGGGGAAGATAGTCACCATCAGTTCAAGGAAAATATTACAAATGCAGAATCATTAGCTGGTGAGATGGTTGCATTTTCTAATTCAGACGGTGGAATGTTAATAATTGGAGTTGATAAAAATGGCTCAATAGTTGGAATACCGAATGAACAGATTGAGAGAATAAGCCAACTGATTTCTAATACCGCATCTAACAATGTTCGAAATCCAATAAATCTTTTCACTGAAAATGTGATGGTTGATGAAAAATTACTAACTATAATAAATGTCCCTTTGGGAATTGATAAACCATATATGGATAAAAACGGAGCTGTTTGGGTTAAAAATGGCTCAGATAAGAGACGTGTTACTTCAAAAGAAGAATTAAGAAGATTGTTCCAGAGTTCTGATATAATACACTCAGATGAAATACCAATCCACAATTCAACAATAAATGATTTAGATATTGAATACTTCAAATTATTTTATCATGATGTTTATAATAGCAATCTTGAGGAAATTGATATATCTATTGATAAATTAATGAATAATCTTAACTTGGCAGTAGGTACTAATTTGAATTATGCCGGACTATTAATATTTGGTAAGAATCCTCAAAGGCTAAAGCCACAATTTATTATTAAGGCAGTGAATTTTATTGGAGTAGATGCAGCAGGATCAGAATTTAGGGATAAAGAAGATATTGACGGCAAGATTCAAGAACAATACATTCGAGCAATTGCTTTTATTAATCGAAACCTAAGAAAAATTCAGACTTCAGATTCGTTTAACATTTCAGGACAATTAGAAATACCTAATATTGTATTTGAAGAATTAGTTGCAAATGCTATTATGCACCGTAATTATTTCATCGATTCGCCAATAAGAATATTTATGTTGGATAATAGAATTGAAATTATTAGCCCTGGGGTATTACCAAACAATTTGACTGTTGAGAATATTAAAAATGGTGTATCTGTTATCAGAAATCCTATAATTGCTTCATTTGTTACTAAGAATAATTTAATAAAGTATAGCGGATTTGGCACCGGAGTAATTAGAACTCTTAAGAATTACAAGAATATAGAATTTTATAATGAAGAACAGTTAAATCAATTTAAAGTAGTAATTCAAAGACCGTCTTAATAAGAAATTTTGCTTCCATTACAAAACAACAAAACCCTCTGCGCTATTTTCGAGCAACCATCCGGAAGCCCACGCAAAGGGATTTACTTGTCGATTCAATGGTATAAAACTAATAAAGTATTGTCAATATAGAAAAAAATTATGAAGCTTCACTTTGATGCAAACCAAATATATCAAAAAGACGCGATAAACTCGGTTGTTAGACTATTTGAAGGACAGCCACTCAATAAAGGAGATTTTGAAATTTCAGGCAACGGTGGTGTTTTAACTTTTTCCGAATTGGGATTCGGGAATAATGTTTCTTTGACCGAATCAGAAATACTCAAAAACCTTAATCAGGTGCAAAATGAGAATGAAATAAATCTATCCGAACAACTTGAAAAGTTTTCCTATAGAGATACTAACGGCGGCGAAAAAGAGAAAATAATTAATACCGCATTCCCGAACTTTACGATTGAAATGGAAACAGGTACCGGCAAAACTTACGTTTATTTAAGAACAATTTATGAACTGAATAAAGTTTACGGGTTTTCTAAATTTGTTATAGTTGTACCGAGCATTGCAATAAGGGAAGGCGTGTTGAAGAGTCTGCAGATAACTGAAGATCATTTGCAAAATCTATATAACCGCGTACCTATTAATTATTATGTCTACGATAGCAGGCGCTTACCTCAATTAAAAAACTTTGCTACGAGCAATGCGATACAAATCTTGATTATCAATATAGATTCCTTTACAAAGGATACGAACATAATAAATCAATACCGGGATTCTACAAACGGTAAGAAGCCGATTGAATATGTACAGGCGACAAATCCAATTGTTATCCTTGACGAACCCCAGAATATGGAAACCGATGCGAGGAAGAAAGGAATTGTTAACCTTAATCCCCTCTTTGTCTTAAGGTATTCCGCTACACATAAATACATATATAATCTTGTTTACAAGCTTGACCCGGTAAAGGCATACGACCTTGGATTAGTGAAACAGATTGAAGTTGATTCTGTTTTTTCAGAAAATGATTTTAACGATGCATTCATTCAGCTTGAGAATATATCATCTGCAAAAACAAGGATAACTGCAAAAATTAAAATTGATGTGAATACTGAAGGCGGCATTAAAAGAAAATCAATTAAAATAGATTCAAAGAATTATGATTTGTATGAGCTTTCCGGTAAAAGAGATCAATATAAGGACATTCTTATAAACGGAATAAATTATCAAGAGCAGTTTATAGAACTTTCAAACGGGAAAATATTAGGTGCGGGTGAAACGACCGGCAACTTTAGAGACGAGATAATGAGAATCCAAATTCAAAAAGCTGTTGAAGAACATTTTATAAAAGATAAGCAGCTTAGCAAAAAAGGGATAAAGGTATTATCTCTTTTCTTTATAGACAGAGTAGCAAATTACCGAAGCTACGATGAGTCCGGAAATATAATACAAGGGAAGTTTGCAGTATGGTTTGAAGAATCTTTCGAACGCTTTCAAAAGAAATATCCCAGCGTTATTAAGTACGGCAAAATGAAAGTTCATAACGGATACTTTGCACAGGACAGGAGCGGGCATTACAAAGATTCTTTATCCGGAGAATCAAAAGATGACGACGACGCATATCATTTAATTATGAAAGATAAAGAAAGACTGCTGGACGCAAATGAACCGCTTAGATTTATATTCAGCCACTCTGCTTTAAGAGAAGGCTGGGATAATACGAACGTATTCCAAATATGTACGTTAAATGAAACCGCTTCTGTAATGAAGAAGCGGCAGGAAATTGGAAGGGGTTTAAGACTCTGCGTTAATAGCGAAGGATATAGAGTATTCGATAAAAATGTTAACCGGCTTACTGTAATAGCAAATGAAAGTTATGAAACATTCGCAAAGACACTACAAAAAGAAATTGAGGATGACTGCGGAGTTCAATTTACAGGTAGAGTTAAAGATAAAAGAGACCGTGTGTCGATCAAATTAAGAAAAGGATTTGAAGTTGATCCAAGATTTTTGGAGCTATGGGATAAAATAAAATATAATACCAAGTACAGGGTAGATTATAAGACTGAAGAATTAATTAGAACTGCTGCTAAAGCAATCAGTAAAATGCCGGAAGTATCAATGCCTTTAATTCGTTCAATTAAAACGGGGGTAGACATTGTTAAAGAAGGAGTGGGTGGACATCAAATAAATTTTAACTCTTATAAAATTAATGATTATAATACTGTTGTTCCTGATGTAGCAGGCTTTATTCAAAGCAGAACGGAACTTACCAGGTCGACAATAATAAAAATTTTACGAGAGTCGGGAAGATTAAATGATGTATTAAAAAATCCTCAATTGTTTTTAGATATGGCTGTGAAAGAGATAAAAGATGTATTAACAGATTTGATGATTGAAGGAATTAAATATGAAAAGATGGGAGAAGCGGAATATTATAAGATGGAGTTATTTGCCGAGAAAGAACTGGAAGGATATAAAGAATACCTTTATAAGGTAAAGAAAGACGAAAAGACATTATACAATTATATCCCTTTTGAATCCGAAGTCGAAAGAAAATTTGCAGAAGATTGCGAAACGGATGAGAACATTGAATTTTATATTAAGCTGCCGAACTGGTTCGTTATAAATACTCCGATAGGGACTTACAATCCTGATTGGGCATTGATATATAAGAACGATGAGAAAATTTATTTTGTAGCAGAGACAAAATATTCGTTAGATCCGATGAAAAGGTACTCATACGAAAATTATAAAATTAAATGCGGGAAAAGACATTTTGAGGAATTTGAGGATGTCTCTTATCAGACAATTAGAGAGTTGAAAGAATTGAAGATTTAAGGGTCGGGTATAACAAAATTTTCTATACTATCTTTAATCCTGTCTGAATGATTTCTTTAACAAATGGGTTGTCCTCTGTAAAATCCACTGTTCTAAAAGGATGTACTTCAAGGTCGATTGATATTTTAAGGATATATTTGTTTAATTTTTTTTTATCAAAAAACCGGCTGCCTTCAAATTTATCTGATACTATAGCCAAATCAACATCACTATAATCCCTTGCATTTCCCTTAGCATACGAACCAAACAAGTATGCAGTCTTTATTGGAAATTCATCGGAAATAAGGTTGACAAATTTACCCACAATATCAGTTATATCTGACTGACTATACACTGATGTAATTCCTTTATTTTTATTATATAGGCTTCTGCAAATTCTTTAGTACACTTTTTATGAAAGTCGAACTTATAATCGGGGAAACGTGCCTCAAGATTAATACCTTTTAACTCAAGCAATAAAATTGCTTCTTCTTCCGATACCGGATATTTAGCTTCATCGGCTATCTTCTTCAGAAGTTTTTACCAAATATTTTATATAATCTTGTTTATCCAATTCATTCAATTAATAATTGGTTTAATATAATAATATCATTATGTCTATTCAAAACTCTATAGGGGGTAAAACTGAATATTTAATTCAATAGTATTGCACCTGTTTACATTTGGTTTTCCTCCTTTTGATTTTCTTTTCCATCACCATTATAATTTAGATGCTGTTCGATGCCATTTAATAAGATTAACGATTTGAACATTCAAACTAACAACTTTTTGAATTATGCTACTAAAGATAAATAACGATATGTTTTAATTTTATTCAAATTTGGTTATTTTAATTGCTGATGGAATATTAATAGGTCAAATATGAAAATAGAAATTAATTTAGATTTTATTAAGGACATGGGGGAACAGAAGAAAGATGAGAATTGGAAGTTCCGTTCTTATTTGAAAGCCCTTGATATTGAGCCTTCAGAATTAGATAGTATAGTTCGCAAAATAAATAATGAAGTATCTTCACAAATTGACTGCACTAAATGTGCAAACTGCTGTAAGGTAGTTTACCCGGTTTTGGATGAGGAAGATATTACAAGGTTTTCATCCGGATTGAATAAAAGTATTGAGGAATTTAAGTCTGTTTATTTAAGTATATCTGAAGAGGAAATCGATAAATTCAATTTTAATGCTCTTCCCTGTCCGTTTTTAAAAGACAATAAATGTACTAATTATACTCACAGGCCTAAAGATTGTGAATCTTTTCCACATTTAAATAAGGAAGATTTTAATTCAAGGTTAATGAGCGTCATTGAATTTTATTCGATATGTCCGATAGTATTTAATGTTTATGAGCAGTTAAAAGATACATTATGGCACCGGGATTGGAGAAATTATATTTAATAATTACTCTTTTTTTGGTCATGCTCTTATTAAAATTAAATTCTTGAGTTGTACAAATCTTCCGATATGCGGGCTACTCATATTTGATAAATAACGCACCTTACTCAGGATTTCCCTTTGGAGTAATGGGAAAAATTAGTCTATTCCATCACTCCACTTTTCCAACCTTCCTGCCGGGAGGCAAGCCTGGCGGCAGAGAGGTATTCCAAAGGATGCCTAACATGAGTAAATAAGATATTTTTCAGAAGTTTTATTTAATCAAAGATGTTGGTTCTAAATTTTCAGATTCAATATCTTTAAAATATTTTACAGTGCCTACTTTTAATTCATAAGTAGATTGTTCATCACACACAATTATTCCTTTAGGATGTAGTTGAAATGCGCTTACCGTCCACATATGATTTACTCCCTCTTCTACTACTTTTGCAAGCGCTCTTGATTTAGCTAATCCGCTGATTATTATCAGTACTTCTTCGGAATCAAGAACTGTTTTTACTCCTACTGTTAAAGCTGTCTTAGGTACCTTTTTCAAATCATTGTCGAAAAATCTTGAGTTAGCTATCATCGTATCCATAGTTAATGTCTTTACTCTTGTCAATGAGCCAAGCGATGAGCCAGGTTCGTTAAATGCTATATGCCCGTCGGGACCTATTCCCCCAACAAACAATTTGATCCCTCCGGCTTTATGTATCTTTTTCTCATAATCTTCACACTCTTTCTCTAAATCCTTTGCATTGCCGTTTAGAATATTTACAAATCTTTTGTCGATATCGACATGATTAAAAAAATTATTCCACATAAATGAATGATAACTTTCAGGATGATCTTCCGGCAATCCAACATATTCATCCATATTAAAAGTCGTTACATATTTGAAGGAAACAACCCCATTTTTATAAAGCTTAATTAATTCTTTATACATTCCAACCGGAGAAGAGCCCGTTGGAAGTCCCAGTACAAATCGTTTTTTTGATGTTGGCTTAAATTCCTTAATCGCTGACGCTACATAGTTAGCTGCCCACTTGGATACCAAATCATAGGTTGGTTGAATTATTAGTCTCATAAATACCTCATAACGCGGCAAGCTTGCCTACCGGCAGGCAGGCCGCAATGTTGAATGTTAAATTTTGAATTAAACGCAATGAAACAGATCATAAATAATATCTCGACATAAATGAACTACCTGTTATGTTAAAAGTCAAGTATAAAAGTAAATCAAACATATTATTTACTTTTTCTTCGGCTGATTATTATTGGAAGTTAAAAGATAATTAGAGTTCTACAGGAATAATCCTTTTTACTTCCAGCA
>JAKBMG010000018.1 GCA_021831685.1 Bacteroidota bacterium | reverse complement strand
AAAGCCTTGTTAGTCCGTGTGTATCCACTCCGGTTAAGTTAGCATAGATTAAGTTACTCACGAAAATTTCGGCATCGCTGCTGCTCAGCCCGTACTTCTTTGATACTGCGACTGCGAATGCTTTTAACTTTTCAGAAGTGAAAATTGTTTGTTGTTGTGTTGTTGTCATCTTAATTTCGTCTTTCAATATAAGATTAAATGAATTTGCATGGATTTATTTTTTTACGCATTATTTTTTCTTAAGTTACATATAAGTATTTATAGAGACTATTTGAAGTTTTAAAGGGAAACTATAATGAGGAATTAGAAACTATCGGTAGTTATGTATATGAATTCAAATAAAAAAAATAAACTTGATTTACTGCTCGTTAAAGCTAATGAATTGCTAAAGTTCAACTCGGAACAGGAAAAGCTTGAGCTTGAGACAGGGAAAAGTTATGGTATATCTCTTACTGGCAATTCTTGAGCAAATTCAAGAATTTGAATTTTTTCAGAGTGGGATAGGAAAAATTTTTATTAGATTTGAAGCTTAGTCCAATCTTCAATTTTAATTCCCTCTAATCTTGCAAATTCAGAAGTATTTTTAGTAACCATTATCATATCATTTGCAATTGCAGTTGAACCTATCAATAAATCAAGATCACTTATCAACTTACCTAACCTGCTCAATCGTGCTTTTTCTTTTCCGTAAATCTGAATTGCATCAAACATTGGAATTATAGTTATCCCTTCAATGAAATCATTTATTGTTTTTTTATTTTTATCGGGGAAATCACTTTTCTCAGCACCATAAAATAATTCTGCAACAGTGATCTCAGATACTGCACAATTATTTAACCCAACCTCTTTAATTTTATCCTTAATTTTAAATTTGCCGTTCAGAAAATAAATTACTGTATTAGTATCGAGTAAATAATTCATTGTAGATCTTCAATTTCCCGAATATTTACTCTTGATTTTCTTATATCTTCTATAATTTCATCCGCATTACGTGAATCTTTCCATGCCCCAAATAGTATATCAAGTTTACCTGGTTCTTCGCGAATTTCGATGGATTCCGTCAATCGGATTATTAATCTTTTCTTAGATTCTGTATCGAGATTTTTGAGAAATCTAAAATAATTATCTGCTAATTTTATATTTAATGTCTTAGTGTTCATTTAAATGGTTTTTATTTATAAATTCTAGAATAACTTACACATTAAAGTTGTTATTTTCAACTTTTAAATCACCATTGACATATGTTTAGTTTCGAGGAATGCTTCTAATCCTTCCTGTCCGCACTCACGTCCAAGTCCGCTCTGCTTCATTCCGCCAAACGGCGCAATTGTAGTTGACGGGACATCGTCGTTTATTCCGATAGTACCGGCTTCAAGCGCTTCTCCGGCTTTGAATGCCGTGCTTAGATTTTGTGTATAAAGATAAGCCGACAGCCCAAACTGAGTTGCATTTGCTCTTTCCATTACTTCATCAAATGTTTCAAATGTTGTAATCGGTGCAAGCGGTCCGAAAGTTTCATCGCACATACAAAGCATATTATCTTTTACTTCTGAAATAACCGCAGGCTCAACAAAATTTCCATTTGCATAGTCTCCGGTCGTTAATCTCTTGCCACCATATAAAAGTTTCCCACCCTTCTTAACTGAATCATCAACATGCTGGATAAACTTTTCAACTGATTTTTTATCAATCATAGGACCAAGCTCTGTATCATTGTTTAATCCGTTCCCTACTTTTATTTTTTTGACAGCTTCGATAAAACGGGCAGTAAATTTCTCTGCAATATTCTTGTGGACATAAATTCTGTTTATTGCAATGCAAGACTGACCGCCGTTTCTGAATTTTGCACCAAGCACGCCTTTTACTGCAACATCAAGGTTAGCGTCATCAAAAACTATTGCAGGTGCAAGTCCGCCAAGCTCAAGTGAAAGATGCTTTATATTCTCTGCACCTTTTCGCATTATGTCCCGTCCTACTTCTGTTGAGCCGGTGAAAGAAATCTTTCTACACTTCTGATTATTTATAAGTTCATCCATTACTTCGGCTGCTGGTCCAGTTACCAAGTTAAGGACGCCAGCTGGAAGGTTAACCTCCTCAATCAGCTTCATAGCAGCAATTGTAATAAGTGTTGTCTGAGAGGCAGCTCTTGATACAACAGTACAGCCTGCTGCAAGTGCCGGTGCTACTTTACGAGCCCATAAAACCAGTGGAAAATTCCAGGGAGCCACGCATGCAGTAACTCCAACAGGCTGCTGTATTACAAGATGCCGTTTGTTTGGATTTACTGGCGGAACAATTCTTCCGTACAGCCTAGTTGCCTCCTCTCCAAACCATTCGAAATGAGCCGCAGCTCCAGCAACTTCTCCCAAAGATTCCTTCAATGGCTTGCCGTTCTCCATAGTTAATATTTTAGCAAGATCTTCTTTATTCTCCAAAAATATTTTTGCAATCGACAGAAGATAACTTGCACGCTCTCGAGCCGGTTTCTCTTTCCATAGTTTGAATGCTTTATCGGCTGCGTTTATTGCATTGGTAGTTTCCTTACGGCTTCCGACGAAATATGTGCCGACTTCGCTTTTATCAGCAGGATTCTTAACTAAAAATAATTTCTCACTTGACGGCGCAATCCATTTACCGTCGATATACATTTTGTTATTATTTAAATTATTTATTCGTTCCATTTTGTTGACTTATCAATTTTTCTATTATTAATTATAAACTATAACATTAAGCCAAAAGTTTTTATTTCCATTTATTTTTGTTTTTTTCAATATCTTTTCTAAATCAAAACGAAGTATTCTATATTGATTTTTATTCCTTTCAAGTCAGAAGACTTTGATGAGGAGCCAATCAAAGTTGTATAACTTAGACCATAAACAAAAGGAAAAATTACAGGGCCGTCAAAACATAAAGGTTTAAGACGCTAAGTTTGTTTAATTATTTCACTCCGGAATATGATGGCGGGGCATCTTCCGGCTTACTTCCCCATTTTGTATTTGGTTTTGTGCCCAACTTATAAACCATTGTTCCACCCTTAGAAATATCTGTGAATTTTATCCAAGGTCTATTCCAAGTTTTACCGTTCACCTTTAAACTTTGTACATAAGGTGAATTTTCCTCTGCGCCGTTGCCTTTAATAATAACATCACCATCTTGAAGATGAAGAACAACTTTAGGAAATAATGGACTACCAAGTACAAGCACATCGGAACCAGGAAGTTCAGGATACATTCCTAATGCGCTGAAAATATACCAAGAAGACATCTGACCGAGATCGTCATTGCCGGGATATGCTATTGGATTATTGGAAAATAATTCGGTAATAATTCTCCTGACTAATCCCTGAGTTTTATAAGGACGGCCGAGAAAATCATATATCCAAGGTGTCTCAGAACAAGGCTCATTTCCCATGTAGGCATACTTTGATTTGAAACCTGCGTTCAACTTGGTAAAGAATGTATCCAATCTTTTCGCAGATGCATCCAGTCCGCCCATTTTTTCCGCAAGACCTTTGAGATTAAAAGGCACCATCCAAACATACTGTTCTTCGGTCCCTTCAACATAAGCTCTGTTGTTGTCATAAATTTGAAGACTGTCTGCAACACCAGGTGCCCAAGAGCCGTCTCTCCTTCTCATCTGGAGAAAACCCTGTCTCGGGATTAAAATGATTTTTCCAATTCTGAGCATGATTCAATAATAATTTATAATCTGACTCGTCGCCAAGGGCTTTAGCAAATTGCGACAAGGCAAAATCAGCGGAAGCATATTCTAGAGTCATAGAAACATTACCATATCCGCCTTTTTGATGTTCAGGGACGTAACCGAGTTTAAGATAATCCGCAAGGGCATCTCGTTCGTACGTATTTGTACGAGGAGCTCTAACGGTAGTATCAGTTGCAGCGCGGACAAGTCCTGCCAGTGCATCTTTAGTATCGAAATCCCTGGCTCCAAACGCATAGAAATCGGAAATAATAGGAGCAGCAGGATCGCCCATCATTACACCGCTGTCCAAATTCGGAACCCCCCAGTGCGGAAAAGCACCATTTTGCAATGTCACGGTTACAGTCAATGTTATTGGAAGTACGCCGCCATGTTCACTAATTATATTCTTCCATTCGATTTGCACTTCGTGATCGGAAATTTTTTCAACCTTCACCGCATGTTGCTTTTGTCCTAGTACAAAATTATATCTGCGGTTAGACAAAGGTACAAACAAACGGAATGAAGCCCCAAGCTCAGGTCTGCGCTCAATTACCCAGTGAGTGGATTTATTTTCCATTCTTATCAACGCACCGGTATCGGTATCGAAAGCAACGAGAAGTTTGTTGTCTTGTAAAACTACTTCACGCGCTAAAGCATACTGACTTGCCGAAGCAACAATTATAAATATTACGGCAATAAACCTAACGGAGTTAGTTAAATTTGGTTTCATAAATTTTATTTGTTGATAGTTGATATCAGAAGATTAATTTGAAGATAAGCACCTACTTTTAAGTTTGAACTTGAGTTATATTTTTTCCGACCTGTTATTAGGCATAACTTTGATTCCAACCGATTTAGTACCCAGAGAAGAATGAATTGCTTCGATGCTAATTTCCCCTGAACTATTCGGCGCTGTCTTTTAGAAGAAATGGATTGTCACCTACAATTTCTCCCAGACCTTTTATTTTAGATGTAACTTTTCCACCGGCAAAAAGACGGGCTTCGCCAAATTTATCCGCGACTTTAAATTCCAGCCTGGTTGCATCTGAGCCGTCACCTATTAATTCCGTGTCATCTGCTTTCAGATAGAATTTATCTTGAGATGCATCGGATGAAGAAGATTTTGACAGTACCAGCTTAACACCGGCATATCCATCAATGCGAAGCTCAGGATGATTAGTCCCGTCAATATCAAGACCCACAAAGAAAGGCAGATACTTTAATGCGGGAAGTTAATCGAATCCGGATAAAGTGTCTTGTACAGTTTCCTGTATATAAACAATTCCAACCGTTCGCAGTTGGAAAAGATGGTTGCATTTTTACCAGGTCCATTCGGTGTTTTGGAACCGAAATCCCAATAGAAATTTGGTTGAATTACAGCACAAACTTTAGGGCTGACTTGCGCCTGGTAGAACGATGCACCCAGTTTCGGAACCCGGAAAACATCTGCCGCCGGGATATTTCACATTATTATATGGATTGACCAGGCTTGCATATTCAAACCCGCACCAGGCAATCACTCCACATGCGTGAGTTGGCGGCAGCTTTGCTGTGTGCCTGAGCGTGCCGCAGTGCTTGCTGCTCTTGCACCGTAACGTCTCCTGCACTCTTCGGGAAGTGCAAAGTGCCGGCGATAAATCCAAACATTCTCCCAATCCGAAGGTTCCCAGTTTTGCCAGGAAAGTTTGCTTACACAATGCGGCAAAGTAACTTTTAAGAAATTCTTATCATCCTATAATGGTTTTAAAGCCTCTGCGCTAAACTTACCTCCAAATAGCCAACTCTAATCCATTGAAAACTCGTAAAGTGCCGAACCTGTCTAGGAAATTTCTCGGGGCTTCAATATAAAGCCACCCAGTATAGAACTTGATGCAATGGCTGCGGTTCCTAATACACATGTCTGGATAAATTTCCTGGGCGATAAATTGTGCGACTCTGTTAAATCATTTTTCATAATTTATTAGGCTCTTACTTGATTGTGTTTACTTTTCATTTGGGACTAACAACTGGAATTTCATCTAGCTCTTTTTTAATATTATCCTGCGATTCACCTTCTATAACCCGGCGTTCGTTTCTCATCCTTTCGGCAACTTCCTCAAAACTTTGCCGGGCTGGCGGAGTTGACAAACTCACTATAACATGTGCAAGTAGCCCTGCAATTGAGGCGGGAATTATCGGATCGCTCCAAAATTTTACTAGTGCCGGAACAAAGATTACAATAAGTGAAACTACAGGTGTAATTACTAAAGCCGATATTGCGCCTTGCCACGTTGAACGCTTCCAGAAGCGCCCTAGTAAAATGATAACAGCCAAACCACCCATCGTTAGAGGAAGAAATTTAACAACGAACCCTACTATACTTCCTATATATAATGCCAATGTTGTTGAAAGAAAAAATGCGAATACCAATGCCCACCTTGCAACCATGACCGATCGTTTTGGATATTTGCCGGTGACCAAAGGATAAATGTGGCGAACGAAAAATGTTCCGGCAGCCGCTGCATTTCCATTTGCTGCTGATGACATTCCTGAAACCACAGACATTACTACAAAAGCTGCAAGCCATGGCGGAAGTACGTTCATTACCAGCCAGGGAAGAGTTTGGTCAACAACAGGAAGATGAGGATTAATATGAAATGTGTACATGCCTATAATCCCGATTACAACCGAGAAGACTATCACGATCAAACCTGAAGTAACCATACTCCACTTTGCACCGGTTTCTGTTCGGGCACTGTACATTGTAAGCCTGCGTCCCGGATCGGCAATAGGATTCAACGTCAATACTAAAATTAAACTAATTACATTCCAAGTACCGAGGGACGAAGTGCCAAGGAACGAAAAATAAGCGGCTGGTACTGTCTGTCGCAGTCCCGCAAGCCCACCTGCCGCGTTCAATGCCGAGTGCATTAGAAAACCAAAGCCAAAAAAAAGTATGATTGTTTGTAGAACATCTGTATATACTACAGCCTTCAGTCCGCCGGGAATCGAAATCATTGCTTTAGCTGAGCCGGTCACTACCACGCAAACTCTTGGATCCAACCCGGTGACAGCGCCCAGAACAGCAGCCCCGCCCATGATCTGGACTGTCAGCCAGCACAGTTGCGACAAAAAAAAAGAAACGTTGGAAAACTCCGCCACCACGCGGTTCCCTTCATAGTAGCATGCTACTTCTTCGCTAAGAGTCATAAATTTGTAGCGACGCATTTTCGCAAAGAAAAGTCCCGTGAGCAAAGTGCCAAGTCCCAATCCGATTGGATAAGCGCTTCCTGCCCAGCCATGCTGATAAGCTAAACCGGAGCCTCCAATTATTACTCCGGTGCCAATGCAAGTACCGACTATAGTCCCCGTGAGAACCCAGAACGGAAGCCCGCGCCCAGCCATAAGGTAATCAGTAGGTTTTCTGACCCGTGCCATCATAAAAAACGAAACGACCGTCGTTAAAATGACATAAATAACCAGTCCGATAAGTATTGCAGTTTGTGCTGTCATTTCATTTCATAATTAATTTTTTAAAAATGTTTAAGACTATTCGGTGCAATTCAAATCTGCTTTCAATTCTCTTTTATTCTTTCGTTACAAACTTACTCTTCGAATCGTTGTTTCTTTACGTAAAAGATACACAATTACTTTCACTTTTTTAGAATCAAGTAAAAGTATAAATGGGATTTAAAAGTTCTTCAAGATTCGACTGCAACTGTACCTGAATATTAACCAACTTGCCTCATGGTGCTAAAATTTTAACGATTGCAGCGGACGCAGCAGGCACTTTCACCATAAAGAGATCGGCTTTGGCTGATTTAATTGGAGTCCACTTCCCCTGCCATTGTCCATCGTTATTTATGACTGAACCGCCAAGCGTAATGTCATCGGTTGCTGAAATGAGGGCTTGAAATGCAATTTAGATAGTGTCTGGTCGGAAAAGCCCAAAACTCAAAAAACACAAATATCAATATGGAGTTTTGTTGAATAATACGCTAGAATTTTTCTCTTACCAACGAATATAATACCTGTTTTGCGACAATTTATTTAGATGTTGGGAGACATTTATTCGGAAGGAAACTGGTATCCACAAAGATTTTTTTTCCTCTTTTTCTTTTTATTTTTACGCTTTGATCTGGTAGCTTAAGCTGCTCTTGGCAGGAGTCTAAGTTGTACATCTGCTTCAGAAGCAGCAATGAGGCCATCAACCTTATCGGTTTAGCTGGCCGACCAAATTCTACATAGTATTTTGCAAATGCTTTTTCTAACTCTTTCCAGGCAATCCTTTCTGACAACTGATACAACGGTTCTTTCGGATTAAGCATTTCTTTAAAACCAGAGTACAGAAATGTTTGTTGATCTTGATCGGGTGCGTTGCTTTTCATTTGATCCCATTTTTTTTGTCAATTATTCTGCAAGATTTTCACTACAATTTATTTAAATCTTGCAATATCTCACAACTCTTTTTCCCTCTCTTCTTTTATTTTTTCCCTGCTTTACTAAGATTATAGACTTTATAAGGATCGACTATTTATCCAAACAAGAAATTTGGGTTTTTAAGGGCTGACTTGTTAAGATAAAAAATAAACTTTTTCTACCTTAAATTCAATGACTTTTTCTGCCTTAACTCCTTTTCTCACAATAATTTATTCGTTACCGTCCAGATACTATATGGGGTTTTTCCTGTTTTTTATTTGTTTTTTATCGCTATTCTAACTTTTCTCTCCTGTTTTCTGCCCAAACTATCATAATTGTGTCGAAGTTGGGCTAGCTGATTCTTTTTGGTTAATAATTCTAAGGAATAAAATTCTGCCATATTTCAAACTTATCTTGAGGTTGGGACACATACAAAAAAGCGTCCGGATCTTCTTCGAATATAGAATAAATTGGGATGCCCTTTTTTATGCCCAACGATTGGTAAAGCTCAGGCTGTTTCCTGTGAAGTCGAGTAGGTTGGTAATTATCATTAGTTATCCAATCAATCTCTCCGGTTTTATTAATAATCGGAAACCAGGCAAGTCCTTTGTGGGCACGAACACGATTATATTCAAACCCAAAATCTCGGTCGCACCAGGCACCAAAAGTTAAAGGTTCATTGGGATCGGCACTAATAGTAGCATGAGCCCAATCAGGTGGAACAATTACTACTTCACCGGGACAGGCTTCAACAGCAAAACAACGCCCAGGATTATCGTTGGCTGTTTCCTGCATGTATATGATAGCCTTACCTAACCATATTTCATATACTTCCGGCGGCGACATAGTGTTATTTCGAGTTTTCTTATGAATATGTCCCTGGCTCCTAACTGGTTCATTACCCAATCGCCCTTTTGCATAAGTAACCACTCCAAACAACAGGTTCCGTTCAAGAAGTAACTGTTTATGCCTCTCTTTTCCTACACCCATTGCAATTGAGTAAACAGGGTCAGGACCGGAACAATCAGGATCAAGTAGACTCTTTCTAATGGAATCGAGGGTGCGGTACTCTACTTTAGGTCCTAAACAATCCTGCCCATACTCAAAGCCCATTGGATTAGTAATAGGTTTAATATCAAGTCCCGGATAAAATTTTAATGTTTGATTCTTCATTTTTATGTTCTTTTAACCATGATTTTCTCTAATTCCTCCAGGCTTTTCCCGTTTGTTTCAGGAAGTTTACTAATAATAAATATGAGCATCAGTACGCACATTATATCGAAAATCAAGAAAGCAGCACCTCCGCCAAGATGGTTTAATATTGCAGGAAATGTAAGAGTTACAACAAAATTAGCACTCCAAAGCGCAACAATTGCAATTGACATTGCTTTACTTCGTATTTTATTTGGGAAAATTTCAGATATCACAACCCAACTCACCGGGCCGAGAGAAGCGGCAAAAGAAGCTATGTATGTAAGAATAAAAAAGAAAATCACATAACCCCCAAGTTTATTAAGATAATAAGCAACAGTAATCACCGTAAGGGAAGTAATCATTCCGACAGCGCCGCCGATTAACAATGGTTTTCTACCCCATTTATCAATCCATAAAATAGCCACTAGTGTCATGTCAACTCTGTAAAGTCGGATAAAGGCGCAATAATTTTATGCGAGCATCTTTCGCCGTAAATTGCCAATTAATTTTTGCGTTCCTATTATTTCGATGCTTCTGCCATGCATTTGCCTGTTTGATAACAGTTGCTATTTTATCTATCCTTCTATTCAAGCA
>JAKBMG010000055.1 GCA_021831685.1 Bacteroidota bacterium | reverse complement strand
GTACTTAACGTACTAAAAGTATTTATTTATCCTCTACGAGGATAGTTTATTTGTTGGATTAATTTGTTTCTACAATAATCAAACATCTACGATGTTTTTAGACCTCGTAGAGGTCAAATTATTGTAGGAAAAGGTTTATTTTACATTGGCAAATCCTCGTAGAGGATTAACAAATTTCTGGTATGTTAATTGAGATAATTAAATTTCATCAACACGAATGGGATTTTTTGTTTGCCACTTAAAAACTAATTTTAATGATAAAAAATAAAAATGCCTATGAAAAATCTTTTAAATAAATTCAAGTTCAGATCTTATATCACCTTCAGTTCCATCGTAATTATTATAATCGGTTTTATTTCTGTTTTGATAATTTCTTTTTGGAACACAAATAGTTCTACCAATAAAGTAAAAACAATCTATTTTGTTGACAATATATCAAAACCACAGCAGCATGTAATTGATAGGTTTAATGAAATTAACAAAGGCAAAATTAAAGTTGAAGCGATTAATCTTCCGTTCGAGAAATTTTCAACCAATGAAAGGAAAGAATTATTAGCAAGATATTTACGAAGTAAAAACGATAAAATTGATATATTTTCTGCCGATCAAATCTGGGGACAGCGATTTGCAAGATGGGCGGAACCTTTGGATAAATATTTCTCCGACGCTGATAAGAAATTAATACTTAGCTATGCTCTAAAATCATGTCTCTATAAAAATCAAATGGTAGCTGTCCCAAGCTTTATGGATGTCAGCGTAATGTATTATAGGAAGGATATTCTAGATAAATTACCCGGGCATGCTGAAATTGAAAAGAAATTGAAAGAATCAATGACTTGGGACGAATTTATAAAATTTGGGCAAAAATTTGAGGCCGAAACTAATAAGCCTTTTTATATTTTCCAGGCGGATAATTATGAAGGTTTGATGTGCAGTTTTATGGAATTATTAGAAGAGCAACACAAATCTCTCTATGAAAATGATTCACTACAATTAGAATCACCGGAATCAATAAAATCTTTAACTCTGTTAGTTGATTTAGTAAATAAATATAAAATCGCACCTCCGAAAGTAACCGGGTTCAAAGAAGATAACAGCTACAGGTATTTTATTCTTAATAACGGCTTGTTTGTTAGAGCTTGGGCTAATTTTCCCAGGGATTACATCTCAATTTACGGTAAAGATTCTAAGATAAATAATTTAGTAAAAGTTCCTCTTCCGCATTTGAACGGTTTTCCGCAAGTCTCTTTAACAGGAGGTTGGAATTTAATGATATCCAAATACTCTAAAAGAAAAGCAGAGGCTATTCAATTTGTAAAGTTTCTAATGAGTGAAGAAGCTCAAAAAATAATGTATGAAGAAGGAGGATATTTGCCTACTAACAATAATATTTATTCCGATTCAACTTATTTATCAAAGCATCCCGATTTAATTTTCTTCAGAAAATATATGAAATACAGCATTCATAGACCCTACCTGGTTGATTACACAAGGATTTCAGATATAGTTACACATTACATTAGAATGGCAATAAAAAAAGAAATAAGCGTTGAAGAAGCTTTGCAGGAAGCTACAAAAACAATCAATAATTAATGACTCTAAAAATTTAAATAACAATAGTCTCATGAAAATTTTAGATCAAATAAAAAAGCACAAGTTTGAGCTGAGGCATCTAACTGTATTGTTAGCAATCTTAATCGCATTTCAGGTAATTCTATCTTTTACTCATAAAACGTCGCTTCAAAAATTATTGGAAGGAACACAAGAATGGTATCAAAAAGATTCCGCCGAGCGAATTGCTAATTTTACTTCGACTTCCTTTGAGCTGCTTTACGAAACCGTTAAATCTAGCTCTAACCTTTCTGATGATGAAGTAAGGAAGGTTACTCAAGCATTCGATATAATTTTTAGTCAGCAGCTGCTTGAAACAAACGTAAAGGAAATCTGCATCCTCGTTTCGAAGGATAATAAAGTCTATGCTATCGACGACGGAAAGGTACTGTTGCATTATTTGAATAATGATACCAATGCCATTCCTCCTCCGCAAAAACCGCATACTGAAGCAATTCAGCTTTATCAAAAAATAAAAAATAAATTGTTAAATAAAGAAGAAGAGCAGAGTATTAGCAAAAATAGAAATACTCTTAATATCTTTGTCCCGTTTGTCCCGAGGGGTGAATACAGAGGGGCGGTATATATGAAGGATACTCCTGATTTTAGTTTTATTACTAAAGAAATAATCTCAAATTATGACCAAACTACTGTTGTTTATCTATCTCTTATTTTATTAGGTCTGCTTGCGATGTATTATATCTCTTCTTTTACAGTAATGGAACGGGATGATACTCAAAAACTCCTCTATGAAGAGCATCAAAAACATCTAAAAGAACAAATTGTTCATGAAAAAGAATCTTTGTTTACAAAAAGAATTTATCATACTCATCACAAAGCAGAAAAAATAATGGGGTTTATAAAAGAAGACATACGATTACTTTGTGAAAAAAATATTGAGGAAGTAAGATACCGTGTCACTAAATATTCTAACTTTGTATCCCGCGTAATTTATGATATGAAATGGTTTGATCCACCCATTCATTCAATTAGAGGTTCAATTTTTAATACCGACTTGAATAGCGTAATTAAATTTATTGTGCAAAATATCTTTCAAAGAATATCTAATGCTGAAGATCAATATAAGTTTAATCTAAGCCTTGATAAAAATATTCCGTCCGTAGATATAAACGAATTTGTTGCCTGGGAAATTATTGAACCCTTAATACAGAACAGTATCGAACACAGTAATGTGGAAAATTTGATTGTAAATATTCAAACGCTCTATAATCCCCTGATAAATCAAAGCAAAATTACTATTTCTGATAACGGAATCGGAATTCGCAAGGATTTATTGGAAATTAACAGCGGCGGAATTAAAAGAATTTTCCAAGAAAATATTTCCACAAAAGCATTTGAAGAAAGTAATCATGGATACGGATGTTATCTTGCATATATTGTTGCCAAGCTTAGATGCGGCTGGGAATTAGACGCAGAAAATATTCCTGAAGGAGGCTGCCGTTTTGTAATTACAATTCAACATACAGAAAGAACTAAAGATGATTTACAATAAAATAATAAAAATCCTCCTTGTTGAGGATGAAGAATATGATGTAAGAAGAGTTCGAAATACAATAAAACCTTTTGAAGAGTTGATTAAGATTCAAGAAGTGGTTTCAATCGGCACTCACGCTCTCGAATTATTAAAAAATGAAAACAATAACTTCGATATTGTGATTATGGATTATCAAATTGCAGGCGGTCTCATGGGAGAGGATCTTATCAGAAAAATTAAAGAAACTGTCCCTGCAATTCAAATAATTGTTATTACAAAAATGACGATCAATATTTCAAATTTTAATTTTGCTAATAAATTAATAAAAGCCGGTGCGTTTTGGTATTGCACAAAGTATCCAGGTGATATCGAGGATTTCATATATCAGCCGACGGATTTTATAATGAGCATTTTTAATGCATATGAGAAAAAAATATTAGAACAGGAAAAGTATAAATCTAATAAAAAGTTAACGAAAAATATCGAAGATATTCTTGCACAAAAAATAATAATCGGTAAATCAAAAGAGACAGAAGACCTTCGTTTTCAAATTGAAAGATATTCTCAGAATAATGCTAATATATTGATAACAGGAAGGTCAGGCACAGGCAAAGAACTTGTTGCGGTTAATATTCATTATAAAAGTCTACGTAAGTATGAAAATTTTGTTGTTATAAATTGTGGAAGCTTACCCCATGAACTAATAGAAAGTGAATTATTTGGATATGAAAAAGGCGCTTTTACAGGCGCAACATCCAGAAAGTTAGGCTTATTTGAAATCGCAAATCACGGTACAATATTTCTTGATGAAATTGCAGAACTGCCCTTGCTTGCCCAATCCAAACTTCTGCGTGTAATACAGGAAGGTGAAATTGAAAAAATTGGAAGAACGGAGAAAATAAAAGTTAATGTTAGAATTATCGCAGCAACTAATAAAAATTTAGCCGATGAAGTGAACGAAAAGAGATTTAGAGAAGATTTATTTTACCGCTTGAATGTGGTCCCAATAAATGTGCCTTCATTGAAAAATAGGAAAGAAGATATTCCATTTTTAGTAGATCATTTCCTAAATTCTTTTTGCACTGAGGTCGGGAAAAATAAACCGACTATTGAGGGTAAGGCAATGGAAATTCTACTAAAATATGAATGGCCTGGAAACGTAAGGGAATTAATGAATGTTATACAAAGATTATCCTTTAATGATGAAAAAATAATTTCTGCTTCGGATGTTAATAATGCCTTGATTTCACTTCCCGGTACAAACCGGAAGTTCGGTACAAGAGTAATGGAATTTTTTAATTCGGGTGAAATTCTTCCCTGGCCGGAAATGGAAAAAATTCTGAAAGTCAGTTATTTCACTTTTGTTCGCCAACAATCTGAATCAGATGCAGAAGCTGCAAAAAAACTTGGGCTCGCACCACCAAATTATTATAGGATGTGCAAGGAACTTGGTATCAAATAGTTTTCTATTCCTTTCCCGCTAATAACGTTATTACTTTAATAACGCTCATTATTATTTCAATAATTCATTTTTAACCTATTTCATAAATTTGTTTTCCATTAGTCTACAGAATAATAATTCTAAATGTTTTTAACCGATGGCATCATTTATGGATGTGTCTTAATATTTGGAAAAATGAATTATAAATGATTGAGCAAAGCTTTATAGATAATTTGATAATAATTTCTTATTTGGTTTTTACGTTAATCCTTGGTTTAATTTTCTCAATTAATAAAGAATTAAATAGTCTTGATTATTTTTTAGCCTCAAGAAATCTAAAATGGTACTCTGTGGGGGTATCATTATTTGCTTCTTCAATTTCCGGTACATATTTAATTGCTTTAACCGGATTCGAAATATCATTAAGTTTTTTGACAAGTCATGTCGAATTATTTGCAATAATTTTCTTGTTAATCTTGTCTATTTTTTTTGTCCCGCGGTATATAAAGTCTAGTGTCTTTTCTACTGCAGAGTTTTTAGGAAAACGTTTTGACAAGAATAGCAGGATTTATGTCGCATTGTTTCAAATTCTGACAAATATCTTTATTAAAATTTCTCTTATCCTTTTTGCCGGAGGATTAATTCTAAAACAGGTTTTGGATTGGGATACCTATACAATAACTTTAGTTCTTGTCCTTTTAAGCGGTCTATACACGGTGGTGGGAGGGCTAAAAGCTGTTGTTTACACTCAAATTATTCAAGTTGTTTCTATATTTTGCGCAGTGATTCTTCTTGCTTTTTCGGGACTTCATATTGTAGGATGGATAAATGGTCTTATACCGCTGGCATCCTTAAATTCCATCATTTTTCTTAAACCGATTTCTCTTCCGCTTCTTCCTTTGGCAGGATTACTGCTCGGGATGCCGGTCATTAGCTTTTGGTATTGGGTTACTGACCAGACAATTATTCAGAAAATTCTTGCTGCCAAAACTATAAATGATGCAAAAAAAGGGACGTACTTTGCAATCTTTCTCAAGATACTTTTTATCTCGCTAATTACATTGATAGGGCTTCTTATTTTAAAATTCTCACTCGAAAATAAAAGCGATCAGCCTTATTCACTCATTTTCTCAAATGAAATATTACCTCCCGGTATAAAAGGAATTTTTATTATTGGAATATTTTCTTTAATAATGTCCTCGCTTTCAAGCATCTTTAACAGTACTTCCTCGTTGCTTACTATGGATTTTTATAGAATGGCTTACCCAAATTCTTCACAAAGAAAATTAGTCTTAATTGGAAGGCTATCAACAACTTTTACGGCTTTGCTGGTCATACTTTGTGTGCCGCTTATAAAGTATTTAAACTCTGACAATTATAGATATATCCAAAATTCTTTAGCAATTTTAAGCTCACCGGTCGCTGCCCTTTTTATTCTTGGGTTCTTCTTTAAAAAAATAAATTCTGACGGTGCAATTTGGGGATTGATCATTGGTGGTGGACTGGGTCTGCTTAAAATTACTCTTGATGCATCAGTCAATTATTTTGCACTCTCAAATTCATTTTTGTCTTGGATAATTAATGTAAATTTTCTGTATTTCACAGTCTTCATCTTTATAATATCAATTATATCAATGTTAATAGTAAGTAATCTAAATCCAATTATTGAAACACAAGAATTAAATCTAAATAGGTCAGATACATGGAAATAAATTCTGCTGCTGAAGTTAATATCTTAACTTACGATATATTGCCGCAAAACAGTATCTTAAAAATTATAATCATCCACTATAATATCCCTGGCAAATTAAATATTGCTGCCCGGAGGCATGAATGAGATTTTCGCTACAACTTTACTTTACCACCATATTAACCATATTATTTACCACCATTGGATTATCACAGACAGGAAAGATAGCGGGCCGCGTAATGGACGGCTCCGGTACGGAACCACTTCCGTTTGTGAACGTAATTGTCCAGGGCACGAGCTTAGGCGCAGCCTCTGATATAAATGGTTATTATTCTATTATCGGACTTGCTCCCGGCACCTACACAGTAAAGGCATCATCAATCGGCTATATTACATCTGCTGTTACCAACGTAAGAGTATCTATAGATCTTACAACACAAATTGATTTTAAATTGGAGCAAACAAGTATTCAAGTAGGCAAAGAGATAGTAGTTGTAGCTCAAAGACCTCTGATACAAAAAGACCTGACCGCCTCTACGGCAATAATAGATTCAAAAGAAATAAGCGCATTACCGGTAACCGAGTTTCAAGACCTTCTTCAGCTTAAAGCAGGCTATGTAGGCGGAAGCGTGCGCGGAGGCAGGAGCGGAGAGGTAGTCTATGCAATAGACGGAGTCCCGGTAACGGACGTATATGATGGATCAAATGTAGTGGATGTTAGCACTAGCTCTATTCAAGAGCTTCAGTTTGTCAGCGGCGCATTTAATGCGGAATACGGAAGGGCATTGTCGGGCTATGTAAACATCGCAACCAAAGACGGCGACAATAAATTACAGGGCAATATAACCACATATATCGGAGGACACCTAAGCAGCCACTCAAACATATTTCCTGATATAAAAAGCATAAGACCTCTCAGCATCAGAGATTTAGAAGGAAGCCTAAGTGGACCGATTATACGCGATAAATTATTCTTTTATGCAAATATCCGCTATATATACTTCGGCGGATGGATTTATGGGCAAGATGTATATAATCCGTGGAATATAACTATCAATCAAGGTCCAACGTTACCTGTGGCGCAGAGATATATTTTAAGTGCAATAACAAAAGGCGACACAAGCGGGGTTGGCTCCGGTGCAATTGTCCCGATGAACTATAATGAACGCTTTAATAGCCAGTTCAAATTCACACTGAAACCCTTTGAGGGAGTAAAATTAGATTACGTTTATATTTTAGATAACGTGAATTATAGAGATATTTCCAACAATGACATGTCATTCACGTTCGATCCATATGGTGACTTTAGAAAATTTACTACCGGCAATACAAACATATTGTCATTAACACATACACTAAGCTCCTCGACATTTTATCAAGCCAGTCTGTCATATTTCTTCAAAGAGTTTCAACAATATGTTTATAAAAACCCAAGCGATCCAAGATATACAAACACACAATTATTTAACCTAACACCTACCGAGGTTCCAAGCTTTAAAACAGGTGGTACTCAAAATACGATGTTTAGAAGAACAACCGGCACTTATGGATTTAAGGTAGATATGACCTCTCAGGTTGATAGAATAAACCAGGTAAAAACAGGTGTGGAGTATAACCTTTACAATCTGACATTTAACAATGTGACATTATTGCAGCCGAATAATTTGCAAGATCCGACAGTTAGTCTAAATCCATTTGCACCTATGCATGTTCCAAACCCGAATGACCCGAATGAAAACTTATACATAGATTTATATACAAGAAGACCAACGGCATTCTCGGCATATATACAGGATAAAATAGAGCTTAAAGACTTAATCATTAATGTTGGAGTGCGCGGAGATTATTTTAATCCGGACGGTCAGCTTCTGAATGATCCGTCAGATCCGGATATATATCATCCGCTAAAGCCTTCAAACGTAGCCCAGACGATGGCGCAGAGACTAGCGCACTGGTATCATAAAGCCCCTACAAGCTTTCAGTTAAGTCCAAGATTAGGTGTAGCCTTCCCGATAACCGATAGAGGAGTAGTTCATTTTTCTTTTGGTGAATTTTTCCAAATCCCTGACTTTCAATTGCTTTATGTAAATCCCGACTACAAATTCGGCTCAGGTTCGGGTTCAGGTAATACGGGCACGGGAAATCTTGGAATAGCCGGTAACCCGGGCTTAAAACCGGAGCAAACCACAAGTGGTGAAGTCGGAGTCTCTCAGGCATTATCAGATGATATTACATTCGATTTGACCGGATATTTTAGAGACATAAGTAATTTAGCCGGAACTACGCCTAACCAGATATATTTATTCGGCGGGGCTGCTACATATAGTCAGTATGCAAACAGCGACTTTGGTTTTGTCAAAGGAATTATTCTTTCTGTAACAAAACGGATGAGCGACAATTGGTCTGCCACAATAGACTATACTCTTCAGTCTGCCAAAGGAAATGAATCGGATCCGAACGCAGTGCGGAATGATCTTGTAAGCGGAATACAGCCGGAGATACAGATTCTACCGCTAAACTGGGATCAGACAAACACAATCAATGCGACATTTAATTACGCATCTGATGCCCAGTGGGGTTTTAGCTTGATCGGCTCTTACGGCAGCGGATTCCCTTACAGTCCCACGCAATCTCAGAATGTATCGAGCATCTTAATTAATACAGGTCTAAAGCCGTCAACAATAAACGTTGACTTAAGAGCTTACAAAGATTTTATGATAGACAAGATGCGTCTTAACCTGTTCTTGAGAGTATATAATCTATTTGATACGGAAAACCAGTTGAACGTTTATAACGACAGCGGTACGGCTAATTTTACAATAGCAGAATACTTGGATAGAATAAATGGAAATCCTACAAAGCTGGTAAATACATTAGACCAATATTTTAGAAACCCATCCTACTATTCGGAGCCGAGAAGAGTAGAGATTGGCGCGAGCATATTTTTTTAACAGATAACAAAAGTTTTATTTATTGGATAAGAAATTATGAAAATTGCTAAACTTATTTTGATGTTGATTGTTTTCTCTCTAATTGTAAATCAACAAATATACTCACAAGCGCAAAGAGTTACTGCAAGAGGTGACTATACTTATAGAAAAGCCGGTGTAATGCGGGGCAATCAGGTAAGAACTGTATTCTCTAACTATGGCGTTATAGGAAATCCTGGGAACCAAGGTCCCCAGGTTGCATGGAAATATGATGCAAATGGTTATGCAGATGATATATCTGCCTTAGTTGGTGTAAAGCTCCCATTACAAAAGGACCCCAATAACAAAAATTATCTTGATACGGTTGTTGAAGTTATAATTCCACCTGTTGATAGACCGGGCGGGGGAAATACAAATTCTTTAAATGGACAATTTGGTGGTTTTGAACCAATACCGGGATTTGCAAATCCCGTATTAAATAAAATCGGCGAAGGTATTGCAATAAGTAACATTCCCGAAACCTGGCCACTACAATGGCCTGATCACCCGGATTGGACTTATTCAGGAAAACCGGTTTTAGTAAATGGTAAAGATGTAACTCCAAAAGTTGACTGGGACGGATATTTCGGTAGAGGTCAATTTAACGCCGACCAAGAGGGCTATTATTGGATGGATGATAATGAAGACGCAAAGATGTATAAAATTTATGGTTTCCTTCCAGATTCAACTGATTTAACTCGTCACG
>JAKBMG010000136.1 GCA_021831685.1 Bacteroidota bacterium | reverse complement strand
GGCGATAAATGAGAATAAATCCTCGGGAGTTGTGGATTATGCTGTTAGGACGGTGAATGTGAAATCGATATTAGGCAATAGGCAGTAGGAATTAAGCAATAGGCAATAGGCAGTAGGCAAATAAGGAGAAGGCAGAAGAATGGAAAAGAATTTTGAATGTTGAATTTTGAATTTTGAATTGAAGGCAAAAGGGAATTATGAATTTTGAATGTTGAATTAAGCGCAAGGAAAAAGTTTTTTAATTTAATTTAATGGAGTTATGATGAATCAAATATATTCTAAGAAAACGTCAGTTAAATTGCTGGAGCAGTTTGCTACCGGGAAGAAGGTTTATCAATTTTTTGATCTCTTCCCTACTCTGCCGGATCCGGACGAAATATTAAAACAAAATAATTATGATTATAATATTCTGCGGAATCTACTTTTGGACCCGCATCTTTATTCTGTCGTGACGCAAAGGAAGGATCAAGTTAAGCAATTGGGATGGGAAATAAGTTATGAAGGATCTAAAATAATTCAAGATGAGGTTGTGAATATTATTCAGGAAATAAATCTTCAGCAAATTATTGAGAATGTTTTGGATGCCGTCTTATTTGGTTTTTCTGTTTTGGAAATTAAATGGGAAATAAAGAATGGGAAAATCATTCCGGTTTTTGCGGAGCAAAAGCCGCAGGAGTGGTTTATTTTCACGAGGGAAAATGAGTTAAGGCTGCGGAGGGTTACTGGCGGGATGTATAAATTTGAGGAGGGCGAAGCCCTGCCGGATTTTAAGTTTGTGCTGGCACAAAATAATCCGAGTTATATAAATCCTTACGGTGAAAAAGTTTTATCGAAATGTTTTTGGGCTGTGACTTTGAAGCGCGCAGGTATGGAATACTGGCAAACGATGGTCGAGCGGTATGGGATGCCTTTTCTTATAGGTCGGTATAAATTGGGCGCGACTGAAGCTGATAAAACTTCGCTGCTGAATAGTCTTACTGATATGGTGCAAAATAATATTGCGATTTTTGAGGAGTTGTTATCAATCGAAATTAAGGAGCCGCCACGTTATGAGGTCGGAGATCTCTACCGGTATTTGGCTGATTTTTATAACAATGAAATATCAAAAGCGGTGCTGACGGTAACTCTTACAACAGAAATGGGAAAGGTTGGCTCTTATGCGGCAACGTCTGTTCACCGGGATATGATGGGTAATATGGGTATAAGCGACAAGAAGCTTGTGGAAGGGGCAATAAATAAAATTATCAGCTATTACATGCAGCTGAATTATGGTTCAATGGATGCGCCTAAAATAAAACTGTCAAAAAAGGAAAGCGTAATCGAGGCAAGTGTGGAGCGGGATAAAATACTGATGGAAATGGGTGTGAAGTTTACACGGGAGTATTTTAAGAAGAAGTATAATTTGGGAGAGGGGGATTTTGGGGGAATGTTGAATTCTTAATTTTGAATGTTGAATTTTGAATTAAACGCAACGAAATTTATCATAAAAAATATCCCGCCCCGGCGGACAGGCTTGATATAAATAACTTGCCTACTGAGTCTGTTGCACAACTTCCAGATGTCATTTCGTAGGAGTCCCGCATACGGGATAAATCATCTACTGAGAAATCTTTTAAATTTTCGACAAAGGAGATTTCTCCCCGCATACGGGGCAGACCCTCCGGTACTAATGACAACTGCTTGATAAATACGTTTTTGAGCAAAAATAGGCTTAGAGATTTCTCACCGCAAACGGTGCAGGCACCGGCTAAAGCCGGATTCGAAATGACACAAGTGGTCATTCTTTTAATAAATAAAGGCAATGCCTTTTTCAATAACTCGAAATGACAACAAAGTAGTTATGAAACACTCTCTACAGGCAGTCAGGCAAAGATTTAGACGGCAATACTATAGATGCCGGATTAAATCCGGCATGACAATATACATTATTTATTCACGAGCAAATTTAATTAAGGATTGATAATTGCCTTCATCAGCCGCACGCAAAGCAGATAAATATTTTGTACGTGTTTTGCTTTTGCTTGTAAGATTTGTCCTACCCCAAGAAAAAACATCTTTACCAAAGCCGTGACTTATCAAGATGTCTGCAATTAAACGTGAATGGCGACCGTTACCATTTGGAAATGGGTGAATACTAACCATGCGATGACTGAAGCGAACAGCAATTTCATCTTCAGTGAAAGTTTTTTCCTTAATCCAGTATTTACAATTATCAAATAGATTTCTTAATTCTATACTAATTTGGAATTTATCAACGCCAATATTTTTATTTGATTTTCGAAATTCACCAGCCCATGTCCAGACATCATCCAACATTCGTATGTGCAAGTCTTTTACAAATTTTTCTGTTAGGATTGATTCAAGATTGAACTTTCTTGTAAGTGACCACTCTACAGCTTTTTCAATATTAAGCTGTTCAAACTCATCAAGTTCCTTACGGGTAGTAATTGTAGGAATTTTTAAGCCTTCTTTTTCGTCTTCATCAAGAGGTGTTTGGCCGTAGATGTAATCTAATTCTAATCCCATAGATACTTAGGCATCTCCCCTTTTATTTCATCTGCTTTTTCTTTAATAGCGGCTTGAATCCTTTGTTCGGTATTTTCTTGATCTTCGAGCTGCATAGTATGAGAAGTTCTTAGCACAATTTCTTTGGCTTTTTGTAAAGCTTGATGTTCTATGATTTCACGTAAGGAATTTTTTTGAGGAACCAAGTAATAAACCAATTCCATTCCTAGGGAACCAGCAGCTTCTTTTAATGCTTTTATGGTAATGGAACCTTCAATTTCTCTGTCTTCAATTTTTTGTGCAGCTTGTTTAGATATGCCAAGCCTTTTGCCAAATTGTTCGAGCGACATTTTAAGAGCAGTGCGGATTGTATAAACCCAGCCGTGGTTTGGGATCAGTGAAGGTTCAAGCTTATGGAGCTTGGACAACTTCTCGTCGGTTTGAGTGATTATTAGATTTTGCTTTGAGTTTTTCATAAATTTTATTTTTTTGCACAAAAGTAAACCTTTAGGTTGACAAAAGCAAAGGAATAGTCAACTTATACGTTGACATATTCGGATATTTAGTCAGCTTATTAGTTGATATATGGGGAGGGGGAATTTTAGTGACGAGTAACGAGTGTATTGGAAATTTACGCGGAGCTGTGTTTCTACTGCGTAAATCTGTGGCCCATTTACTATAATCTGTCTAGCCTCAATATTTAAATTTAAATGTAATTCTCAAAGACACAACTATATTTATTCTGCCGTTAGTTATTGTAGATTGATATGCAGACAATTGCGACTGTGTGGCAACCATAGTTAAGTCACTAACCATAGCGCCTGCGTAGTTATTCATGAATGATAAATTTCCATTAATTGATTCATCTCTGGAATTATCCATTAAGTTTTCAATAGTAAAACTTCTAGCGCCGATTATTGTACATAAATATTTTGCTCTTGCCTTTGCCTCTGAAAGCGCTTCATCATAAAGGATTTTCTTTACATTTTCATAATCGTTAATCCAAAATGCTCCAATGCTTACGCCGGTAGCGCCTGCTTGCAAAAGGTCCTTTTTTAGTTGATCAAACAAATCGAATTTATTTAATATTATCTTATAGGTTTGTATCGAATTATATTCATTCTGTCTTGGGTATTGTTTTTGAAAGTTACTTGAAATTAAAAATATATTATCCTTTTTGTATCCGTACTTCTCCAAAACATTTAAGACATTGACAAGGCTATTGTGGTTTAATTCATTTGCTTGCGTAGATGAAGTGTCGGTTTTATTTACCGTAATCTGAACTACCATTTCATCTGCGGTAACGGCAGAATCTTTGTAAGCATTAAGACTAATAATATTATTAGTTTGAGCAAATCCCGCTGAGATAAAAACGACGAAACTTAAAATAAATGCTTTCATACCCTCACCTATTTTTTTATTCTTTATAATTTACACTAAACAATATTCAAATGAAATAATGATGTTTTTTGAGGGGAAAGAAATGGGAAATGAGAGTGACTGCTGCAGTAAGTGAAATAAGGAAGAAAATAATTTTAAAAATAAGAATTTTCAAGTTTTACTATTGTGTTTGAGTGTTCAATCCAAACAATAAAAAAAAGCTAAACAGCTAATTCAATATAATGTCTGATTTTACCATATCCGCAACATTCAATAATGGGATATTATAAATATTAAAAGGTGTATTTTCCGTTTTTGAGTGTAGAATGCCACGAACAGTACCGACAGTAATCATTAGCAAATGTGAAGCAAAATCTTTCGGCAATTTAATAGAGGAGTCTTCTTCATTTACTAATTTTGTCCAATCTTCTTCAACTATGCGGAAATGGCAGCTAGCTTCAATAATTAGAAAAGGAACATTTGAATTTACGAAACCAAATTTTGCGAATACACCGATTTGCTTAAGTTCTTTATTTAAGCCAAAATTAAAGTTAGTAGAAAAATTAATTATATCTTCTTTTTTCGGAACATCACCAACAACGGCAAATTGTTCCGTATTAACTTTAATCAAGCTAAAACGAATTGGTATTAAGTCATTTGCCATCTACGATACCAGCTTTAAATTTTGATATTTGTTTTCTTCGTTGCAAGATTTAGGCTCCTGGAGGTCATTATAATTGGAAGTGTCTGAAGTTACTTGATTCTTTATATAAACTATTGAGCCGATGAATGTTTCTGGATCAAATTTAGATACAGATTGATAGTAAGGCAGCTCAATTAAAGAAATGTTTAAAACTTTTTCCAATTTATCAATTGTTTCGAGAGTTAAATTTTCCTGACCTTTAAGAATTTTGCTTACTTGCTGAGGAGAAACGCCTAGGTTTTCGGCTAAATCTTTTTGAGAAAGGCCAATCGCCCTAATAGTTCGTAAAACTTTAATTGCGATTTTAGCTGATCTGTCTAGCCAGCCTGCATGGGCAACACGCCACTCAGCCTTTTCAACCCATTTAGATGGTTCATTAGATGCTAAATTATTTAATTTTTCTTTTATAGTAGGCATAGTAAATAATATATTTTAGTTTTGTTTGAGTCCGTCACTGTCAATAATACCCTCTTGGCGAAGGTAATCCCTGCACATATTTAATTTTTCTAATTCTTTTAGAGTATGAGTTCTTTGAGCCATTTTTTTTGTTAGTTTAATTGCACCGCCAGTAATAACAAAGCAATTATCATCAACTTTCAAAGCATATATGCGAATCCATGTTTTATCGATAACGCCGTAAGCTTTGCTTTTTTCGTAATCATCTGGTTTATATGTAATATTATCGAGAGGTTTGAAGATATTATTGAGAGATATTGACGCATTTTCATTGCTATCTTTAACTTGTAATAATTGCTTTCGAAGCGCATTCGCATCTTCTAAAGTTTGCATAATTGCATCACCAATTGAAATATAACCGTAAAAGCCGCTTTGCAAATCTGTTTTATTTGTATTAAAGAAATCTTCTAAAAATTCTAAATCTTCCCATAAATCAAATAGCCGGTCAAATTCATCTAAATCCTGACCGGGATACTTTACAGAGTAAAGTCCTTGATTGTGGGTGTCAAATATACGAATAATTTCCATAAAATCAACCTATAGGTTTAGTATAGTGTTTTAGAGTAATTAATCGCATTATTTTGATGCCTTCTTTGAATTAGATTGCCATAAACTATCAATAATTTCCTTTATTTTGTTTTCCATTTGGGTTTTTAGGTGTTTGCATTGTTCTACTGTTTGCATTTCGGATTGGATTTGAGATACGATTTTATGTTGGACTTCAAGTGGAGGGACAGGTATTTCTAAAGTTGACATAAAATCAAATGACACACGAGGTAATTGTGCGCCGGAAATCCCATTCAATACTTTTTGGTTAAATCCATCATCTCTAAATAAACAAGAAAAGAAATATGTTGATAAATCTTTTTTAGATCTCAATATCAAAATATCAGTTGAACAAATACCTTCTATTGTTGAATAGTATACTTTATTAAGGTTGGGTCTAAGCTTACCATAAAGTATATCGCCCTTCTCAAATTTTACTTTTGCACTTAATATTTGATGAGAATCGGCAATAATTTCTCCAACTAAACAACCGGTATTAGATTCAATATTTTCAAGACCAACATAATTTAATTGAGTATTTAATTCTTTTGGAAAGCAAATATCCTTAACATTCTCAAAGACTTCTCCAAGCTTCACTTTCTCCCAGCTTTCATCAATTTTGAAGGTGGGTTTGTAGTTTTGGATTACAAGGTTGCAGCCGTCTATTACTTTTTGATATTGTTCTATTTCGGAAACTATTTTTTGCTGGACTTCGAGAGGTGGAAGAGGGATTTCAAGCGATCTAAAATTTGTAATAGAAATCTCTTTATATGTTGCACCCGACCCAAGTGAAATCATCTGATCCACAATTTGAGTTAAACAAAGAGCAACAAACATTGAATTGACTTTTTCAATATCATTAATGACAATGCTTCGGAAACCCTGATTTGTAGCTAACGGTATTCTATTAATTGCAATTCTTCCAATTGTAGCACGAGATGAAACTAATACAGAACCAACCGGTAATATTTTTGCTGATGAATTTTTCAAACCAGAATAAGATAAAGTCCGCTTTGTCGAATTAATAATAGTGATGCTATTCTGTGCCGGTAAATCAGCTAAAGTTACCCAATTAACATCGTCTCCCCAAAAACTTGAATTATTTGTATCAGGAGTTCCACCAGATTCAATTCTAAAATATCTTTCATCTCCTAATTTGACTAATTTCAAATTTAATCTAAAATTATTTGGATTGTTTGAATCATTAAAATATTTATCAAAGCTAAGATTATACTCTCTTTGCCAGTCGATATATTTTTGAAGATTGGGAGAAAGAATTGGGCGGTATTCGGGATTTTCGCCGTAAAGGATCACTTCTTCCTTTAGTTGATCTTCAACAAATTGTTTAATTGAATTTTCATCGGGAGGAAACGAGTTAAACCTCGTATTATTTAAGAAAGTCTGACGAATGCTTTTAATTCTTTCTTCAGTTTTTATTCTTTGTTTATCAGGTAATCCTTTTTCAAGTGATTCCAAATATTTTTCTTCTGCTTTTTTAAGAGTATTAAATTCTTTTTTGCAGAAGTCAACTGCGGCTGATGTTGACTTATAGGAATCGAGTTTTGCGAATTCTTTACGGTGAAGAATTTTATACTTGAGATTCCTCGCTTCGCTCGGAATGACAGATGGATTCTTTTTGTATGCTGTTAATAGATTTAGTGCTGCTGGGAGGTCATTATCTTTTATAGGGTTTCTGTTTGTATTGAGAGAGAAACCATCATTATCAATTTTCACAAGAATAATATTTTCTGTCAATCGGGCTAAGGCGCGATCAACAAGAAGGATTGAAGTTTTTACTCCGCTGTATGGTTGAAAAATTTGTGCGGGAAGAGAAACAACTGCCCAAAGTCCCAAATCGTTAATTAGCCATTTGCGAAGTTCAACATAATCATTGCTATTTTGAAAAATAATACCTTCGGGAACAATCCAGCCGGCTTTACCGTTTGGAGTAAGATGTTCAATAATATAATCGGAAAAAAGAATTTCGGTTTTGTTCGCTCTGATTCTAAATTGATCATGCGGTAGAACGCCGCCCTTAGGAGACATGAACGGAGGATTAGCAAGAATGCAATCGTATTTATCATTCCATCTATTTGTATAAGTCAAGGTATCATAATCGTGAATTGACGGATTGGGAAAATTATGAAGATACATATTAACTTGAGATAGTCGTACCATTAAAGGAGTATTATCATATCCTTCAATTCTTTTAGAGAGCTTACTTTTTTGAGAGGCTAAAAGTTTATCACCCCAATGAATGCCGTTACTCTCAAGAACTTGATTATTAAGACTAACACGGTAATTCTCATAACCAGTTGTGTATTTGCGTAAAATATGTTTGTAAGCAGAGATAAGGAAGCCGGAAGTACCGCAAGCAGGATCCAGAATTTTATCATCTTTATCCGGGTCAACAACTTCAACAATGAAATCAATAATATTACGCGGAGTCCGGAACTGACCGTTCTCGCCTTGAGTACCCATAGTATTAAGGAGATATTCAAAGGCGTTGCCTAGTTCTTCGGAGTTATCATAGGAGAAGTAATTGATTTCATCGAGAAAAAGTTTGAACACTCTACCGTCGCGGAACTTAAGGAAAGTATTTCTAAAAATGCTTTTGAAAAATTCAAGAAGATGAGGGGCTTTAGCAAACTCTTCAAGAGCCTTGACAAATAATTGAACTCTCTGCTCGCCGCCTAATTGATTGCTCATTAATTTTTGCCATGAGAATTCTTTTAAACCATTAAGGAAAAAAGAAGGATTGCCTTTCAATTGACGGCTTTGCTCATCCATATCATCCATGAACTTATAAATAAGAGCGATAGTAATTAGTTCGACTTGATCGGTAGGTAAAGGGAGTACGCCTACAAGGATATTGCGGCAATTATCAATTTTCTTTTTAGTTTCTTTATTAAGCATCTTTTACAAAGGGAGGAATTTATTTATAGGCACATTATCTTTTATGTAATTCAAAGTAAGAGCGATTTGATCCGGACCAAGCACCTGTAAATCTTTTATATTGATCCTAGAATCAGTAGCTAAATGAGCATATTCTTTTCTATCTAAGATTGGGCGGATATCATCAAAGAGACAATAAGTTTTGAAAAGGGTTTTAAGTTCATAAAATTTAGAACCGTCCACACCCTCAGTTGAGAGAAACCTTTCGAAGTAATCATCTGCAATATCATCACGGGATTTGAAGTGATCCAGCCTGCCAAGGGCTTTAAGAATTATTTCGCGAAGAGACAATCTTCTATCGACGCCGTAAGCTTCCTGGAGTTTTTCCTGGTTCCAGAATTCTTTAGGTTTATTAAATATTTTGGTTTTAACAAAGTCTTCAATAACATCCCATTCTTCCTCGTTAGCTGCATAGACAAGATCCGGGTTCTTTTGAATTTCTTCTTTAGTAGTCGTTTCAAAATTCTTAGAGAAAGCTTCTCGATCTATCCGCATACCATCGAGACCAATTTGTTCTTCTTTGATTTTTCTAATTTCATCAGGACCATTGTAAATATATTTGCCGGGTTGAGGTGGGGGTAGAGTTTGTCCTTCACCATCAGAAGGTTCAGTAAGATGAATTTCCTCATCATAATTAAATTCATATTCGAAGAAATCGCAATTGGCAAAAAAGTCAAATAGATAAAAATTATCTTTTGATTTTATTATTTTGGAATTACCTGAATCGTAAGAAAAATCATAAAGACGAGTACCTCTTCCCTTTATTTGGATAAAGAGAGTAGGTGAAAAAATGGGTCGTGCAAGAACGACATTGAGAATATCCTGGCAATCGTATCCGGTCGTCATCATTCCAACGGTAACGCAAACGCGGGTTTTGCATGATTTATAGTCAATTAGTTCGGGTTTAAACCGTGTAAGACCATTTAAATTATTATTGGAGAAATCAATTGTCATACTTTGAGCAGTTGGAATATTGGAAGTTACCTGAACAGCAAAATCAGAATTATATTTACCCGGGTGCAGTTTTTCTATTTCCTCATTAAGAAGTTTGACAAGCTTTTCAGCATGTTTACGCCTTACGGCAAAGAAAATTGTTTTGCCAATTTCGCCGGTGACAGGGTCCCGCTTAGCATGAGTTAAAAAAGTATTTACAAAAGAAGCATTTGTTTCAGGAGAGAAGAATTTCTTTTCAAAATCTTCTTTGAAAAAAGATTCACTTTCTTCTTTATCGGAATCATCTTCGGAATCTGTTTCATCAAGATTTTCTTCACGGAATAGTTTAGAACTCCATCCTTCCTTACTTAGGAGTTCAGTTGTTACATTTGTGCGAGCATCAATTTTGTGAGGATTAACTAGGAGCGTGTCCGAGAATATAGTTTTTTAAGACAACCATTGATAAGTTTCAGACCATTTTTTTTGATATTGTCCTCATAGAACAAA
>JAKBMG010000168.1 GCA_021831685.1 Bacteroidota bacterium | reverse complement strand
AATCCACATCCGGCTATGAACTTTGAGCAGAAGTTCCCGATAGCAGCAGTCCTTAACGCAGATAATGGTCTGGGACAGATAGCCGGAGAAAAAGCCATCAACAAAGCAATTGAAATGGCGAAGACATACGGACTCGGTGCAGTTGGTGTCCGCAACAGTCAGCACTTCGGCGCTCTCGGTTATTACTGCAATAAAGCTGCAGAGAATGAAGTGATATGTCTTGCGTTTACAAATGCAGAGCCTGCTCTTCCGCCGTGGGGAAGTTACGAAGCATTCTTCGGAACAAACCCTATTGCAATGGGTGTGCCTGTAAAGAATGACATCCCAATTATTATTGATCTTTCAACGAGTATCGTTGCAAGAGGTAAGATAATTAGCGCTGCTAAACAAAAGATGCCGATACCGGAAGGTTGGGCGCTTGATCCGGAAGGTAATCCAACAACAGATGCCGATAAAGCATTAGCTGGTTCTGTGCTAACGATGGCAGGCCCGAAGGGATATGCGCTTGCTATGATGGTAGATATTTTGTCGGGAGTTCTTAGCGGAAGCGGCTACGGAAAGAATGTCCATTCAATGTACAAGGATTTAAAGAATCCTGCCCAAGTCGGACATTTCTTTTTATGCATTAATATCGAAGCCTTCATGCCGAAAGAAGAGTTCTATGAAAGAATAAAAGCAATGAAAAAAGAAATAAAACATTCTCCAAAGCGTCAAGGTGTTGATGAAATAAGGATGCCTGGAGAAAAGAAAGCAAAGACAAAGGCTGAGAGGTATAAAGCCGGAATTCAATTAGGAAATGACGTGTTGGAGGAATTAAAGATTCTTGCAGATGAAAATAATATCGAGTGGGGGTTCACTTAAAAGTCCGATATTCAAAATTAGAAATTTTAAATGTTGGTTTTCTTTAGAAAATTAACGAGCATAAATCAAACATAAATAAATACAAGGAGACAAAACAAATGAAACCACAATTTCTTGTCCATGATAATAAGGACAATGTGGGAGTGGCAGTCGTCGATATAAATTCCGGCGAAAAGCTCACTGGCTCATGTCTTGAAGACGGAGCAAAAGTAGAAATTGAATCGAAAGATTCAATTCCGTTAGGACACAAAGTTGCGCTATCGGTTTTTAAGGAGGGCGATAAAATAACAAAGTACGGAGTAATAATAGGTCATGCGACCAAGGCAATATCTGCGGGTCAGCATGTTCATGTTCACAATGTAAAAAGTAATAGGTGGTAGAAATGGGAAAATATCCATTTTTGGGATACCGTAGAGAGAACGGAACAGTAGGCTGTCGTAATCATGTGGCAATAATACCGGTAGATGATATATCATGCGCAGCAGTTGAGGGAGTAGCATCCTTAATAAGCGGAACTCTGCCACTTTCACATCCGTACGGAAGGCTTCAATTTGGTGCAGATCTTGAGTTGTTTTTCCGCACAATGATTGGAACGGGAAGAAATCCAAACATAGCCTCTGCTGTAGTAATTGGAATAGAGCCGAATTGGACGAATAAGATAGCCGAAGGAATTGCAAAGACGGGCAAGCCTGTAGAAGCCTTTTCAATTGAAAGATTTGGTGATCTAAAAACAATAGAGCGCGCATCCTGGGCAGCAAAAAATCTTGTTCAAAAGGCGTCCGAGCTAAAGAGAGAAGAAGTAGATTTATCGGAAATTATATTCAGTGTAAAGTGCGGAGAGTCAGATACTACATCAGGTCTTGCATCTAATCCAACAGTAGGCAAAGTAATAGAGCGTGCAGTAGCTGCAGGCTCAACTGCTATGTTTGGTGAAACCACCGAGCTAACCGGAGGAGAGGATATCGTAGCAGCTAGAATGAAGACTCCTGCGCTGAAAGAAAAATTCATGAAAATCTTTAATGACTACGCCGCATTCGTAGATGCACAAGATGCAGACCTATTAGGTTCTCAGCCGACCGAAGGAAACATAAGAGGTGGCTTGACTACTATTGAAGAAAAAGCATTAGGGAACATACAAAAGATCGGTAAAGAAAAAGTCGACGGTGTATTATACCCGGCGGAAGCTCCTGATGGAAAAGGATTGTATTTCATGGATACTTCATCGGCAGCTGCGGAAGCTGTTACCCTGTTTGCAGCAGGTGGCTCAATTGCACACTTGTTCCCTACAGGGCAGGGAAACATTATCGGAAATCCTGTAGTACCGGTGATAAAGCTTTCTGGAAATCCTCTGACCGTATCAACAATGTCAGAACATATCGATGTATCTGTAGAGAAGGTACTGACACTTGAGCAGACATTGGACCAGGCAGGCGAGGTGCTTATGAATATGCTTCTTAAAACACTTTCCGGTCGCCTTACTTCAGCCGAAGTATTAAGACACAGAGAGTTTGTGTTGACGAAGCTTTATAGAAGCGCTTAAAAATAATCTAATTAGTAAAAATATGTTACTAAAAGCCTGCGTGATAATTTGCGCAGGCTTTTTTCATTTTCAGCATATTCTCCCGTTCCTACTATCAAATCGGTCTCCTCTAATAAACAAATTCTTCTTTTCTTGCCGTCCTCCCAACCAGTCACTCAGTCGCACAATTCTTTGAATTGAAATTCAAACCAGGTTTGGTTACTTTTGTAAGTCAATAAATAATTTATCAAAGGAGTTCAGAATGTCAGTTAAAGTAGGAATAAATGGATTCGGAAGAATTGGAAGATTAGTATTTAGCGCATTAGTCGACAAAGGTCTACTCGGTAAAAAAATAGATGTTGTTGCCGTTGTTGATGTTAGTACGGATGCAAAATATTTTGCCTATCAACTGAAATACGATTCAGTACACGGAAGATTTAACGGCACGTTGTCCACAGAGAAAAGTAATGCAAGTCTAACTGAAGATGATGTATTAATTGTTAATGGTAATAAAATTAGATGTATTGCAGCTACCAAAGAACCTTCTCAGTTACCCTGGAAGGAATTAGGAGTAGATTATGTAATTGAATCAACAGGATTGTTTACTGATTCTGCTAAAGCGCAAGGTCATCTAACTGCCGGAGCAAAGAAAGTAATTATTTCTGCTCCCGGTAAAGGCGATGTTAAGACAATCGTTATGGGCGTAAACGATAACGAATACGATGCGGCGAAACATAATATCATCTCTAATGCATCTTGCACTACAAACTGTTTAGCTCCGGTTGTGCATGTTATCTTGAAAGAAGGAATCGGAATTGAAACAGGTTTAATGACTACAATACATTCATATACAGCAACACAAAAAACTGTTGATGGACCATCTAAAAAAGATTGGCGCGGCGGAAGAGCTGCAGCAATAAATATTATCCCTTCAACTACAGGCGCTGCTAAAGCGGTAGGTGAAGTTTTACCCGCAGTTAAAGGAAAGTTAACCGGTATGTCCTTCAGAGTGCCTACTGCAGATGTTTCCGTAGTTGATCTTACCTTTAGATCAACCCGCGATACATCTATTACAGAGATAGATTCTCTTTTGAAGAAAGCTTCGGAATCTTATTTGAAGGGAATCCTCGGCGTATCTGAGGAAGAAGTAGTCTCCTCAGATTTTATACATGATCAACGTTCTTCTATTTATGATTCGCTCGCAACTTTGCAAAATAATTTTAAGGATGAAAAAAGATTCTTCAAGATCGTTTCATGGTATGATAATGAATGGGGATATTCAAACCGTGTGGTCGATTTATTAGTTAAAATTACTCAATAATATCTTTATGGCAAAGACGGAGCTTTTGCTTCGTCTTTTTTATAATTGTAATCTGTAAAATCCTATTTATAAAATTTAAAATAATTATAGCTCAAGTGGGTTTAGTATGAAAAAACTTTCAATTGATAATTTAATTCTGAAAAATAAAAGAGTTCTGGTGCGCGTTGATTTCAATGTTCCGCTGGATGATAATTTGAATATTACCGATGATAGAAGAATTTCCTCTTCGCTTCCGACAATCAAAAAAATAATTTCCGACGGCGGCAAAGCAATTTTAATGAGTCACCTCGGCAGACCTAAAGGCAAAGTCAATCCTAAGTATTCTTTAAAACCAGTTGCCCTAAAGTTAAGCGAACTTTTAGGAAAAGAAGTAAAATTAGCCCCCGATTGTGTAGGTGAGGAAGTAAAAACTTTAGTAAACAATATGGCGCCCGGCGACGTAGTCCTTCTTGAAAATTTAAGATTCCATGAGGAAGAAGAAAAAAATGATGCTGGGTTTTCTAAGAAGCTAGCTGAGCTTGGTGATGTATATGTTAACGATGCTTTCGGAAGCGCACACCGCGCTCATGCTTCAACGGAAGGCGTAACAAAGTATATCAAACAAAATGCTTCCGGTTATTTGATGCAAAAAGAATTGGATTATCTGGGCAGTGCAATTTCAAATCCGGCAAGACCTTACTGCGCAATTCTTGGCGGTGCAAAAATCTCAGGTAAGATTGATGTTATTCAAAATCTATTAGATAAAGTTGACACTATGATTATCGGCGGAGGTATGGCTTATACCTTTTTTAAGGCTCAAGGAAAAGAAATTGGCAATTCTCTTTTAGAAGCAGAAAAAATAGACCTTGCTAAAGAATTACTTGAGAAAATTAGTAAATCAAAAGTGAAATTTTTGTTACCTGTCGACGTCATCGTAGCTGCTGAATTTAAAAATGATTCGCCCGCCGAAGCAGTTAGTATTGATAAGATTCCACCTGATAAAATGGGGCTTGATATAGGTCCTAAAACAATTGATCTTTTCAGAAATGAATTATTAAAATCCAAAACTATTGTATGGAATGGTCCTATGGGTGTTTTTGAAATGGATAACTTTGCCAAAGGCACCAACGCAATTGCCGGTGCTTTAGTCGATGCTACCTCAAAAGGATGCATTACGATAGTTGGTGGAGGCGACTCTGCTGCCGCTATTTCAAAAGCAGGTCTTGATAATAAAGTCTCTCATGTTTCCACTGGTGGGGGAGCATCGTTGGAGTTTTTAGAAGGGAAAGTCCTCCCGGGTGTTGTTGCATTAAGTGAAGCTTAATTTGTTTTGATGTCTGTAATCTTATTTTGGAAATATATTTAAAGGAAATGTCTTGTGAGTGATAATTATTATAAACCAAGAGGACTTGGCGGGTTTTCTCTCTTTCCGCCGGTGATAAAAAATCTAATTATTATAAATGCGGTTGTTTTTCTTATTCAGTTAATCGGACAGCAGGTTGTTACCAGTACAGGCTTGACTTTCGCAGATATAATTACAAAGTATTTTGCCCTTATCCCACTACAGGGAGTACCTCTTCAAAATTCTCTCGGTACGGTGACTACTTGGCATTTCTACATCTGGCAATTAATTACTTACCAGTTTATGCATGGCGGCTTCGCTCATATTTTCTTTAATATGTTTGCCCTTTGGATGTTCGGCGTTGAAGTTGAATATTTTATGGGATCACGAAAATTTATTTACTTCTATTTGCTATGCGGTGTTGTTGCCGGTATATTTCAATTATTCCTGCCGCCGCTCTTTGGCGAAGCTCTTGCCCCTACAATAGGCGCTTCGGGTGCAATTTTCGGCGTGCTGGTAGCTTTTGCAATGCTTTTCCCCGACCGGTATATCTTCCTCTATTTCTTAATTCCTATCAAAGCAAAATATCTTATCCCGATTTTTATTCTGATGGAATTATATTTCGCTGATACGGGTGGCGGTAATATCGCTCACCTTGCTCATCTTGGAGGAGCTTTGGCTGGATTTCTGTACCTTGTATTTGATAAAAATTCCGGTATAAGTTTAAGCCATAATTTTAGAAAGTCGTCTTCCGGAAGCTATAAGGGAAATATTTTTAATTCTTTCGGTATGCCGCCTAACCCTTTTAAGAAAAAAGATGATGTTGTGCAGGATGCCGACTTTTCTGATGTCAATAATGACGTGAAGGAAATTACACAATCTGAAATAGATGAGATATTAGAGAAAATTAGTAAATCGGGTTATCAAAATTTATCCGATAGAGAAAAGAAAATTCTATTCGAAGCAAGTAAACGGATGAAATAATTTGTCAAACAAGCATATTTTTATAAAATGAAAATCAAACACGCAATTATTCTATTAATAATATTTCAGACTGTTTTCTTTGTCTCATGCTCGAATAAAAAAATTATTCCGCAAGACAAGTTTGTAAATATTTATGCCGAACTTATTTTTGCCCAGGACACAGCTTCAACTCCGGCATCAAAAAAGGATTTTAAGTCAGTAATCCTTTCAAGGTACGGTGTTACACAAGAGCAATATCAATCAACTGTGAATTACTATAACCAGGACCCAAAAAGATGGGCTGGATTTTTTGATAAGGTTACATTAAACGTGTCGAATTTACAGAAGCAGAAGAAACTTTAAATTTGTTCTTTGCTACAGCAATTCTGATTAGTGGGTATGTAATTTCTTTTGGGAGCTTGTTTTTTAATTCCTTCAAATCTGTATATCCGTTTTTAATTTCTTTTTCTATCAAAGCTAATTGACTACCTTCAAAAAGATGCGAAATGTTTGTCCCGGGATAATATTCCAGTATCGTCTCAACCTGCATCGATATTACTGCCTCTGATAACTGCCGCAATTGTGCTATATCTTTTAACGAATACTCTTTCTTTAATAATTTTAATGTCTCATTTATGTTTGCCGGAAATTGTGCCGCATGTTTTGACGGTTCAGTTTTTCCCCAAAATGGCGAGTCAATCTGTAAATCAAAATTTTTAATAACTTCAATAAACTCATCACCAACCTTATTAAACATTCTTTCGGTGAAGCCATTTATCTTAAAAAGTTCATGCCGTGTCTTTGGTCTTTGCTGTGCTATCATTCGAAGGACTTCATCGGGACAAATTAAATAACCGCTTTGCACAAATTTTCTCGCAGCTCTTGATCTCACTTCCCTTAATAAATTAAAAATCTCAATGTTGATTTCATAATTCTCTTCAGAATATATATCACCGGCAATGGATTCAAATTGCTGAATGATTTTTTTGCCGTTTACTGTTAATGATAAATTATTCTTTAACCCGGCTCGTTTACTTATATAATTTCTCTCAATAAGCTCATGGAAAATATTTTTTAATCCCTCAAGATCATAATTACCGCAAGAACCGAAACCATCTAAAGATTTATATTGTAAGGAATCATCTAGTCCGCGAAGTATTGCGAATAACATTTTTTCATTTAGTCCGTCCTTAGCAGAGTTAATTGTTTTTAATATTATTTCTTTAACATAATCCGAATTTAATTCATTTATCCCGGAGTCGTTTTTACAGTGATCGCATCTGCCGCAGCGATATTCCTCTACATCTTCACCAAAGTATTTGAGTATGAATTTAAAGCGGCAATCACCTGAAAATACATAATTGACCATAGTGTCGATTTTCTTTTGAAGCCGTAAATAACTTTCATCCAATTTCCTGTAATCTATTCTTAATTTCTTTGCTTCTATGCGGGGAGTAATAAGAACGGCATTTTCCTTTGCCGTAGATTTTTTATAAGTAATCAATCCCAGATTTTCCAGAATAATTAAAGACTCTTCAAGTTCTCTTTGATTCGTTTCAAGTCTGGAAGCTAATTCCGTAAGGGATAATTTTATTTTCTCCCGGAAGATATCTCCGCCAAAATTTCTTATTAATTGAAGCACAGTTTCTTTTAATGCGGTATTTGAGGTATTCTTAACAAACTCCTTTAGCTGATCCCTCCCGGTATCGAACTGTATTTGCGGCTTTCTGTCGTAATCGGATACAAGCTTTAAATAGCCGGCTTCTTCCAATATCTTTACCGTCGAATGGAGAAGACCATTTGAGATTTTTTTTCCCGTTAAAGAGGAGATGAACTCCATGTTAATAGGAATTTCTCTATCGGAAATATTCCCGGTTGCAATTTTACCGTAATCGCATATAGCATTATAAATATTTTCGATTAACTTTTTATCGGGATGCGAAGTAGAAAGAAAGTAGTTCTGAATATTAATATCATCATCTTCATGAAGAAGAAAAGCATGAGATAATTTACCGTCCCTTCCGGCTCTCCCGATCTCCTGGTAATAATTTTCAATCGAACCGGGTGTATTATAGTGAATTATAAGCCTAATATCTTTTTTATCTATTCCCATTCCGAAAGCGTTAGTAGCCACAATAACTTTTATTTTGTCGTTTATAAAATCTTCCTGGATTCTTTTCCTCTGCAAGGGCATCATACCCGCATGATAAAAGGCGCTGTTAATGCGGTTAAAATTTAAGAATTCGGATACCTCCTCTGCCATTTTCCTTGAAGCCGTGTAAATTATTGCAGGTGTCTTGAATTGCGAAATCAACTCCAAACACTTTTCCATTTTCCTTTTTGTAACAACTACGTTCAACTCAAGGTTATCTCTTTCAAAACCCCGGACAAAATATTTTGGACTTCCTAATTTGAGTTGTCCCGCAATATCCTTTACTACTTCAGGTGTGGCTGTGGCGGTAAATGCGGAAATTTTCTTAATCGAAATGTAATCAGCAAATTCATTTATTTTCCTGTAACTCGGTCTAAAATTATGTCCCCATTCGCTTATACAATGGGCTTCATCGACAAACAGATATGACGGCTGAAGTTTCTTAATTCTCTCTGCAAAATCTAAATTTGATAACCTTTCCGGCGCAACATATAATATCTTTATCTTCCCATACGCAAGCTTTTGTAATATTTCCTCCGACTCGTAGAAACTTTGAGTGCTGTTAATAAAAGCTGCTGTTTCTTCATTGCGGTTAAGCGCATCTACTTGGTCCTTCATTAAGGCAATCAACGGAGATATAACTATTGAGAAATTTTTGGCAATTAAAGAAGGGATTTGATAGCACAGAGATTTTCCCGCGCCTGTAGGAAGTACCGCAAGCGCATTATCCCCGTTAATAATGGCTTCGATAATTTCTAATTGATTCTGTCGGAATGAATCATAGCCGAAATATTTTGATAATGCTTCCTGAGGGCTCACTTAAACTCTGTTTATTATTTTGTTTGAAGAAAAATAAATTGTATTTAAAAGATACAAAAATAAAAATTTATGGACATCTTGAAATACTCAGCTTCAGAACTAAAATCCACTTCAGCAAAAGCTTCCCCAAAAACCCTTCTGTAAACGTAGGATTTATATTTGTCATTTCGACCGAAGGGAGAAATCCCATATACAAGCTCATCACTCAAAAAAGTCCAATATCTTTTGTGCAACAATATCTACTCCCATACTCCTTCCCACCAATCAGTCCCTTCGGAAGAAATTATAATTCACTTTAAGAATTTAATTAACCGGAAATCTTACGGGTATTACTCTTTTTCCCCGCTACCGGGTTTATTCTGATTCCTGAAGAACCTGCCGTACATTACAAGATAAATTCCCTGAAACAACGCTCCGACATAAAAAGGAAGCTCTAATTGACCCGTGCTAAAAAGTAAGCCGGCAATGCTCGGTCCCACTGACTGTGGTATTTGCATCGACATGGCATTAAGACTTGTAGCTAGACCACGGCGTTCATCGCGAACTAATCCCACTGTTAATGCCTGCCGGGCTCCTACAGATCCTCTGTTAAAAGCTGAGCGTAAAAGATATACTAAAGATGCCAACCAGAAAAATGGAATCAAAGGAAGTGCAACCAATAATAACAGCCCGAAAAATCTTGCCCAAACAACCGACTTAACAATGCCGATTTTATTACTGATCCTCCCCGTTAAGATTGAAGAGAGCCCGGTAATAAAAAATGTTGCAGCCATAATAGGAGCAATTGATGCAGGTCCCACTCCAAATCTAATGGCGAACCAGTATGAAATAAGCGGGCCGGTAAATCCAATTGCAAGTCCGTTAAATGAATTGAGAATCACCAGCCCCGTCAGCATTTTATTTTCCTGATGCCTTATTTGCTTTTCAGCTTGAATCTCACCTGAATTCTTCTTTTGTCTCGGACCGCTATATCGTTCCTTAGCCTTAAAGATCAAAAACAAATTGACAATTGTCGCCCCGGCAACGATTATAAAAAGAGGGCGA
>JAKBMG010000002.1 GCA_021831685.1 Bacteroidota bacterium | reverse complement strand
AACCAAGAGCATTGAGAACAAAAAATACTAAATATCCATTTTTAAAGGGAAACAGATATCCGTGTTTATTATCTTAACCTTGTACCATTACCCTCTACGGGAGATACTCCCAGGGCATTGCCATAGAATTGTGTAATAACGGGCAAACTGCTTTTGTTACCAAAAACTTCCACATTAAAAGCATTCTCCTCGCTCAATGGCCAGGCGCGAGCTTCAGGAAATTGCCATGTTATCCCTTTTTTTATCCATTCAGGCGCCCCGTCCACAACGTCAAATGCCGCATTATGAGCAGCATTTGCATAAGCCTGGATGAACTGATGAGGGAAAAATGCCGCGTCAGCCGGATCGGGCTGATTTTCAGGATAATATACAAGGTCATAAGGTCCGCCTTCTTTCATCGGTACCTTATTATATGTATGTGATTGTGCCATAATATTTGTACACATGAGTATGACTAACAGCGAGGTTAATAGAAAGTTCTCATTGATTTTCATAGCTTACTCCTTATTTAGTGAAATTTTGTTTGTTATTTTATTCTTTTGTCATTAATAATTTTTACCAGGCCTCAGCGTCGGCTGTGCAATCGTTTGGAAATTGCCCGGTAGGCTGCTACGACGAGCAGGGTCAGCGCCAGCGCACTGGCCAGCCACAATCCTGCCTTATGAACCCGTAGCAGCCACACTTCAATTTGATGACCGAAATAGTAGACGCCCGAACTCCATGCGCCAACCCAAAGGAGCCCGCCTAGTGCGTTGTAGGATACGAAACGTTTCCAGTCCATTCCGGTACTGCCCGCAACTATGCCGTTGAGTTGCCGCAGCACCGGGAAGAAACGCGCGATGATGACAACTTCCGGACCGTAATGCGCGGAAAAACGCTTCGTCTTTTTCAGCCGCTCGGCGCTGATACCTATGCGTGCGCCGTAGCGGGCCACCAGCCTGCGTCCACCGAAGCGGCCGATGGCATAGCCAACGTTGTCGCCCAGCACCGCCGCTGCCCATGCCGTCAGACCCACGAGCCAGATGTTGAGCTGGCCCTGTACGGCGAGGAACGACGCGGCGACCAGGAACGTCTCGCCCGGCAACGGCAATCCAAACGACTCGGCGAACAGCACGGCGAAAAGCGCGCAGTAACCGTACTGGACGATGTAGGGGTGAGCCGTGACAAGCAGGCTATTCATTGTCTTCTCTTTTTAAGTGAATTTTTGTTTGCTATTGCGTTCTTTTATTATTAATAATCTTTACCAGTCCCCAGCGGACATCTTCCGGCAGGTTACTAAATGGAAACATCACAGTTCCAGGATAACCATTTGTTATGACGTCGAAAGCCCTTTCAGGCGATAGGTTGTAAACGGTAAAGTCCGGAGGTGGCGGCTGAAAACCTTTTGAAAGCGTTGAACCCCTGCCGTCAATTCCATGACATTGAGAGCATGTTTCATCATAAATTTTCCGGGACTGCTGTAATGCTGCATCAGAGATTTTAACAGGAAGAGGTTCGGGTAAGCTTAACACATGATACTTTTTATCAAGATAATTAATTAGGCTATCTAATTTATACCTGTCAAACACAGTAAAGTAAGGCATGGCAGAGCCGGTAACCCCTCCGGCAAGAATTTTGTGAAGATAACGACGGGTCGTTCTGATAGCCGATATGTCTTCAGGAAGGATTGCAAGGTTTTTTGCTTCTGAGCCGTTACCATCCGCCTTTTCTCCGTGACAGAAGGCGCAACTTTTTAAATAGATCGTTCCTCCATTATCATAGACGATATTTATATCGGATTGATATTTGTTAAGGGCTTCCCGGTTATAGGGCTGCATCACCTTTTGATAAGCTTGAGTGTTTGCCTGCAACTGTTTTTCAAAGGGCACAAAATTCTTATCTTGAATAAACTGCCTTGTTAAAAGCATCGGCACAAGTATGAGCATTAAAAGAGGTAGTACTGTCCCCATATTTAAAGTGCTCTTTTTATCCATACCGAGATAAATTACCCATAACAATAAAGCGGTTCCAATGACGCCGATAAATAAGAAAACATTGGTGATGAAATCAGGCTTTCCTAATAAAGAGGTGTAGAGGATTATGCCGAGGATAATCTGAAGCAGAATCCCACCCACAATCCATTTAAGCAGTGATCTCTTTTCTGTTTCATCCTTTGTTGAGAAGAAATAATGAAATGCTGCGCCGAACACAAGAGCAGCTCCAAGAACATGTAAATATCTGAACAGCCAAAGGTGTGCCAGCGAGCCATTTAATTTATACCCGTGAGTGATTATTGTTATCCACTTATCAGGATTCTCTGCCGTCACCAATACAGCAACGAATATTGCTGGAACTGCAAGAAGAGAGACAAGTGCAATAATGCCAAGAATTGTATGGAGATAAGGATGAACATTTATTTTGTGTCCTAAAGTATCAAAAGAGAGAAATGCAATTACCAAAAGTATAACAATGAGTATCCAAAAAGGTGCAAGCAAATTAACTGCCGTAAAAAAAGGCACGGTAAAAGCAACCTGGATTAACAGTAACGGTGCGATTCCCAAAACTATGGCGAGGCTTTTATGCGCCATAAAAGTTTTTAAAATCCTCTTATCTAATCGCAACTCCTCTGTTTTTCCTCCCCACTGAGAATCGATAAAATAGTAAACGGAAAGGACAACAGTCCCTATAGCTAAAAGGACGAATACCATATGTAGAGTAAAAGAGGTAAAAAGAAGTCCGTGGAGCCACTCATCGGGAAGGGGTTTCTTAAGCAGGATGTCAAAGAGGCTATTCATTTTCTTTCACCCTCCTTTACAGGGGCAAAACGAGAAGGAGCCTCAATGGTAATTTTCCCGTTTGCCAGTTGATATAGAAAGCGTGCCATAATCCGCCGTTCCTGTTCCGTTCCTGAAAAAGGAGGCATAAAGGGTACCATTTCATGCGTATGCCGGAGAATGACAAAAATGCCATCTTCACTTCTTCCTTTAACCCCATCTTGAATATCATTAATCCCGCCTATTGTATGGCATGCGGAACAATTTTGGGCAAAAAGATATGCGCCTTGATTGATGACATCAGGTTTATCGGTAATCATGTTGTACCAATAAGCATTTTTAAACATACTGTCTTTTTCTAAAAAAAGACTTTCACCTAGTAATACTTGATTGGCGTACATGTAACCAGGCATCAGATATGGTCCCCTAATAAACTCCCGTACCCTTTCAAATTCCGTCACAAAACCCATGCAGAGTAAGAGTACCGGGACGATAAAAATCCTTGAAAAAGAAACGGAACCCTTTAGTGCAAACATGGCAAACAGGAACAAGATAAATGTACCTATGGCATTCATTGCATAGAAGATTTCTGGTTGCTGAGAAAACCTGGGAGTGAGGACGGAGAAGGCCATGTGTGTTTTGAATGCCGATGGAACTACGGAAAAATACCACCATGTGAATATAACCGCGGCAGAAAATGAAATAAAGGAAACCTTCCCGAAAAAGCGAAGGGCATCTTTGCGAAAAACATTTTCCCTGCGTGTAATAATGAGAAATGCCATAGAGAACACGGCGCCGAGCGCAAAAGCCATGCTTGCCCTTAATAACAATTGAGGAAGAAAACTCGGATTGAAAAATGCTGACAGGAAACTTTTGTTCCATGGCCAGCCATCGGGCGTAAGCATGAAGCCAAGTATACCGGTAATCAAAAAGGCGGAGGAAAGAGAAAAAATAATATAGCTTACGCCAAGATATATATGCTGTTTTTTTCTTTCGCCTGTCCACTTATCCCAGGTAAAGTAATAAATAAGAAGGACGATTACCTCTAACGTGAAGACTATCCATTCAATAAACCACGGCCAGAAAAATATTCGCAACATAGATCCTATGCCATTTGGTGCCAGAGCGCTGGTAATAAGCCATATTCCAACTCCGGTTACTGCCCCGACTCCTGTAATGACTATAATGGTAAACTTCAGAAAATTCTTTGCAAAATTTTCCCAGTCTTTGGAAGACTTCCTGAAGCCAAAGTATTCACTTATTACGATGAGTGTTATTGCGCCGATAGCCAGCCCGTGGCTTATAATCACATGCAGCACTGCATCCAATGCGATTGTCATGCCGTTGCCTAAATATGGCACCTGAAAAATGGGAAATTGCATAAACTCCTCCTATTTCTTCTTTGCTGCAAAGTGAGGGCGTGGTTGATTTATAATGAATGCTGCCACGTCAAGAGCGTCTTCATCAGTAAGTTTGGGATTGGTCATCGGCATATTATTCAGGGTAAAGGCTGCAATATCCTTCAGTTTATCCATACCGGCGCCGTCATTAAATGAATCGTTGCCCCAGAGAGGTGGTACAACCTGAGTTCCCTGTCCGTTATTGCCATGACACACAGCGCAATTTTGAGCAAAAATCTGTTTTCCGTTTGCTGGGTTAGGTGTATGAGTACTTTTAATATACTCTATGCCCAGCCATGGAATATTCGCATATATAGGCAGCCCATTGGATATCCATTGATAGTAGGTAACAATGGCTGTCATTTCCTTGCTGTAAGAAGGCAAAGGTTTTCCATTCATGCTCCTTTCAAAACAATCGTTAGTCCGTGTCACGATATCCTCGGAATAGTTTTGTCCCTTTCTGTATCTTGGATATGTTGCAGCTACTCCAACGAGTGAAAGTCCCCCATTCCTGCCGCCTTCTGTAATTCCACCGTTGAAGTGGCAGTTTGTACAGTTGAGCTTGTTACCTACATATCCGGCTGCATATTTCTGTGTGTTCATCATGATGTTGTAACCGAGCATAACTGCGTCTTTTATCTCTGCCGGCGCATCCTGAAGCAAAGGGGGACTAAAAGAAACAGTACCGCCTATTGGTTTTGTCTTTTGGGCAGATGTCTCGATTGTCTTGCTGCTGCCGAAATCGATAAATCTGCCGAAGATAAGAGAGACAGCAGCTCCAATGACAGCGAATGTAATTACTACTACTACACCAAACTTTATCTCTGACTTTTTCATTGCATCTCCTTTCTCATTGGATAAAAAACCATATAATCCCTTCTTAAGAATATTTTTTTTAACAGTTTTATGATTTTACCATGCCATCAATGCGTATCCCATTAATTGATAAGTGGGAACAACGGTAAGAGCAGAAAGCGCAATAGAAATATTAGGATTTACCCACTCGTGTTTGAAGTTGTTATCAGCCAGGGCCTGACCGCATACATATAATACCACTCCGTTTTTCTTTAAATCGGTTAATAATTTGATATTAGGATTATCTACTCCATATTTCGATTTGAAAATATCATTTTTCAAAACAATTGGGGCAGAGTTTCCATGAATAACTGCCACAAGTTTCATCTTGTTTGGCATCATACCTGCGGAAGCAAATACATTGATTAGGCGGGCTATATGGTCTAATCCCGGGTTTACCTTATCTTTACTATTTGCTGCTATTGTAATGTCGAATAAAATTTTATACTCAATAGATTTATCCGGCTGTACTGCTGCATCTGGTAATGGATGAACAGGACCATATCCTTTAATAACCGGATATTCCCACTTTTGTGCATAAGAATTATTTGAACAAACAATTAGTAACAAAATGACAAATAACATTTTGATTAAGCTTTTCATGGCAGTTCTCCTTCCAAACGTGAAATTATTTTTAGTTGCAATTTTCATTTTATTTAGTTGGTGATGGTTCTATTCAAATTCAAATCAACTTCTTTTCTCATTGGTAATCTTTGCCGTGCGAAGCACGGTCAGGTGCATTGAGTCGTTATGCACTGCAACAATATTAGGCAGCAAATTTGGCTCTTGTTACACCAACAATAGCACCAAGGATGGCAGACATTACCAGTATTGGGATTACACTTTTTGGTTCAGATTTTAATACAAGTATTACAATGGGTAATGCTGTCACTTCTGCAATAATGATACCTTTAAGCCAAGATGATACTGGAATTTGAATATAAAAAATAATAAAACCCAAGACAATCCAATGAACAAATGCAGAAATAATCGCATATTTGTCAATTTTTTGAATTATCATCGGTATTACATCGATTATTCCAGCAATTATTCCAATCCCAAGAGATATTAATAGCTTTGACATTTCTTTTCTCCTTTGATTATTATTTTATTATGCATAACCATTTGTTATGACATCAAATCCTCCTTCAGACGATAGACTTTAGACGGAAAAATCCGAAGGAGGAAGCTGGGAACTATGTCACTTTGGCTTTCCGCCCATGTTCATTGGCTTACCCTGGGAAAGCGAGGTAATGTAACTGACCAAGGCGTTCATCTCGGTGCTGCCGTAAGCGGGCGGCTTGCCCTGAAGCGCACCAACGGTGCAATTCCTGATCTGGTCTTCCAAAGTAATAACCTTATTGTTCTTAGGGTTGAAGCGGGGAAAGATCGTTGCGGCATTGGCGAGGCTCGTGAACTTCATGCCGCCTGGCGTCTTACCGGGACCAGCGCCTGCCGCGGTATGACAGGTTTCGCAGGTCATACCATTACCGCCGAAGGTGCCGTGTATGAAGAGATACTTACCTTTCTGGATTGTCTTTTCCAGTTGTGGCTCGGTGGCAGCGGAATAGAGCATCGAAGCAAAAAGCACCATGATCGCTCCACTAAAAAATAGTGTAATACGGTTCATAGTCAGTCTCCTTTCAAATTTAAAGTTAATACTAAATTTCTACTATCGTATCTCTTGTGCCGGCACGCCGTCTTGCGTGCGGTTGCCATATCCATAGGTCTCACCAAGTTTTGTGATTCACCGGTCTAACGCAAGAAGAGGCTATAAGTCAGAACACTGAAAACAAACGCAGTGAAAATTGTGTACTTGGGATTGCGCTCCACGAAGGCAAAGAAGAGCATCGAGGCAAACACACGCACGTATGGCGTCAGCATCAGCACGGCAATCCCGAGGTTGACAAATAGGCGTGGTCGAAAAGCACCCGAGAATATTTGCCGCATATCCGCGAGCACGAAGCCAAACAAATTCATGCCTGACATTGAATATTGAAGTCCTATCTGACCCGTCGCCAACCAATGCCAAACGACGCCGATGGCAATCAGCGCCATGCTCAGAAGCACGCCGATTAATAAAATAAATCCGACCAAAGCTTCCATATCAAAGCCGGTCGTCTTCGCGCCTGCGGGTTCATGTCTTGCTGTTGTTCCTTCAAGTGCTATCATTGTATGACCCCGATCCCGCGCAGAATCATCTCGATGCCTAATATCGCTAACACCACCAAGAAGAAATGGCGCACCTTCTGATTGGTGAGCCGGACGAGAAGCCGCGTACCAATAAAAGCGCCTACTAGGATGCCAAGTATCACGGGTGCAGCGAGTCCCGGATCAATCAAGCCTGCAGCGAGATAAACACTCGTGCCTGCAAGCGCGGTGACGCCGATAATCAGGTTGCTTGTCGTGGTAGACACCTTCGGCGGCAGCCCCATCACCAGGTCATGGATCAACACCTTAAGCGCACCTGCCCCGATGCCTAACAATCCTGCGATCAATCCTGCGCCGAACATCAACGGTCCACCAAAATACGCGCGCGCTCCACGGTACTCGATGGTTTGCCCCGCGGCTTGATCGTAGTAACTCCCTTCCAATTGCAGCCATTTGGAAAACTTGTCTTGATGAGCGACGGGTGTCCAACCCTCGTGCCGCTGCAAGAAGAGCGTCGCCCAGGACCCCAGCAGCACGAGCCCAAAAACAAAAAAGAGCGGGCGCCCTGCCGAGACCACAGTAATCGCTGCACCGACGAGAGCACCTATAATTGTAAACATCTCCAGAAACATTCCGACCTTGAGATTGGTAATGTGATCGCGCACGTAAGCCGAGGCGGCACCACTTGAGGTGGCAATCACCGAGACGATACTGATGGCGATTGCGTGCTTGATGTCCATGCCAAATAAAGTGAGCACGGGAATCAGGACGACCCCGCCACCCATCCCGCTCATTGCGCCAACAAAACCGGCAACGACTGAGATGAGGAATAGTAATTCAAACGACATTCTTACCTCCTTTGTTATATTTATCACGGAGTCATTGATAGGTAGCCGGACTTTTCGAAATCAACCACAGCACCAATACCGGAAACCACAACCCGGCTGAAAGGAAAGATATCTTCAGGTTTATAGCCTTTCAATTTCATGGCGATATGACACTCGTACATTTTTATCCCGCCTTTGTACAAAGCTTCAATCATTGCCTTGTTTGGATTGCCTTTGGGATGCGGCTGCTTCACTTTTAAATCATATGCTTCGTCTGTCAACAGGAACTGCGCCCCATCAGCCCTAAAAACCATAATGATCTCATAGTCTTTTCCAGGCTTCATACCAAGGTTAGAATATTGATCGTATAGGTTCTTAACTGCCATCACCTGTTTGCTTATACCGTTCGGCATGGTGCTTGAATAATTAACTTGAGCGACCACTTTAATGCCGGTTCGATTAGTGATTTCCAATAGGGGTTTTGTATTTTGTGTTGTTTGAGCCCAAACCTCAGTTTGAATAAATGGCAGCCAAACAGTAAATAGATAAAAGGCTGCAACTGTGATGAAATGTGTTATCTTCATAATCTTGTCTCCATATTGTCCTACGGATAGAGCATAACGTCTCGCCGCACCACACAGTGATTTTCGGTGCTAAGGAAAATACCCTTTAACTTAACTGCGCTTACCACATCGCACCAAAATCCATTGAGAAAGCACTATAATCCGTATCAATAACGGAAGCGTCGTGTTAGTTGCAGTTGCCCTATCTGAGCAAAACGAGTTTCTTTGTTTCAATGTAACTCCCAGCTTGTAAGCGATAAAAATAAACGCCGCTTGGCATTCCTGCCGCGTTCCATTGTCGAGAGTAATTCCCTGCGGATAATATTTCTGACACAATACTTGCAACCTCTTTGCCAAGAACATCAAATACTTTGAGTGACACGAATGATCTTGATGGCAGGTTAAAAGAGATGTTGGTCGATGGATTAAACGGGTTGGGATAGTTCTGCTCAAGCATAAAATTCGTCGGAGGAAAACCTTCCCAATCTCCAACGCCTGTAAGACCACCGTTTGACGTATAGAGTATCAATCCGGAATCACCGACAGCAAAGCCGTGTTTCTCATCGTAGAAGAAAATCGCGTTCACATTACGGGCTGTCGGCACAGTTTGGTCAAGCCATGTATCTCCGCCATTTGAGGATTTGTAAATCATGCCGTTACCCCCACATACATAGATCACATTGGCGGATGGAGTCGAGACGTTGAATAATGTACCGTCTCTCAAGATGCCCGTGGAAACTTCATGCCACACAGTGTCGAACATCGACTTTCGCAAGATTGTCGGTGCAGAGCGCAAGTCTCCCTGAACTCCCACGATAAATCCCGCACCCCCGCCGTTACAAAACTCTGCATCAAATGCTGCCGATCCCAAGCCCTGAAAGTTCGGTAAGATTTTTTCATTCCATGAAGGGGGTGGAATCACATACTGTGTGCAAAGTGAGTAAGGCGTAAGTGCGTATTTTGAGACGCCAATAAAAGTGGGACCGTGATACACAAAAAGCGAGCGGATTGGCCACGTACTGATTTTTTCAGCAGTCCACGTTCTGCCGGTATCGGACGTGTTGTACACCCACCCGGAGTCGGCGCCGACGTAAACACTATTGGGCCCGACATGAAGAGCAGACAAACATTTTTGTCCTCCCGGAATATAATGCCATAGCCAGCTCTTGCCTCTGTTGGGTGTTGTGAAAACGGTGCCGTTATCTCCAACGATAACTCCATTGACTGAATCGAAAAATGAGATGGCGTTCCACTGTCCGCCATACGAGAGGGGCAGAGAAACGTCGAGCCACGATTCTCCGGCATTTGTCGTTTCAAGAATCGAACCATTTCTTCCCACGGCGATTGCGGTTACCGTATCAAGCATGACAACATCCGAGAGCGTTGCATTGACACCGCTGTTCTGCAAAATCCATTGAGCGTTCAACGTGTTCACATTCGCCAATGTGAAAATCGTCATTAACAAAATTCGGAACAAAGTCTTCATACCAGTTCCTCCTTTCTTGAAGCTATCAAGCGGCAATTGCAACTAACTACTGTATTCACGCCATCTCGAAAAATCGGGACAAGTTATGGCGTAATTACTTCCAAATTAGTTGTGTTTACGCCATAAAATTATTTGTTCATGATGTCTCATTTTTTCTCTTTTCCAGAATTAAACAAAATAATATCTCATGAGGTAAGTCTCCGTGGTTTTGCCCCTTGCAGGCCCAAGTAGTCTTTGTATGTATTGCAATTCTACTCCGCTCTATAATTAGTTCAGAGAGTAACGCATACCCATCCTTTTTTCCTTCAGTATTATTAAGATAAATTAATTTTCTCTTATTGTCAATATTTTAAATCTTTGGCCGAATAGCTGCATTGCGCCAAAATTAATATAACCCTAAGCTATTTCACTTAGGGTCGTTGTGCCATAATACAGGTAATCGAATAAAAATGAGGTTATCTATAATGTTGCCAATTAAGTTTTTGTTTTTTGTGTCAAGATATTTCAAATTTGTTTTACATATTCCATATTCCATCAAACATAATACATTGCGGCCTGCCGCGTTAGGCGCTAATAAAATATTTCTCAGCCGACTTACCCTTGAAAATTCTTTGTCTGCCAATTTTGTCATACCTAAGATCCTTTTCTTTCTGTTTTTGCCTATTTCCTCCTGGCCTCTACCAAGCCTATGACAAGCCTAAAACAAGCCTTTAATTCTTATCCAATTATTTCAGAAAAAAGTCTGCCAAAATTGGCATAAACTCTTCCTGTGTCTGATTTATTAAAGGACTTGGCATGTATTGTAAAACGAGAAATGTAAAGCCGCTAATTTTCCCTCACTTTAGCAAAAGCAATTTTTGCTGCGCTAATATTCCGGCGTCGCTTCTTAATATTGCATAATAAACTCCTGAAGCAACTTTTTGATTATTGTTGTTAGTCCCAAACCAAGTTGCAACTCCTGAATGAGATAATTGACCGAATGTTTTTATCAACACTCCTTCAACTGAATATATTTCTATTCGCGAAGTTGAGTTATCCGGGATTGTATATTCTATCCTGCATGAAGGATTAAAAGGATTTGGATATGCTGCCAATTCATATTTCTCAGGTAAATTGTCGTTGCTATTTTTTACCGACAATACACCTGAGGTCTCAAGAACGAAATGGCAAACAGAAGCCGGCGGCAATGTATATGAAAAAGGATTATTAATGATATTATTGACCGCGACCGGTAAATGTATTTGTGATGATGTTGAATCAAGCTCCCAAACTTCTCCGCTTAAAATTTGCTTAGGAGAGTTGATTGAAAAATTTCCTGTAATGCTTTTAGTGAAATTTTTATTAATAACTATTAGATGAATCTTATTATCTCCTTTCACAATGGACGAATAAATTGAGCAGTCAACGCTGTCATTACTTTGAGATGGAACAAATAAATTTCCGAATGTGGAATTGTTTCCGTCATAATTTCGATAAATTTTATATGCCGCAGATACATAGCTCGATGGTCCTTGAACCTGCCAGAATGAAGCAAAATAAACACTGTACTTTGCGAATATCCCAAGTACGTCTGATATTGCTATTCCGCCGGAAATATCATTTTCTCCTCCGTATGTAAATTCTGTAAAAGCGAGTTTTGTCCCCGGATAAAAGCTGTTTATCGAAGCTTCCAACTTTGGAATCAGCGGAAGATGCGCCTGTCCGGTTTGACCAATCCAGCTATTTTCAATATAATCTTTATCCCACAAAGTTCGCGGCGCTTGAACCCTTGCAACTCTATCGTTATAAGTAGTAGCCTTTGAATCTGTAATTCGAATCGAATCAATATTACCCTTTGCCTTCGGATACCAGTGAAGATCAAGAACGTTAAGCAATCTTATTCTTGCTGTGTCGCCTGCCTTTTTCATTGGATATTAAGTTTATGAAATTAAGTGTACTGGATATTTCAATTATACTAATTTACCTGGTAGCCACTGTCATTATTGGATTTCAAAAAAGGCTTCTAAAGATATAAATAATTATTTCCTTGGCGGAAACACACTCCCCTGATGGCTTCTTGGAATATCAAATGCTTCGGGCATGAAAGTCATAGGCCAATTCAAATAAAGAGTTAAGCTCCTTTCATGAACCTCTTCTTATGCTATGTGCAGAAATGTGCATAGCATTTTTTTTGATTAAGCAACCTTTTTCTCTCTGTATAATTTCTTAATTGTATAATTGCGAATTACTTCTTCGTAGCTTTTGAAAAGACTTTCAAAAACATTTTCCCATGATTGTGTCTGAGCATACTGAAATGCCTGACTTGATATCTGATCTCTTAATCCGGGCTGATTAAGAAGCATTTCAATTTTATTTGAAATATCTGCAGCATTTCTTGGTTCTGCAATTAAACCCGTTATATTGTCTTTAACGATTCCGTATGCGCCTCCTTCTCTAACGCAGATTGGAGGTAAGCCTGAAGCCATTGCCTCGACTACAACGTTTCCAAAAGTTTCAGTAGTCGATGGGAAAACAAAAATATCGGAGGAAGAATACGTAGCGGCAAGTTCACTTCCGGTTTGATAGCCGAGAAATATTGCTTTGGGCATTGATTTCTCTAAGTCTTCGCGTATTGGTCCGTCACCGGCTAATACAAAAGCTATGTCTTTTCTTTTTGCCGAAAGGATATTATAAACTTCCACAAAGGTCTTTAAATCTTTTTCCCAAACAAGTCGACCCGCAAAAAGTAAAGCGGTTTTTCCTTCAATATTTAGATTATTTTTCCATTTGGATGACTTATATCGTGGATTGAAAATTTGCGTGTCCACACCATGTGGAAGAAACTCGGTTGTTGTCAAACTGTGATTGCGAAGTTCATCTAATATTGGTATCGAAGGGACGTATACTGTTTCGCATCGATTGTAGATGCTACGAAAATAATTCCAGCTGAAAGATTCAAGTGGTCTAACATTATAGTATTTTGCATAACTTGCGAAGTGTGTATGGTAAGTTGCCACAACCGGAATTCTATGCTTCAGTCCAAATCTTAATGCTGCATAACCTAAAGGACAAGGGCTATTTATATGAATAATATCCGGTTTAAACTCAAGTAATTTATTTTCAAATATCCTTTGTCCGAAATAGGGAAGACGGTATTCTTTATAGAAAGGAACTGTAACTGAAGGGACTTTAAACATCAAAGTAGGCCGCTCTTCTATTGACGGAATAATAGGGGAGACAAAAATATTTTCGATATTCCGGACATTCAATTCTTCAATTAACTTGTATAGTACTCTTGTAACACCGTCAATCCCGGGGCGCATAGAGCCGGCAAAATAAGCTACCTTAAATTTAGAACTAATATTTTCCTTAAGCGATTGTGACATAACTGCTCCTAACTATTCCATTTTCAATTGAAGATTTGATTCTTTTGCTCTTAAATGTTTTGAACCGGTATTATGTTTAATTGGCAATAATTTCGGGTAATGCGAATTTCCTTTCAAGCGAATTATTGCCACCGGATAATATGCTGCCCATTTCAAAACCATCTTTTGGAGAATGCAAATTGTGAGTCTCAATTTTTATTCCAGAAGGTTCTACATCAATAAAATTTATAAAAAATTCATTTTGATATTGATTTTTAAAACTTCCTCCTGCATTTAAGAATCTTATTCTATTGCGATGGTATTCTTTTGTCTCATGATAATGTCCGTGCAGCACTAAATTGATGTCATATTGATTGAACAAGTTTAGAAGTCTTTTTTTCTTTCTCAATTTCATTGTTTGCCTCTCAATATTTTGCCAGAATCCCCCGAATGAACCGCTGTTCTTTGACTTAATCTTGCTGAAGTGATGATGAATCAAAACTATTTTTGAATGAACATCTTTGTTAAAGTTCTCAAGAATCTTTAAAGTTGCGTCAAATTGTTCAATACTTACTGCTCCGTTTGATGCAAAAATATTTTTGGCTTTCGAATATTCAGCTATAGAGTTCATCCCTGCTATTAATACACCGTCAAGAATTTTAGCAAAAGGGAATATTGTATCTTCCGAAAAATAAACGCAGTTGTCAAAAGTTTCGCTAAAGTAGGAATAAAAATCTTGTACTTTTTCATTAAAATTAACTGACCTGCATTTTTCCGGGAAAGAAAAAATATCTTCGGCAGTTTGGACGCCTCCGAATATATCGTGATTACCGATGACTAAGGATAACTTTTCAGAGCTAAGTATCCCCAGGTTTTCAAATAAATCTCTTAAAATTAAAAAATCATTCTTATCGGCGTTGTCCGTTAAATCGCCCGTGATAACTATATGGTCGGCTTTAAGTTTAAGAGCATATTCTAACATATAATTAATACTACCAAGATTCGATTTCTTAAAGAATGTCGTAAAGTGAAGATCTGAAATGTGCGCAATTCTCATTTGTTAGCCAAAGTTCATAATTAAATTTTTATTTGCCGAAAAGATATTATTTTAGTATTACTAAATCGTAAATTGAAAATGAACAAATCATTAAGAGAAAAATCGTTTATTTTTACAGTTAGACTCCGGATATCTTATTGTTAGTATATTTTGAATTTATACTAAGGCTATATATTTTTTATTATTAAAAACTTCTGAGAAATTTATGCTTGAATATTTTCCATTAAATAAAATTGATTTATCGGATAGCGAATGGGATAATTTCGTCGATTCATCCGATAATGGAACCATGTTTCATAAGAGACTTTTCCTTTCTTATCATCCAAAAGGGAGGTTTAAGGACGCTTCCTTGGTTTTTAAGAAGAATGGTCAAATGTTTGCAATTATCTCCGCAGCCGTAGTTGAGCGCGAAGGAAAGAGAATTCTCATATCTCATTCCGGAGCCTCCTATGGCGGATTTGTTTATAAAAGCAATCTTAATTTTCGTGAAGCGTTTGATTTAGTTGAATCTGTCGTTGATTATGCAAAGGAATTGAAGTGCGAGAGAATTCAGTTAACTCCTCCTCCAATGATTTATCAGTCAAAATACTCTAATTATATCGATTTCGCCCTTGTGAAAAATGAGTTTAGTTATTTGAAGCGCGATGTTTCAAGCGTAGTTCAGCTTGATGTGGAACACGATGAGCTTCTCTCAACCTATCGCGCCGAAGCCCGCACAGCCGTAAAGAAATCAATTAAGCAGGGAATTGAAATTGTTGAGTGCGACCGGTTTGAAGAATATTATGAAATCTTAAAATTGAATTTGAAGATGCGGCACAATGTTAATCCTACGCATTCGCTCGAAGAACTCCTTAAACTTAAAAAACTCTTTCCGACAAAGATAAGATTATGGGGTGCATTTAAGGGAGAAAAACTAATTGCCGGTGTTTGCAATTTCTCTGCTAATCCAAAAGTTGTCCTGGCGTTTTATATTAGTCATGATGAAGAATATCAGGAGTACCGGGCGGTGAATTTGCTTTTTTATGAAATAATGAAACGATATAAAGACGAAGGATTCAAGTTCTTAGATTTTGGAATTTTTACTGTTAACATGGACCCGAATTGGGGACTTGCAAGGTTTAAAGAAAATTTTGGGGCTCGGGGAATTTTTAGAGATACATTCTATAAAGATATTTAATGCTCAAAATTTTACATCTGGCTCCGCAAAATTATGCCGGAGTTCCGTATGATTTTTTTAAGATGCATTTGTCAAGCGGCGATCAATCCCGTTTAATTACCTTTCACAAAAACCAACTTGATTTTCCTGAGGACGTTTGCCTTAACTTTCCTTTACTCAATTTCTCCTTGGCTAAATTATGGCGAAGAAACAAAGTCGCCATTAGAGAAAATGAAATAATTATGCAAGCCCCTGAATTCAAGCCTAAAAATCTATTGGAAAAATATTATTTTGATTTGAATGATCAGTTCAAAAAGAAAAAAGTATTTGATGCCGTCAGGAAATATAACCTTGACGAATATCAAATTATCCATTACGACGCCGGGTTAGATTTTTTTAGGGATGCCTCACTGGCTAAAAAATGGAAACGTGAAGGAAAAAAAATCGTTTGTTGTTATTATGGAAGCGATCTTAGGATTAGAGGTGTAATTAAAGAGCTTGACAATATCTCCGATCTAAATATCACCTCTGAATATGACCATCTTGGTTTGAAAAAGGATTTGCAATATTTATTTTATCCTTACAATCCTTCTGAATTACCTAAGAAAAAAAATAATGATGACCGGGAAATCACCATTGTTCATTCACCGACGAATAGAAAATTTAAAGGAACTGATTTAATTATTTCGGTCATTGACAGAGTCAAAAAGGAACGGAAAATTAATTTTATTCTCTTAGAAAATATGGCAAGAGGTAAATTGCTCGAGATCAAAAGCAGTTGCGATATTTCAATCGACCAAGTCGGCGGCACGATGGGCGGCACCGGATATGGAAAAGCAGGATTGGAAACTTTAGCGATGGGAATTCCCACAATAACAAATATGAGACAAGATTATGCAGAATGGCTACCGGAAAATCCTTTTGTGGTTGCTAATAATGCAGATGAACTATACACAAAATTAAATGCACTTATCGATGATAAAAATTATCGCGATAGCTTAGGAATAACCGGAATAAATTGGGTGAAAAAATATCATGGCTACGAAAGCGTAAATGAAAAGCTTAAAGAACTATACAAACTTAAAAATATAATTTAATGCAGAAAAGAAGTCTGTCGAAATCTACAATATGGTATAGCCTGGGAAACCTTTTTGTTAGATCAATTAGTTTTTTGCTCCTGCCTCTTTACTCCAATTTAATTTCAACGAAAGAGTTCGGTAATTATTCTCTTCTAATGTCTGTTTATGCTATAGTTTCGGTTTTATACCAATTCGGGCTACAGGCTGCTTTTAGCAAATATTATATAGAAGCAGATTCTGACAATAAAAGATTAAAAATATTTTCGACTGTGATAAATTCGGCTCTGATTGCGGGAACTTTTTTTACCGCAATTATTATAATATTTTCGGGAGAAATATCTTCAATAATTTTAGGGACTCATAACTCCTCTGGTTTAGTTAGTTTAACTTTTATAACTCTTTTTGTAGATACTGTTGCCTATTTTGGACTGCATTTATTTAAAACCAGGGAATATTCAAAAAAAGTTGTGTTGCTTTCTTCCGTTTCTGCAATCTCAAATTTCATCTTTAACGTAATTTTTGTCTATCTCATGAAGGAAGGAGTCGAAGGAATTTTTTATGCGCAAATCATTTCCTCCGCTATTCTTTTTCTTTTAATGGTACCTTCGCTAACTCAAGAATATTCGCTGTACATTGAAGTTAAAATACTTAAAATGATGCTTATCTTTTCGGCCCCTCTAATTATTTCAGGTTTGTTCTCGTCGGCGATGGATGTTAGCGATAGATTTTTGATTAATAGTTTTTTAGGGAAGAATTTAGTCGGCATTTATAGCTTTTCTTATCGGATTGCTATGATTATGAACGTTTTCGTCATTTCATTTAGGACAGCTTGGGTACCTTATGCATTAAATATGTATAATATGGATAAACATAAAGAAGTATTCGGTAAGACTTTTCTGAAACTTATTTCTGCCGGTGGGTTTGTCTTGCTTATTGTGACGTTTTTTACCGGATATCTTTTTGACTTTAGAATTTTTGGAATAACTTTTTTGAACTCTCAGTATCAACCCGGTTTAACAATACTCCCATTCGTTCTTCTCGGTTATTTTTTTAACGGTTTAGCTTCATTCTTTTCAGTTTATCCTTTAGTGTCAAATAAGACTTATCACTTTCCGGTGGCTGACGGGATAGGATTTGTTTTGAATTTGATATTGAATTTGATCTTGATCCCTCGCTACGGTTTAGTGGGCGCAGCATTAGCTACTACGATTGCATTTGCTGCGTCTGCTTTTTATTTATTCCTTATATCGGCAGGTAAGCTCAAGATTGATTATAACGTTAAAGAATTATTTGTAATTGTCGCCATGGTTTTTGCTTTTTTAATTGCGGGAATTATCTTACAGAATATTTATCTTAATATTATCTTGAGTACACTTTTTGTCCTTCTTGCAGTTAAACTAACGGGGTTTAAGCCTAGTTCAATTTTTATTTTTCGCTAATGAATTAACCAGATTGATTAGCTTTTTAGATTCTTCTTCCCAATTTCTCCCGTTTTCAATAAGCTTTCGTGCATTTATGGAATGAGTAAGAAGCAAATTCTTATCTATAATATATTTTTCAATACTACTAATAACCTCATTCTGGTTTGAAGGATCGACAAGGAAGCCGCAGATATTATCGCCGAATTCTTTCCGAATGGGTTTAATATCAGAGAAGATAAATGGTTTCCCGCATGCCATATATTCAAAAATTTTAATTGGAAGTGAATTATTATAAATGAAATTTCTTACTCTTAGATCAAAACAAATATCTACATTTTGAAGGTACTCTGAAATTCCATTATAGCTTGTCCAACCTACTTTATCGATTATTATTGATTTATTGTTTTTTGCTAATTCATCAAAATATATTTCTTCCTCAACACGCTCAAATCTTCCTACAAGTTTTAAGGTAATATTTAACTGGGGATATTTTTCTTTAATCTTCTTCGAAACTTCGTAGATACTTATTATCCCTCTTTGAAAATTAATAAGTCCGGCATAGCAAAACGTTAAATCCGTTCCATTGAATGGTGGTGAAGAATAATTAAAATAGCTCAATATAGGGTAGTAACCGATTATGGTCTTGCCTTTAATCGGTGCCATGAAATTGTATCTCATTTTTTTTATTATCTCACCAATGATTAAACTATCGCTTAAGCTAACAGCGGCAAAATTAAAAAGATAGTAGAACAAATAATAAAAATACTTTTTAATCCCTTTAATTTTGTTTACAAGATTTTCAGGGTACCACTCAGTAATATCCAAAATAATTTTACATTTTGGATTGTCTGTCTTAAACTTGTAAGCGGAAAAAACAGGTAACGGTTCGCAGCAAATTATAACCGAGGGGTCAAAAGATAAGATCTTATCATAAAGCCTAAGAATTTTTTCTTTTTTCCCAAGATGAGAGCCGTTAAAACCGGTGATGGAAATTCCATCTTTCATTTCATTTATCTCTTGTGTAGAGCAAATTATTTCAACGGCATAGCCGGCATCTCTTAAACTCTTGCCGAACTTGTAAAAAATTCTTTCATCAAGAGGCGGGTGCCCCGATGTAACAATTGCAATTTTGATCTTCATGAAAAATTAATAATAAATTGTTGTTTCAAAATAAATGGTTGAATGTTTTGAACAAAATCTATTTAGTTACTCATGTTACGCAGACAATTTCAAATATAAAGGAAGTGAAGTGCAAACCTCCGAGGTTTAGGAAAACCTCGGAGGTTTCTCATTATGTAATAATAACCCTTTGCGTAAGATGAGTTAGTTAAATAAAAAAGTCTTAACTTCAAATCAAAAGGGTAAAATTTCTATTGCTTGATTATGGGAAAGAAAGAGGTTAAGTGTGAGCTATGCACAAGATAAGGCCATTAGAAGTGGATTCAGAGTGCATTCAGAGTGGATTCAGAGTGCATTCAGAGTGGATTCAGAGTGGATTCAGAGTGGATTCAGAGTGGATTCAGAGTGGATTCAGAGTGTATTCAGAGTGTATTCAGAGTGTATTCAGAGTGTATTCAGAGTGTATTCAGAGTGCATTCAGAGTGCATTCAGAATGTATTGACAGGTAATATTAATTTGATTTCCCTTTTTGAATGGTTTTGGAAGAATAAAAGGATTAGCTGTTAAAGTTATAAGATTTTGAGAAAAAGAACTAATGTTTGACAATATCAAACATATTAAATTGTAATGTGTGAATCAAGAAAGGGAAAGAAATTCCGAATCTGTTCCAAACGAATTGTTTTTAACTTTTATATAAGCTATTAAATTATTTTGGACTGGAATGTAGTGCTTTTAGTAAATATCCCAAATATTTCGTCACTATTTTTTTTTTCGTAACTTTCTACAGGTATTAGGATTATATTTTTCAACCTAAAAGGATATTTAAATGCAGCAGTATTTGGATCTCATTAAATTAGTCTTAGATGAAGGTGTAAGAAAGCCCTCAAGAACCGGAGTCGATACACTTTCTTATTTCGGGGCTTTTTATCGTGTGGACCTTTCCAAAGGTTTTCCTTTGCTCACGACTAAAAAAATGGAATGGAAATCTATTTTGCATGAGGTACTTTGGTATCTTTCGGGTGAAAACCATATAAGAAATTTGCGTAAGCATACTAAAATTTGGGATGCCTGGGCTGATGAAGACGGGAATCTTGAAACAGCTTATGGTTATTATTGGCGGCATTTCCCCAGTGCAGAAAAGGATAAAGAAGGAAATTGGCAGATTAGAGAGGTTGACCAAATCAAATATGTTATCGATGAATTAAAAAATAAGCCCTACAGCAGAAGGTTAGTTGTAACTGCATGGGAACCAGGTAATGCTACTAAAAGCAAGCTTCCCCCATGTCACTATAGTTTTGCTTTTAACGTCAGCAATGGAAAGCTAAATTGCCATTTAACCCAACGCTCCGGTGATATTGCCCTCGGAATTCCATTTAATCTTGCCGCCTATTCTATCCTAACTCAAATTATTGCACAAGAGGTTAATCTTGAATTAGGCTTTTTTGCGCATACTATTATTGACGCTCATATCTATATCGCGGATAAAGGTTCTCCAATGGAAAAATTTGACCATCGTGAAGGATTGCTGGAACAGCTAAAACGCGAGCCCCTGTCTTTATCTACTTTGACAATAGCGAAGAAACCAATTGATGAATTAAAATTTGAAGACTTCGAATTGAGCAATTATACTAGCCATGATAAAATTAAATTTGAAGTAGCAGTTTGATTTTCGTTAGAGAATTGTTATGAAGAAAATTATTATTTCAGCGGTTGCTCAAAATGGGGTAATTGGAAAATCAAGCGGAGAAATACCCTGGCATTCCAAAGAGGAATTCCAACATTTCAAAAACACAACTTCTGGATTTCCGGTTATTATGGGTAGAAAAACTTTCGATACACTCGGTAAGCCTTTGAAAAACCGGCTGAATATTGTGCTCACCCGCAACAAAAAGCTAATATTGGCATTTACAGAGATAGTTATTTTTGATAGTTTGCATTCAGCTTATAAATATTGTGAGTCGAAAGATTATGAAAAGATATTTGTCATTGGCGGAACCGACATTTATAAGCAAGCAATGAATACTGCTGATGAATTATTAATCTCTTATATGAAGTTTAATGCAGAAGGAGATGTTTATTTCCCGGAAATAGATCTTAAAATTTGGGAGGTTAAAAGAATAGATGGAAGAAATGAATTTGATATTTATACTTATGTTAGAAAAATTTAAATGTCTATAAAGAAAATAAAAATACTGCCAGAAAATTTAGCGAATAAAATTGCCGCAGGCGAAGTAGTCCAAAGACCGGAATCTGTCGTTAAAGAATTAATTGAAAATTCAGTGGATGCCGGTTCTACTTCAATTGAATTGGTAGTTAAAAAAGCCGGTAAATCACTAATTCAGGTCTTCGATAACGGCACTGGTATGAATGAAGAAGATGCGATCCTATGTATTCAAAAACATGCTACAAGCAAAATCTCGGAATATTCAGATCTTGAAAATATCCTTACACTTGGCTTTAGAGGAGAGGCGCTTAGTTCAATTGCTTCGGTAAGCCAGTTCGAGATTAAAACGGAAACAAGTGACGAAGATTTCGGTACTCTTGTTAGAATAGACGACTCCAGTAATGTCATTGTTGAAAAAGGTTCTTACTCAAAAGGTACTTCCGTTGCTGTTAAAAATTTATTTTTTAATACACCGGCAAGAAGAAACTTTCTTAAGTCCGATTTTACTGAATTAAAGCATATCATCGATACCTTCAATAGGATTGCTTTAAGCCATCCAAAAATTAATTTTAAGCTTCATAATGATGATGAAATTATCCTCAACTATTCTGCCGGAACTATTGAAGATAGAATTCAGCAAGTCTTTGCGGACAATATGCTTGATGCTCTTATTAAGGTAGAAGAAAAGACCGATTTCATTTCTCTTTATGGTTATGCCGGAAAACCGACCATGCTTAAAAAAAGTAAAGGCGATCAATATTTGTTTCTTAACAGCAGGTATGTCGTTAGTAAACAAATTAATCATGCAGTGTTTACCGCTTATGAAAATATCCTGGAAAAAGGTGATTATCCTTTCTTCTTACTTTTTTTGGATATCGATCCACAACGTATTGATGTAAATGTGCACCCTTCAAAGCTTGAAGTCCGCTTTGATGACGATAAAGACGTTTATAGTTTTGTGCTTGCTGTTGTTAAAAAAAGTTTAGCCACTCACGATCTCGTTCCGTTAATGCAATTTACCGATACTGCGCCGGAAGGGGATAAGCTTTCATTTAATAATTTTAATAGGGTAGAGAAAAATGATTTTTCTGATAGACCAGTTTTCTCCGAAAGAAAATCTGTTGCCAGGACAGATTTCTCTGACCGCGAAATAGATCTGATCTTTAGTACCATACCTGAAAATATCAACCAAGAGAATATTACCCATCATCCATTTGAAAAGAATGATACCCGCGAAGTATATCACGAAGCGGGAAACTATGAACAAAAAAACGGAAATGAAGACGGCGCTACTTTTATTATTCAACTTCATAATAAATATATCCTCTCGCAGATTAAAACGGGATTGATGATTATCGATCAGCATGTTGCACATGAAAGAGTTTTATATGAAAAAGTATGGAAACGCTTTGAAGCTGATCTCCCTTTCTCTCAACAACTGCTTTTCCCACGAACGGTAGAACTTGACCCCGGTAGTTTTGGTTTGGTGAAAGAAATTTATCCTTTCTTAACCAAGCTTGGATTTACTCTAAAATTTTTTAGCAAAAACACAATCGTAATTGAAGGCGTTCCCGAAGATGTTAAAAGCGGCTCTGAAGAAAAAGTGCTTCTCGATTTAATTAACGAATACACTACTAACCAGCGCGAAAATAAATTGGAATCAAAGGAGAATATAGCAAAATCATACTCGTGTAAAGCAGCTATTAAAGCAGGTGATTATCTTTCGGAAAAAGAAATGCGCCTTCTAATCGACCAACTATTCGCTACTTCTATGCCTTACGTTTGCCCACACGGCAGACCTATAGTCGTAAAAATTTCTCTTGATGAATTTGACAGAAGGTTTGGCAGAACTTAAGTTTAGATCAGAATTACCCAAAAGGTATTTTAATATTAGTTTCAAAAAAAACTAAATAAGGAAAAACGATGATTAACAAAGATTATAATAACCGGAAACGTGTGTTTGAATCTAAAGCTAATAATTCAAATTCAAGCGGAATGAAAAAATATACAACCGTTAGCGGTGAAGAAGTTAAAAATTTTTATGGACCGGATGATATTGAAAATATTAACTATCTTAATGAAATAGGTTTCCCCGGTGAATATCCTTTTACGCGCGGTATTCATGCCGACGGTTACCGTGGAAAGATTTGGACGATGCGTCAGTTTGCAGGCTTCGGTTCTCCCGAAGATACAAACCAACGTTTTCACTATTTGTTGGATCATGGTCAAACCGGGCTGTCTACAGCGTTTGATCTGCCTACTCTGATGGGGTGGGATGCCGATTCTCCTCTTAGCGAAGGCGAAGTCGGAATTTGCGGAGTCTCTGTTTCTTCTCTTAAAGATATGGAAATTTTGTTCAATAAAATTCCTCTCGAAAAAGTTTCTACTTCAATGACTATCAATTCTCCAGCAGCGATGATCTTCGCTTTTTATCTTGCCTTTGCTCAAGAGCAGGGTGTAGACTTTAAAAATCTAAGAGGAACTTTGCAAAATGATATTCTTAAGGAATACATCGCTCAGAAAGAATATATTTATCCCCCGAATCCTTCTATGCGTATTATTGTGGATATGATCGAATATTGTTCGCAGGAAATTCCTCAGTGGAATCCCGTTTCTGTTAGCGGCTATCATATCCGTGAAGCAGGTTCAACTGCTGTGCAGGAATTAGCTTACACACTTGCAGATGGTTTTGCGTATATAGAGGCTTGCATTGCCAGAGGTATGGATGTTGACGAGTTTGCCCCGCGTATTTCTTTCTTCTTCAATTCACATTTGGATTTTTTTGAAGAAATTGCAAAGTACCGCGCCGCAAGAAAAATCTATGCAAAAAGAATGAAAGAAAAATATGGAGCGAAAAATCCAAGGTCATGGTGGCTTCGTTTTCATACACAAACTGCTGGTTGCACATTAACAGCTCAACAACCGGAAAATAATATTATTAGAACCGCTTTTCAGGCACTTGCCGGAGTACTGGGTGGAACTCAATCGCTTCATACCAACTCTATGGATGAAACTCTCGCTCTCCCTAGCGAAAAAGCAGTTAAAATAGCTCTTAGAACTCAACAGATTATTGCATACGAAACCGGCGTTATAAACACGGTAGATCCTCTCGCCGGCAGTTATTTTATCGAGTCACTTACTTCAAAAATGGAAAAACAGGCAATTGCAATTTTTGATCAAATAGATTCTCTCGGAGGCGTTATTCCGGCAATCGAAGCCGGTTATTTCCAAAAGGAAATTGCCGATGCCGCATATCGATATCAAAAGGAAGTTGAAAGAAAAGAAAAGTTTATTGTCGGCGTTAATGAGTTCGTTGAAAAAAATGAAAAAGTTGATATCCCGATCCTTAACATTTCTCCGGAAGTGGAAAAAATTCAGAGACAAAGACTTGCCGATCTTAAGCAAAGTAGAAACATCGAAGCTGTGAAAGAAAGTATTAACGAGATTAGAACGGCTGCTGTTGATAATAAAAATTTAATGCCTGCGTTTATTAAAGCAGCGCGCAATTATGTTACTCTCGGCGAAATGACGGGAGAATTGAAAGAAGTTTTCGGAACTTATGAGGAGACGGCTGTTTTTTAATGATAAAAAATTATTTCAAATTACTCAGGATTCCACAATGGATAAAAAACTTGTTTGTTTTTGTCCCTTTGCTTTTTTCCAAACATCTTTTTGAACATGATTATTTTATCCTGACTTTTTTTGGTTTCCTTCTTTTTTGCCTTACATCTAGTTCGATATACATAATAAATGATATTATTGATGTTGAAGCCGATAAAGCACATCCCGTAAAGAAAAATAGGCCTATCCCTTCAGGAAGAATCTCAAAACGTAATGCCATAATTACAGCCGCTTTTCTTTTTCTAATTATTCTTTTTACAATAATTCATTTTGACTCCCGGTTTTATTATGCTGTTGCAGTCTATTTCCTTCTAAATGTTTTTTATTCTTTTAAGCTGAAACATTTTGTCCTATTAGATATTTTTAGCATTGCTGCAGGCTTTATGATCCGTGTTATAGCGGGTGCATATATTATCAACGTTGAAATTTCCAGTTGGCTTTTGTTAACTACTATGTTCATTTCATTGTTCCTTGCAATTATGAAACGTCAATCGGAATTGAAACTCTCGCATAATATTGACTCTCCTTCGACAAGAAAAGTATTATCTCACTATTCTTTTGAATTCACAAATCAAATTGCAACGGTAGCTGCTTCAGGTGTTATAATCTGCTATGCTCTTTATACTGTATCTTCACGAACAGTTTCAATCTTTAGAACAGAGAATTTAATCTATACAACGCCCTTTGTCGTCTTCGGGATTTTCAGGTATATGTATATCGTATATATAAACCAACAAGGTGAGAGCACTACTGAAATTATGATTACCGACCTGCCGATGATTTTCAACTTTTTGTTTTATATCTTAACTACAATTTTAATAGTGTATAAAATTATTTGATTGCTTAGTTATCTTTGCTTTATGAAAATACCGGGTTTAATAAATATTATACTACTGAATTTTTTAATTATTCTGATTCCGTGTTCCGGGTGCAGCAGACAAATAACTACTGGCGATAAATTAAATATAAAAATTGTTTCTTCAAAAATAAACTTATGGATCAATCTAATGCCAGGCATTGAAATTAATCATCCGGTACTTCATCTTAACGGAAATATTTCAATCAAAAATCTTAGCGGTGTTGCAATAGAAAATTTAATTCTTAGAAACATAAGTGTTACTCAAAATAATTTGTTCATTAACATCGAGCCCATCAAACTTATTAGTGTTAATTTTTCCGGAAGTATTTTACCCTATGAAGAAAATACTTTTTTACTCAATGGCATTAAAAGAATTTCCGGCAATATTATTGATTATGATTCTACAGTGACTCTCATTTTCAATTTTTCATCGGACGGAATAAGTTTTTCCGATAGCATAAAGCACCAAATTATTAAAAAGGTTTATTGATGAATTTTAACGATATATTAATCCTTTTAATCCTCCTGATTTTAAGTGCTTTTTTTTCTGGCTCCGAGATTGCTTTTGTAGTTTCCAACAAACTAAAATTAGAAGTTAGAGCAAGAGGTAATAATCTTTCCGCAAAAGGCGCTCTGTATTATATAAAAAATCCCCAAGCTTTTTTTTCTACAATATTAATCGGTAATAGCATTGTCAATATTGCCTTTGCTTCAATAAGCGCCTTATTCTTAACTACAATATTTAAGTTAGAAGACCTCTCCGTTTTAATTATCTCCTCCTTTATACTTTTGGTCTTTGGCGAACTAATACCAAAATATTTTGCGAGGGAATTATCAGACAGAATTATCTTAATGTCTGCTTTGCCTCTGCGCGTATTTTCTTTTTTGCTAAGCCCGCTTACTAAAATTACATCTTCTATCTCTTCCCGGCTTACCCAATCAGAAAAATTTAAAGAAGAAAATATCAACTTGCTTTTTGATAAAGAGGATATTGAATCTTTGGTAAAAGAAAGCCATGAAGCAGGAGTAGTAAATAAAAAAGAAAGCGACATAATAAATAAAGTGTTATCGCTTGGTGATCAAAAAGTATACGAAGCTATGCGTCCCCGAACCGAAATTGTCGGTGTTGAAATTGACCAAAGTGTTGATGAAGCGCTTTCTATTTTTATTGAGTCTGGATACTCTAAGCTACCTGTCTATGAAGAAAATCTTGATAATATTAAAGGTGTAATCTTTGCCTATGATATTTTTAAGCTTCCTCAAAATATTAAGAATATGACAAGGGAAATATTATTTGTCCCGGATACAAAAAAAAGTATTGATATGTTGAACGAATTCCTCAGCAAACATGTTTCTATAGCTGCTGTGGTAGATGAATTTGGCGGTACTGCAGGCATTGTTACTATGGAAGACATTATCGAAGAACTATTCGGCGAGATTAAAGATGAATATGATGTCGAAGAAGATATTTGTAAGAAAATTTCGGAAAATAACTATCTAATCAGCGGTAAAGTTGAGATTGATTTTATAAACGAAAAATTTCAGCTGGATATTCCTTTTGGAGATTATGAAACTATTGCCGGCTACATTACCGCTCGCATTGGAAGGATTCCGCTTCAGGGTGAAAATGTGAAAATTGACAATTTTAATATTACTATTATCCGCTCTTCTCAAATCAAAATTGATCTCATTAAAGTTTTATTAATAAGCGAAGTTGAACCAAAATCCTGAATTCTGATTTTTTACTGTAAAAATTTACAATATTATTACCTCCTCGTTTCATATCTGTCCAAAACAAAATTTCATATAACATCCCTATTTATAGGTGCCTACTTAATTTTAAACGTAAATAGTAATCATTTGTAAGAAATCTATTAAAAGGTATAATAGCAGCCCACGAATTTTATTCGTGGGAAAAGAAATGAAAAGAAAACCTTTAAACCGATTCATCGGTTTCTCAAATGCCGATTCTATAATGATATAAATTCTTGTTCGTATATAAATGTTAATTTGAATATGATATTGTCTGCTAACGTTTCGCCCCCCTGGGGCTCTTAGGTATTTTTGGGGATAATTATTTCTACTAATGTATCGCCCCTCTGGGGCTTCTTTGATATAATAATAAAATTTTGTGCAATTTGATAATCACAATTCATTATGCGAAACACAAAATTGCAAAACATAAATATGTTCTCATAATTGTTGATCCCCCTCAAACGTATCAGGTCCCGCAAAAGGGTCAGAACCGCAGAGCGGTGACATATTAGTAGAAAAAGATAAAAAAAAGAATAAAGCTCCGGAGGAGCGACATATAATTAATTCATAGAAGAAAATTATCTAAAAAATGTCGTTGGTCTTTGTATCGCAACTGTGTGGCTCTTAGATTCTTGATGAACCAAATGCATATGGACGAAATAAGATGAATTGTATTGTAGTGCACAATATAAAATAATAATTCCGCATAATTCCACAGGTTATTATAAATTCTAAAATTATTTTGGTCAGCAGTGCCTCATTTTCCACCCTTAGAATTTCATTTTGGCACTTGAGTAAAATAAGCCTTAAATTTGTAAGCTTGAAAAATATCATTACTCAGCAGTAGGTAAATTTGCTTAATCTTCATGTTTTAACGAAAGATAAAAATTGTAAGGCAAGAACAGGTTATTTTGAAACTGCCCATGGAAAAGTTGAAACACCAATTTTTATGCCTGTAGGTACTCAAGGCACGGTGAAAGCTGTTAATAAAGATTATTTAGAGAAAGATATTCAAGCACAAATTGTTCTTTCTAATACTTATCACCTTTATTTAAGACCGGGAACAGATGTCCTTAATGAAGCCGGCGGTCTTCATGAATTTATGAATTGGCAAAAACCTATTCTTACGGATAGTGGCGGGTATCAGGTCTTTAGTTTATCGGAATTGCGCAAACTTAAGTTTGACGGAGTTGAGTTTAGGTCTCATCTTGACGGTTCAAAACATTTTTTTACACCGTCAAAAGTTATTGATATTCAAAGAAGCATTGGCTCGGATATTATGATGGTATTGGATGAATGTACTCCTTATCCTTGCGATTATGATTACGCAAATAATTCAACTAAACTTACATCCAGTTGGGCAATTCTTAATAAAGATGCGTTTGAAAATTCTTCTCCGCTTTATGGTCATAATCAATTCCTTTTTGGAATTATTCAAGGAAGCGTTTATAAGGATTTACGCGAAAAGTCAGCAAAGGATTTATTAGCTCTTGACTTTGACGGATATGCAATCGGCGGTCTTGCTGTAGGTGAACCTGCAGAAATAATGTATGAAATGATAAATTTCACCACGGATTTTATGCCGGAAGACAGACCAAGATATTTAATGGGCGTTGGTAGACCTGAAAATATTCTCGAAGCAATTGAACGCGGTGTAGATATGTTTGATTGCGTTATGCCAACCCGGAATGCCAGAAATGCATATCTCTTTACTTCCGGAGGTATTCTTTCTATGAGGAATGCAAAATATAAAAATGACTTTAACCCGGTTGATGCAAACTGCGATTGCTTTACTTGCAAAAATTTTTCACGCGCATATTTAAGGCACCTTTTTATCGCAAAAGAAATTCTTGCTCTTGAGCTTAGCAGTATTCATAATTTACACTATTATTTGAAGCTTGTTGAACAAGCAAGGGAACATATTAAACAAGGCGACTTTCAAAATTGGAAATCGGAAATAATTACAAAAACTACTATAAACAATAACTATAAATCGGAGGCTTAATGGAAACTCTATTAGCAATGGCTCCCCCCGCAGGTGGCGGCGGAAGTTCTAACTTAATCAGCACTGTGGTGATGTTCGGTGCTATATTCTTAATTTTTTATTTTATGATTATTAGACCTCAGCAAAAAAGAGCTAAGGAAAGAGAAAAATTACTCTCAAATATCCAGAAGGGCGACAAAGTTATTACAAGTGGTGGACTTCACGGGACGGTCGTTTTTATTGATGAAAAAACAGTATTGATTCAAGTTACCGAAACCGTAAAACTAAAATATGAACGCTCTGCTATCGCTACTGTTGTTACTGCTAAAGAAGGCAGTTAAACAAATTTTGACTATTCCTTAAATTTAGTATTAGAAAAATTAGGTTTAAAAATGTTTTGTTCTGTTGATGAAGCCATTGAGGAAATTAAAAATGGCAAAATTATAATTATTGTTGATGATGAGGATAGAGAAAACGAAGGTGACTTTGTTTGCGCGGCGGAATATGTCACTCCCGAAATCGTTAACTTTATGACTAAACATGGCAGGGGAATGCTGTGTGTTGCCGTTAACGGAAAACGATTGGATGAGCTTGGGCTTCCTTTAATGGTTGACTCTAATTCCGCTCTTCACGGCACTCAGTTTACAGTGACCATCGATGCGATTGAAGGAACTACTACCGGAATTTCTGCCGCAGATCGAGCCCTAACCATTAAAAAAATAAATGATGATTCTACTAAAGCTTCCGACTTCGCCAAACCCGGTCATATATTCCCGCTTCGCGCTTATGATGAAGGTGTTCTGAGACGAGCCGGACATACCGAAGCTGCAGTCGATATTAGCCGACTTGCGAATCTAAAACCAACCGGTGTCCTTTGCGAAATCCTTCATGATAATGGCGAGATGGCAAGAGTTCCGGAACTTGTGAAAATTGCTCATAAGTTTAATCTAAAAATTCTTACAGTTAAAGACTTAATTCAGTACCGCCTCAAAAAAGAAAGGCTAATTGAGCACGTTGCTGATGCGAAACTTCCTACTGTTCACGGAAATTTTAAATTGACTCTTTATAAAAGTCTCGTCGACAAGAAGGAACATATTGCTCTGGTTAAAGGAAAGATTAATCCTGACAATCCTACTCTAGTCAGAATGCATTCTGAATGTCTTACCGGTGATGTATTCCATTCTTTAAGATGTGATTGCCACGACCAGCTTAACACCGCTCTCGAAATAATATCAAAGGAAGAATCCGGCATTATAGTTTATATGCGGCAAGAGGGAAGAGGTATTGGTCTCCTCAATAAAATTAAAGCTTATAAACTTCAAGATCTTGGTAGAGATACTGTTGAAGCAAATGAAGAGCTTGGCTTTAAACCGGATTTAAGAGATTACGGCATCGGAGCGCAGATTCTTCTTGACCTTGGCGTTAAAAAAATGCGCTTGCTGACTAATAATCCCAAAAAAATTGTAGGATTAAAAGGTTATGGCTTAGAAATTGTTGAAAGACTTCCTATTGAAATTACGCCAAATCCAAATAACGAGCGTTACCTAAAAACAAAACGTGATAAACTTGGACATCTTATACTGAAATAAAAGTATGTGCCACTTTTCTTATTAATAATTCACGTTCGCAAAAACAACTTTTCGGAATGATGGAATATTGGAATAACAGAAAAAAGCCGCTCAGTTCCTTTATTCCATTTTTCCAAGAGTAGTGTAACATCAATTAATAATTATATGGAATCATCTTTGAATAAAATAGAATATGGTCACAATCTTTTGAGAACGGAAATCAAATATTGGCATCTTAATAAAAAAGAGTTTAAATTCGATAGTAAAGCTGTCATAACTTATAAAATTACTAATTTTATTATTTGAAATTATGGACTTCTTGGTCGAAGAAATAGATGCTCTTGCGATTTTTACTGTTAATCTTAAGCATGCAACATTTTTAGAGTCAAACGCAATTAAGAGCTTACTTGATAATTATTATAATTGCGGTTTTATCCAATATATTGTTGATATATCTCAATGTGAATATATTGATCCTGCATTTCTAAGTAGCTTGATTATCTTTTTAAGAACTGTTGTTACCAAAGGTGGAACAATTCGCATAGTAAAACCCGTATTGGGTACTGGTTTAGTTTTTTTCAAAAATAATTCGATAAGAATCTTTGATCTCTATAATTCGCGGGAGGATGCTATTAAATCCTTTAAAAAAGGACTAAGAATTACACTTTTTACCGAATCAAATTATAATAATGAAAATTTAGTCAGTAATTTTTAGTCGCTTCAACTAAGAATCAATCGCCTTAATCTTTAATTTACAACCAAATTGATTTTAATTAATTTAGCGGAAATTCTATAAACTAGAGTTAAAACAAGAATCTATAACTTGTGCGTGTCGATATGAAATCCTTCTTCATCTTCCCAACCGCTCGGGGCTGACTTCATGAAGTAAAATAGAACTGCAATTGAAATGAAGGAAACGATTCCATAAATTAGCAATAATGAAAACATTTTATACCTCTGGTATCTAAAAGTTAATCGAAGCCTAATTATTTATTGGTAGCTTCAAAGAAATGAGGACAATAATTGTTATCCTATCATTTGTTTATTCTTTATTATCGAAAAATTTATTCCCAAAATTAGCAGCATATTTTCCTCGGAAATCAATAGAATTGAAGAAATACGATCATAAACTTCCTTTTCAACGCATTTCTCTTCTTCAATTTTTTAACTTCAACAAGGTTGTATTAAGTATTCTCTAAGTTTATATTTACTAATAAATATTTGATAGATTTTATGAAACAGAAAATTATTCTTCAAACAGATTTTCCAAAGCTTAATCTCATTAAAAAAGGAAAAGTGAGGGATATTTATGATGCCGGAAAGAATTATCTAATTGTATCTACAGACCGGCTTTCCGCCTTCGATGTTATAATGTCTCAGGGAATTCCTTACAAAGGGAAGGTGCTTACAAAAATTTCTGAATTCTGGTTTGGCTTAACGAAAAACATTATACAAAATCATTTAATTACTACAAACGTAGATGAATTTCCGATTGAATGCCGGGAATATGCTGGAGACCTCGAAGGAAGATCTATGCTTGTCAAAAAAGCAAAAATTTTTCCCGTAGAATGTATAGTCCGGGGATATATCTCCGGTTCGGGTTGGAGCGATTATAAAAGAACCGGTAAGATCTCTGGCATTAATTTGCCGCAAGGGTTAGTGGAATCGGAGATCCTTCCCCAACCAATCTTCACCCCATCTACCAAGGCTGAGATTGGAGTCCACGATGAAAATATTTCTTCCGCTGAAGCTGAAAAAATTATAGGTAAAGAAGTCTTTGAAAAATTAAAAACTGCGGCTCTTTCAATATATAAAACTGCATCAGAGTTCGCTTTGACTAAGGGTATAATTATAGCCGATACAAAAATGGAGTTTGGCATTTATAATAATGAAGTAATTTTAGCCGATGAAGTTTTAACTCCGGATTCATCAAGATTTTGGCCGTTAAGTAGCTATCAAAAAGGAAAAGCACAGGAAAGCTACGATAAACAATTTGTAAGGGATTATCTTATATCAATCAACTTTAATAAACAGCCTCCTCCGCCTGTTTTACCTGAAGATATAATTGAAAAAACTAGCGATAAATATTTAGATGCTCTTTATCAGTTGACTGGCGAAAAGTTATTTTAATGAAACCAGCGATAATTAAAGTTCTGGATAAGAAAAATCTTTTTATTAATTGGGAAGACGGCAGTGAATCGTTGATCGATTTGAAAAAACTTAGACGGCTTTGCCCGTGCGCTACTTGCGCTTCACAGCGGGATACACAAAGCAAATCTTTTATTTCGATTTTTAACGAAAGACAAAGTACAATTTCAAGCATTAAGGAAATAGGAAATTATGCAATATCAATATCATGGAAAGATGGGCACAATACCGGTATATATGAGTTTCCCTTTCTTAAAAATCTCTCTGAAAATTTGTAATCTTCAAAAATAAAAATGATACTCCCTAATCAGCTAACGATATTAAGAATTATTCTTACTCCGGTTTTTTTGTTCTTATTTTTATCTGAAGACCCGCTGCTTAAACAAATCTCCCTTGCTATTTTTATAATAGCCGCTTTTACTGATTGGTATGACGGCTGGCTTGCTCGAAAATTTAACTACATTACTTCATGGGGAAAGTTCTGGGACCCCCTTGCGGATAAAATTTTAACCTCGGCGGCTTTTATCGGTTTTGTAATACTAAAAATAATTCCGTTGTGGATGGTCGTAATAGTCTTAGCAAGAGACTTTATTGTAACCGGCTTAAGAGCTTATGCTGATTATAAAGGACAAAGTTTTCCGACAAGCTATTATGCCAAATGGAAAACCTTATTGCAAATGGTCTTCTTATATTATTTGCTCTTAATTTATGTTGGACAAAATACCCCGCAAATTTATTCTGGTCATGAACAGCTTTTCTTAATTTTGATGAACCATACTATTATCTATTCGTGTATGTTAGCTATTACGATTGTCACATTCCATTCAGGAGTCACTTATTTATACGACAACCGGCGGTTAATTAATAATCTATTTAAAAATGAAAATTAATTTTTTTGAGAAGCTCCTAGGTTCCGGTTTTTATACCGGTTATATACCTTTCGCATCCGGTACTTTCGGAAGTTTAGCCGGACTGATGATCTATTATATTCCCGGATTTGAAAAACCGGTAATATTAATCCCCGCTATAATAATATTTATGTTTTACGGAATTTATGTCGGAAGTAAATTTGAAAAAGAATACGGTAAAGATCCTGCCGAATGCACAATTGATGAGGTTGTGGGGATGTGGATTTCGTTGCTTCTTCTTCCTAAAAATGTATATATTTCAATTTTCGCATTTCTTGTTTGGCGAGCATTTGATATTATAAAACCTTCACCTGCCAGGCAAGCCGAAAAACTTAACGGCGGTTTAGGTATTATGATGGATGATGTTATTGCAGGAATTTATTCCGCTATCTTCGTTAATGCTATTTTGTTAGTTCTGTCTCGAGTCTAATTTTCAACAAACAGAGAAGGAAATGAATGCCCATATAATTACTATCGGAGATGAAATATTAATAGGTCAAACACTAAACACCAATGCAGCTTACATCGGCGAAGAATTAACCAAAATCCAGATCGATGTGATAAAATCTTCTGTTGTTGGAGATAATGAAGACGAAATTCTGAAGGAATTCAAATCATGTCTCAATGAAAACGATCTTGTTATTGTTACCGGCGGGCTTGGTCCAACTCACGATGACATAACAAGAACTTGCATTGTGAAATTTTTTCATACGGAATTAATAAAAAACAAAGAGGTTCTAGACGATGTAATGAGCTTCTTAAGCAAACATGGTAGACAAATTTCAAAAGTAAATGAAGATCAAGCTTTAGTCCCTAAAATAGCTGAAGTAATTAGAAATGAATTAGGCACCGCTCCCGGAATTTTGATTGAAAAGGATAATAAAATATTTGTAGTCATGCCGGGCGTTCCTTTTGAAATGCACAAAATGATGGAGTCTTATGTCATCCCTAAATTAAAAGATAAATTAGTCGATCTCGGTTATTCGATTAAAATTACTACGCTGCAAACCACCGGTATCGGTGAATCTGTTCTGTTTGAAAAGTTAGGTGATTTGAATGAATTATTAAATGGCGGTAAATTAGCGTTCCTTCCAAGTCAGTTTGGAGTTAAATTAAGGATTACTGTTAGGGAGGAAACGGAGGAGCTTGCTAATAATAAAATGAGCGAAATTGTACAAAGAATTAGAAGTAAAGCAGGAAGATACATCTTTTCAAATGAAGATGAACCCCTTGAAGAGGTTATTGCTCGCTTGCTAAGAGAAAGAGGGCAAACTATAGCTATTGCAGAGTCATGCACTGGAGGATATATTTCAAATTTACTTACGAATATTAGCGGCAGTAGCCAGTATTATGAAAGAGGAATTATTTCATATAGCAATGCTTCAAAAGTAGAAATATTAAAAGTTAATGAGGACACAATTTCTCAATTCGGAGCCGTTAGCCTGGAAGTTGCCCGGCAAATGGCTGAAGGTATAAAATCAATTAGCGGTACCGATATTGGTTTATCTGTAACTGGTATTATGGGCCCCACCGGAGCCGGAATTGATAAACCGATTGGGCTGGTCTATATAGGTATTTGCGACGATAAGGTTTGTACTGCAAAAAAATTTAATTTTGGCGATGACCGTATCAGGAATAAACAAAGAGCAGCTCAAGCTGCTTTGGATATGGTTAGAAGATATATTTTAGGAATCTCATTCGATGAATAGATTATTTGTTGCCCTAAAAATACCCGAAAATGTTGTCGATGAAATTATCTTTCATCGGAATAATGCCTTCCCGGATTATGATAGATTTAAATGGGAGCCGTTTGAGAAAATTCATATCACATTAAGATTTATAGGTGAAGTTAAATCCGAAATGATTCAGCCTGTTTCTGAAGCACTTAATTTTATTGAAGAATTTGATAGCCTGATATGCAGATTAACAAAGTTTTCTTTCTTCTACGTTGGTGATCAGCCGAAAGTTCTTAACCTAGGCGTCCAAACTGATAGAAAAATTTATGAGCTTGTTGAAAAAATTAATCTAAAGCTTGAACAATTATTAATTGTACATGACAAAAAAAGGTTTATTCCCCATATAACCCTAAAACGAATGAAAGGAAATGAAGGAGGATATTTTGTTAATCAGTTTACAAGTTATTATCTTCCTAAAATAAATTTTGAAATCTATGAGGCAGCTTTGATAGAAAGCAAGCTGCTCGCGGTAGCTTCAGAGTATACTATTATTAAAAATTATCTTTTAAGATGAAGGGAAAAATAAATGAGCACTGATCAAGAACAAAAGTTAAAAATTATTGATGATGCTATTGCCAGCATCGAAAAAACTTATGGCAAAGGATCTATAATGAAGTTAGGGGACGGAGTTGTCAATCCGGTGGAATCTATTCCTACCGGTTCAATATCCTTAGATGTAGCTCTCGGTATCGGCGGTGTACCCCGCGGAAGAGTAACTGAAATATATGGTCCTGAATCAAGCGGAAAAACAACCCTCTGCCTTCATATAATTGCCGAAGCACAAAAAGCAGGCGGTTTAGCAGCTTTTATCGATGCTGAACACGCTTTGGATGTTAATTATGCAAAAAGGCTTGGCGTTGATACTGCCAATCTTCTATTATCTCAACCTGACTTTGGCGAGCAGGCATTAGAAATTACCGATACGCTTGTTAGAAGCAATGCACTTGATATAATCGTTATCGACTCTGTGGCAGCGCTCGTTCCCCGTTCTGAAATTGAAGGGGAAATGGGAGATGCTACGATGGGTGTTCAAGCACGCCTAATGTCGCAAGCTCTTAGAAAATTAACGGGAGCTATCTCAAAATCAAAAACTTCTGTAATTTTTATTAACCAGTTAAGAAGCAAAATCGGTGTAATGTTCGGCAGCCCGGAAACTACAACCGGCGGAAATGCTCTTAAGTTTTATGCTTCGCTTAGATTGGATATCAGGAGAATTGCCGCCATAAAAGAAGGCAATGATGTAGTAGGGAATAGAACTAAAGTAAAGATCGTGAAAAGTAAAGTCGCTCCCCCTTTTAAGGAAGTAGAGTTTGATATTCTGTATAATGAAGGTATTAGCAAAACCGGCGACCTTCTTGATTTGGCAACAAATCTTGGCGTCGTCAAAAAAGGCGGAGCATGGTTTACTTATGAAGAAGATAGATTCCAGGGACGCGAGCAGTTTAGACAAAAGCTTATTGAATTGCCAGCACTCTATTCGAAACTTGAAAAGGAAGTCAAAACAAAATTAGGTATCCTAAAAGAAGAAAAGGTCGAGGAAAAAACAGCTCCTAAAGAAAAGAAAGGTGCTAAGTAATCTTTTAAATCTAAGAAATGAAGATTGTTAAAGTAGCAAAGAAGAACGACAACACAATTATTGTCTTTCTCGACAATAACGAAAAACTCTTTCTCTCATATGAGGTTTTTTTGAAGAACGGCTTAAAGAAAGATGACGAAATTTCTGAAAGCCGTTTTTCTTTTTTAATCCGAGAAAACCAAAAATATTTTATTAAACAAAGAGCTTATAATTTTCTTTCAAGAAGATCTCACTCTCAGTTTGAATTGATTAATAAACTTAAACAAAAAGGATATGATTCGGATTTGATCATCCCAATTATTGAGGAATTAAAAGAAAATAAATATTTGGATGATTTAGAATTTAGCCGCGAATTTACTAGTGAAAATATTCGCAGGAAACGATGGGGAATGTATAAAGTTAAGTCTGAACTAATTAAGAGACATATTAATAGAGATATAATCTCAGTAGTTTTAGCTGAGAATTTTAATCCAGAAAATGAATCCGAAAACGCTTTAGCTCTTGGGGCTAAAAAGCTTAAATTACTTACAGTTAAGCCACTTGCTAAAGAGAAAATAGAGCAGAAGCTTTATTCTTATCTCAGTACAAAAGGCTTCGATTTTGAAGTCATTCAAAAAGTGATTAATTCTCTATTGGATGAGTAGAACCCAAATCATTTTATTTTATTATTCAAGCTTAAAATCATTGACGAAATTGCTTCAATGCTAATATTTTCGGAAGCAGTTTTTAGCTCAAACCACTTTCGCTTTCTGAGTGTCTTGTGTGGATAGTCTTCCAATACTTCAATTACCTCCATAGTAAAAACTTTTGTGTGACACACCCCGATGGATTTGTAATTCTCGAATGAACCCAACTCTATTGTTTCGTTTGTTCCCAAAACCCCCGCTTCTTCAAAGGCTTCTTTTTTTGCAGACTCAAAGGCGGACAAATTGAATTCAATATAACCTTTTGGAATAATCCATTTTTTCTTTTTCATTGAGGTTATCAAAAGAATTTCAAGTCCGTTCGCCCCCTTACGGTATGGAATTACTGCTGATTGATTAAAATTAAATTCAAGTTTCAATTCAAGTTCCAACTCTAAAATTTTAATAACTCATTATCGCAGTATTTCCCGGCTTAAAGAAAAATGTGTGCGATACTTTTTTAACTGCTTTATTAAAATTATTTTGTATTAGTTAATTTTCAAAATTAATAACTGGTCTTTTTACATTTTAATTATCATAACCGGATAAATAATTTAGTGTTAAGTTAAGGTTGAACTTGATGAATATCAAAGAAAATATTTCACTTAAAGAATTAAATTCTTTTCATCTTGATGTGAAGACAAAACTTTTTGTAGAAGTTTTTAGTGAAGATGAACTTAGAGAAATTTTATCTCAAGAACCTTTTTGCGCTCTTCCTAAATTAATTCTTGGCGGAGGAAGCAATATTTTATTTACGAAAGACTTTGACGGCCTTGTCATTAAAAATTCTATTCCGGGAATAAAAGTTACGAATGAAAACGATCGTGAAATCTATGTAGAAGCTGGATCCGGATTGCTGTGGAATGATTTAGTCCGTTTTTGCGTAAAGAAAAATTACGGAGGGATAGAAAATCTTTCCCTTATTCCGGGTACCGTAGGTGCGGCTCCGATTCAAAATATAGGGGCATACGGTCAAGAATTAAAAGACGTTTTTTATTCGCTAAAAGGAATTTCACTTGAAGATATTTCACTAAAAGTATATTCCAAAAACGAATGTGAATTTGGTTATCGCGACAGTGTTTTCAAACGTGAACTAAAAGGTAGATTTTACATCACTTCGGTTATCGTCAAGTTAAATAAGAACCCGGAGGTGAATCTTAATTACTCCGCCTTAAAAGAAGAATTCCAAAAATTGGATTTGAAGGAGATTACAATTCGAGATGTAAGCGAAGTAGTTTGTAAAATTAGAAGAAGTAAACTTCCGAACCCTGAAGACTTAGGCAATGCCGGTAGTTTTTTTAAAAACCCCGAAATATCAGAAGAAGTATATTTGAAACTGGGAAAAGAGTTTTATGATTTAAACGGTCATAAATTAACAAGCGGAAATTATAAAATATCAGCCGCCTGGCTGATTGATAAATGCGGTTGGAAAGGGAAAAGTTTTGGTAATGCTGGGGTTCATGCTAAACAACCTTTAGTGCTTGTGAACCTTAACAATGCATCGGGGATTGAAATTTTGGATTTATCCCGCCGAATAAAAAAATCGGTCTTTGAAAAATTTGGTATTATGCTTGAGGAGGAAGTGAACTTGGTTTGATGATAACAGATACTATCCTTCCCAAACTTCTTCCTTGAACTTAAACTTAGACTTGAACCTAAACTTGCTCTTGCGCTTATTGCTCCGTGTATTTTAAATAACAATTTTAGTTGTATATCGAACGTAAATTTGCATAGAATAGAATGAATCTATCTGGTAAAATCAAAAATATATTGAGGAGTCAATTATGCCATTAAAATACGGTGATATAGCCCCAAACTTCAAACTTAAAGATCAAGACATGAATGATGTCTCTTTAAGCGATTTCAACGATAAAAATGTTGTGTTACTTTTTTTCCCGTTAGCGGGTTCTTCGGTTTGCACGATGGAAATGTGTAGGATGCGGGATGACCTGCACGTCTATGAAAAATTGAATGCACATGTTTTAGGAGTAAGTGTCGATAGCCCCTTCGCACTTAAAATGTGGGCAGAAAAAAATAATTATGATTTTCCTCTTTTAAGTGATTTTAATAAAGAAGTGTCAGGAAAATATGATTCGCTTTATGATGTCTTTGGCGCCGGTAAATTTGATTACAAGGGCGTTTCAAAGCGGTCTGCTTTTGTAATAGGAAAGGACGGCAAAATAAAATATGCCGAAGTTTGTCCTACTCCCGGCGATCAACCAAATTACTTTGCAATTGAAAAAGCATTGGAGAATTAAACTAAAATGATTAAGAATTTTTCTCCTGTTGAAATCAAAGAAATTTTGGATAAAGAAAAAAATATACGCTTAGTTGATGTACGCGAAGAATGGGAATATCAAATTGCTAAATTAGAAAATTCTGAATTAATGCCCCTTAGCAACTTTGGAGACCATCTTTCCAAGCTTAGTCCAGATGAAAATATTATTGTCTATTGTCATCACGGCACAAGAAGTTATGCTGTCTGTAATTATCTTATCGAAAATGGTTTTAAAAATGTTACTAATTTAAGAGGAGGTATCAATTCCTGGTCAGAAGATATTGATAACTCAATTGCTGTTTATTAAAATATTGGAGGATTAAAATGTTAGAAGAAGGTAAAAAAGCCCCGGCTTTTAAATTAAAAGATCAAGACGGTAAAACCGTTTCATTGAATGATTTTAAGGGAAAAGATGTAATACTTTATTTCTATCCTAAAGACGACACGCCTGGCTGTACAACTGAAGCTTGCAACTTTAGGGATGAATTTCCTAAATTTCAGAATATTAATGCTGTAATTCTCGGTATCAGCCCGGATTCAGAAGCTTCACATAAGAAATTTATTGCTAAATTTGGTTTGCCGTTTAGCCTTCTAAGCGATGAAAGCAAAGAGGTTCTGGAAAAATATGACGTCTGGAAAGAAAAAAATATGTACGGGAAAAAATATATGGGGATTGAACGAACCACTTTCGTTATAGATGGCGATGGGAAAATCAAAAAGATTTTTAATAAGGTTAAGGTTTCAAATCATCATAATGAAGTACTCGAGGTATTAAAATCTGAATAAACATTAAAAGGGTTTAAAATGATATATGCAACAAGACGGTCTACGTTTAATGCTGCGCATCGCTTATTTAATCCTAATTTAAGCGATGAAGAAAATATTGATATTTTTGGAAAGTGCAGTAATCCAAACTGGCATGGTCATAATTATGTGCTGGAAGTTGTGGTTGCGGGCGAAGTAGACCCGGATACAGGTTTCTTAATTGATTTGAAAATATTGCGTGATCTAATTAACCAAAATGTCCTCGATAAAGTCGATCATAAGAACTTAAATCTAGAAACAGATTTTTTGAAAGGCGTAATCCCTACAGCCGAAAATATTACTATCGGAATTTGGAATGAACTGGTAAATAAAATTCCTACCGGAAAACTTTACTCGGTAAAGCTTTACGAAACAGAAAATAATTATTTTGAATATAAAGGAGAATAGTTTTGAATCAAGAAAAGATGCAAAAGCTCGTAAGGGAATTATTAATCGAAGTTGGTGAAGACCCTAATCGCGAAGGTTTGTTATCTACTCCTAAACGAGTTGGTAAAGCCTATGAATTTTTAACTTCCGGATACAGTAAACAAATAGAAAAAACTTTAAACGGCGCAATCTTTAATGAAAAATATGATGAGATGGTCTTAGTAAAAGATATAGACTTTTATAGTTTGTGCGAACATCATTTACTGCCGTTCTTCGGTAAAGTTCATGTAGCCTATATCCCGAACGGAAAAATAATCGGACTTAGCAAGATCCCAAGAATAGTTGAAATATTTTCCCGCCGGCTTCAAGTGCAGGAAAGAATGACTCAGCAAATTGCCGATACAATTAATAAATATATAGAGCCGAAAGGCGTAGCCGTGGTCTCTGAAGCAAATCACATGTGCATGATGATGCGGGGTGTGGAAAAACAAAATTCTTCGGCAACTGCAAGCGCTGTGCATGGATTGTTCAAAGAAGATGCTAGGACAAGGACGGAATTCCTTAACTTAATTGCTATCAAAAGTTTATGAGTGATAAGAGTCAACCCGGGGTCTGGATTACTGGAGCAAGTTCCGGCATTGGAAAAGCTGCTGCTATTGAATTTGCAAAAACCGGAGCGAAAGTTTTTGTTTCAGCAAGGCGGGAATCAGAGCTTTCAAAAATTAATTCCGAAATATCTGCAGCAAAATTAAACGTGGATGTATACCCTTGCAATGTAAGTTCTTATTCGAATGTAGTTCAAACTGTCAAAAAAATTTTAGTTACCAACCAAATTGACTGCCTGGTAAATAATGCAGGTGTTACTTCGTTCAAAACTGCTGAACAAAATTCAATTCAAGAAATTAAAAACATAATTAATACAAATTTATTAGGTGCAATTTATTCCATCAAAGCCGTCCTTCCTTGCATGATTGAAAGGCGAGGAGGGACTATAATTAACATCCTTTCTGTTGTAACTCACAAAGTTTTTACTAATAGCTCTGCATATACTGCATCGAAGATGGGACTTCTAGGCTATACAAATTCATTACGCGAAGAAGTTAGAAAGTATAATATTAAAATAATTAACATTATGCCAGGAGCTACAAGCACTGAAATGTGGTCTCCCGAAATTAAAGAAAAAAACCACGGGCGTATGATGAAAAGTGAAGAAATCGCAAAGATAATTGCCTGGGCCTATTTGCAAAAAGAAAATTTAATTACTGAAGAAATCCTGCTTAGACCGATGGAAGGTGATTTATAAAAATAAAAAAGCCGGGTTAAACCCGGCTTTTTTTGCTATTTCATCATTCTGCATTCACGTCGAAACTTATCCATCATAGGATGTCTCATTCCTCCTAGGAATCTCTCCGCGCGAACAATTTTCTGTTGTTCAGGCGTAAGCAAAGCATAAACATCAAGCATGTGATTTGCCATTGCCGTCGCAATAGCATCTTTTGCATTGTTAATGTTTCCGACAGCGGCAAGAACATCGTTTCTTGCGAAATCAGACTTCATTGTTAATTCTTTTAAGGCAAGCTTACTTTTTGCAAGATTTGCCTTCAAATCGATCATATTTTTCTGGAAATCAAGCCTTAAACCCGCAATTTTTTCCTTTTGCTGATCGGTTAATTTCAACTTTGCCATTAACATCGGAAAACCGCCCCTCATCTCTTTTTTCATTCCCATTCTCATTCCGGCACCCATACCCTTACCCATTTTACCGTTCATTCCGGCTGGCTGCGAAAATGCGGCTGAAGAAAAAATAAATGCTAAAGCTAAAATTGCTACTGCAATTACTGATGTCTTTTTCATTTTTGAACCTTTCTTTATGTTTTGTCATTTTGACATTGAAGATGTATTTTTGGTTTAAAGTAAAAAAGTTTAAACCAAAAAACCACAATTCTTGTCAAAAACATAGAAAATAAAAGAGCTGAATGACTGATACCGACAATGATTTTGAACTTGTAAACAGTTTTATTTCAGGTAACCAAGCCGCATTTAATAAAATTGTTTTAAAGTATCAGCAAAAGATTTACTGGCATGCAAGAAGGATGACCGGCAATCATCTAGACGCTGATGAAGTCGTTCAGGAAGTATTAATAGTTCTTTATAATAAACTCAAAGATTTCCAATTCAAATCTTCTCTTTATACTTGGATATATAAAATAACATCTACCAGAAGTATCAACTACTTAAAGAAAAGAAATCTTAGACAAATATTTTCTTTTGACGATCTTGAAGCAAAATCCGTCAGTAGCAGCGAGGACGTTATTAAAGATCTGGAAACTAAAGAAAAATTAGATAGGCTTGAAAAGGCTCTTCAAAAAGTTCCTCTGCGCCAGCGTGAAGTTTTTATAATGAGGAATTTTGATGAAATGAGCTATGAAGAAATTTCTGAAATTACCGGTATAACCACCGGCGGTTTGAAAGCAAATTATTTTCATGCTATGAAAAAAATTATGGAGATAATGCAAAACAATGAAAACTAACAATAAAATAATTGAATATCTTGATGACCAATTGAGCCAAGCAGAAAAAGCCTCATTTGAAAATGAGCTCAAAGCTTCGCCAGGTTTGCAGAGTGAATTTCAACAGTATAAAAAATTTAAAGAAAATCTGTCTCAACTCCGGGATATTGAAGTCGACGAATCCTATTTTATCGAAACTATCCCTAAGTTTAGAACAAGGCAATCCGTTCTGAAAAGGTACGGAGTTGTACCGAAACTAACCCTAAGTCTTTCCACGCTTTTAGCGGTTGCTTTAGTCTTTGTATTAGTATTTTCAAGATCAAATAAAGTAGCTATTCCAAATAAAGTCGTTGTAGTTGATTCAAGCGGTGTGAATTTTTCTACCTTGCTTGATCCAAGCTCCGATAATTTTAATTTGAATTATATCTCGAGTAATGAGGCATCTCATTATGATTCTCTACTAAATTCAATGATAACCAAAGCGCTTGATCTTTCACCAGATGAACTAAGTTATGTTGCTCCGAGTAACAATTCAGATTTGACAAGCTTGCTTCAAAACATAAATGAAAAAGAAGCCGACAATATTTATAATGAAGTACTCAAACAGAAAATTCTTGGAAGGTAATTAAATGAAAAATATTTTTGTTATAATATTTCTTACTATCACTGCATCATTCGTAATCTTTGCACAGCCCATTCGACGCGATAGGGGACCTATGAAAAAAATTGAAGAGCTTGAGAAAATTAAGCTGATAGAAACATTAAACATGAATGAAGAGACGACACTTCGCTTCTTTACCAGATTTGATAAATTTAAGGATGGACAGCATCAACTAATCGACAAATCAAATGATATACTAGATAAACTTGAAAACCTTGTTAACAATGACAAAAACAACAATGACCCCCAAGTTGATAAGCTTATAAATGATTATTTCTCTATTGAAGGACAACTAGTGAAGGGTAGAGAAAATTTCGTCCATTCATTAAGCGATATACTGGACCAAAATAGAATTGCCAAACTTTTGGTATTTGAGAAGAGATTTAGAGAAGAAATTAGGAATGCGCTATTCAGACAGCGGATGCATGCGCCTATGGATATGAATAAAAAATAAAATTAAGGGAAAGAGTCTTTTTAATCTCTATGAATCTAATTTCCCGCCGCTCGCGGCGTATCTTTTTAATGTGTTTGGGATTGGATACCCCGACCGCTTGCGGCGGGGTAGTTTATTCAATGTAAAACTTATACTATCAACCTCGATATGTTGATAAAGCTGCAAAGTGGAATCTAAATTAGTTCCTAATATTCTCAAGAAAGAAATGGTTTGGGTCTTAAGGTCATTCAGTGCCTGCCATAACTGAAAATATGACTGAATAACTGAAATAATAAGCTGCTCTTTTTGTAATTTATATACAATGTCATCATTTTGAAATGACAATTGAGCTTGTTCTTTATCTGAATGAAATCGACAAGGAAGGCATCTAATCGTTAAGAGTTTCTTTCATTATTGAAAGTTGATTTTAGAATTTCATATATTTGTCTATGGATAAAGAACAATTTGAAAAAAATAAAACAATAAGATATTGGCTTCAAAGCTCTGATGATGATTTTGAAACCATGCTGGTTTTATTTAGTAATAAACGCTACAACTGGTCGTTATTTATCGGGCATTTAATGGTTGAAAAACTTCTTAAAGCATATTATGTTAAGGTAAAAAATGAATATCCGCCTCTTATACATAACTTGCTAAGGCTGGCTGAGATTGCAAATATTAGCCTCGACGAAGGGAAGAAAGCTGAACTTGCAACTATAACTGCATTTAATATTCAGGCACGCTATGACGACTACAAAATGAGTTTCCAAAACAAGTGTACGCAAGAGTTTACCGAACAATGGATTGATAAATTAAAAGAGATAAGATTATGGATAAAAGAACAAATAATATTATAAAATATTATGTTGCGGCTGTTGCAAAAGAAAGGCGCGGGTTGTTAAAAGCATATCTGTTTGGTTCTTATGCACGTAAAACAGATAATCCTTCAAGTGATATAGATATAGCCCTGGTAATAGATAATCTAAAAGATGACGACAAATTTGACTTGCAGGTTCAGTTAATGTTATTGGCTTCAAAGTTCGACACAAGAATTGAGCCTCACCCGGTTTCAAAAGAAGATTTTGATTCATCCAATCCTTTTATAGCTGAAATTAAAAAAAACTGTGTTGAAATAGCGATGCCTGTTCTAACGGCATAATTACTGGATCCCTCTACATTCATAGACCAGTTCTCCCACATTCTTGAATCTTGCCGGGTTTCTCAGGTCCACCTTGAACTGAGAATAGAAGACTCCTGGTAGCCGTTCTCCTCATTCTGCCGTTTGAGGCGTACCCGCTCTCCCATGGTTGGCGCTTCCTTGAGCCCTTTCCCGAGCCAGTTATAGATCGTGTCATCCGAGATGCCGCGTTCCTTCGCTTCCTGATTGACCGGGATGCCTTCTCCCCTGATGCATTTGAGTATCTACTCCTTGATCTCAGGAGTGATGCGATGTGTTTTCATTATATTTCCCCAATATATTATACCGGTATTTATATCCAATATATAGGGGTAAGTGCAAATTTTTGTCAAAAGAATGATTAAAGGGTTTATTAAGGAATAATCTTGATAAGTTGCATTACTTAAGCTTGCACAAAGAATCGATTTTTTTGTGGGAATTATTTTTAATTTCAGTTGCAATTTGATTTTTTAGTCTAACAAGGCTATTTTTCCCCACGAAATTTGCGGAAGTGGTGAAATTGGTATACACGCTACTTTGAGGGGGTAGTGCCTTAACTGGCGTACGGGTTCAAGTCCCGTCTTCCGCACAAGTTCTCATCCAAAATATCCTCACGGGATAATCACTTCAGATACCTAAGACAATGCATTTCTAATCATGAGAAGGTTTTACAGTTCTAATTGAAGGAATGTTTTTCGGTTGTAACCTCACCTTTTAACAATTGGTATAACGAAGAATTAATATAATAATTTATACGCCAAATTTTCTATGCCGATTTCTTGGAAAGGCACGATAGCAAAATATGCTGGACGAATTCATAGGATTCACCATTTGAAAAATGAAATAATTATTTATGACTATTAATTTTGAATTGGTTATTAGATATCTCGTTAACCCTTAAAAGTCTATTTCTAAATAATTTCCTAATTAAATCTAAATTTCACTAACTTTGTAATAAGTGTAATTTTATCAATAATGGGTCATTCAAATTGAAAGAATTTTTCTATGAATGTTTTTGATATTAGTGTGAAAATCAGTTTGCAATATTCTTCTTTTTCTTATTAGGTAGTTAGTTATTATGGAAAAGAATATTAAAGAGCTAGCCGAAAACCGCAAACTCGAGTTCAAAGAAACTCTTCCTTCTGGAAATAAAATAGAGAGAACTGCTGTTGCATTTAGCAATGACGCCGGCGGTGTGATTTATATCGGAATAAAAAACGAACCAAGGGAAATTACCGGCATCCCGGAAGAAGATTTAATAAAATTAGAAGAACAGATTAGCAATATAATTTATGAGAACTGCCACCCCACCATTTTGCCGGATATACTTGTCCAAAAAGTAGAAGACAAATACATTTTAATTATTAAAATTCCGCGCGGTAGTTTACCGCCTTACTACTGTCATGTCAACTCTGCAAAGTCGGATAAAGACGCAATAATTTTATGCGAGCATCTTTCGTCGTAAATTGCCAATTAATTTTTGCGTTCCTATTATTTCGATGCTTCTGCCATGCATTTGCCTGTTT
>JAKBMG010000005.1 GCA_021831685.1 Bacteroidota bacterium | reverse complement strand
CCGATCTGCCAACACGCAGAGAGGCTTTGGAATATTACCGAAGGGTTAAACAATCCTGGAATCTTAACATCCATACTTATGAAAATGTTTTTGATTTGAAAAAGGAAGAGGATTTGTTCCATGTAATTTCAAATAAAGGTAAATATATTTCTAAGAATATAATTATATCAACCGGGTTTTATGATATACCAAATTACTTGAACATACCCGGTGAAGAATTATCAAAAGTAAAACATTATTTTGATGAAGCACATCCGTATGCCTATCTAAAAGTGATAGTTATTGGCGCAGCTAATTCCGCTGTTGATGCCGCTCTCGAAACCTACCGTCGCGGTTCAGAGGTAACAATGGTGATTCGTGAAGACAGAATTAAAGAAAATGTAAAATATTGGGTCAAGCCTGATATTGATAACCGTATCAAAGAGGGAAGCATTAAAGCATTTTTCAATTCAGAACTGGTTGCAATTAGAGATGATGAGGTTGATATAAATACTCCCGAAGGTGTTATATCTATAAAAAATGATTTTGTTTTTGCAATGACAGGCTATCATTCTGACTTTAGCTTTCTTGAAAAGGCTGGTGTAAAAATCGATAATGATGAACAGCGTACCCCGTATTTTAACGAAGATACTTTTGAGACAAATGTTAAAGGAATGTTCTTAGCCGGAGTGGTTTGCGGGGGAATGGATAACGGGAAATGGTTCATCGAAAATTCCCGTTATCATGCGCAAAATATTTTTGATCACATTGGTAAATCTGAGTAATCGATTAGCCGGTGTGCTTAAAAACATTAAGGTCATTTTTCAGTATTGAAATAATTTTCACTTCAATCTAAGTTTCCTAACAAAAAAATTGAAAGCAACTCATATAAGTATTTGTTAAAGGCATTATTAATTTCTCTCAAATTAAAAGCCTTTAATATATTCTGTACTGCGTTGTTTTTTTTTATTAAGTCACCTTACCCAAAAGGTTATTGTTACATAGTGAGAAACCTCCGAGGTTTTCCTAAACCTCGGAGGTTTTGCATTTCACTTCCTTTATATTTGACATTGCCTACGTAAGATGAGATATTAATTATTTATGGAGAGATATGAAAATCACAAGGCGAAATTTTTTTTTAAGGACTGCTCAAAGCACGCTTGTCTTAGCAATGCCTGCTGTATTCGGATCATTCCTGGAAAGCTGTGCAAATAATCCCACGGGTCCATCAGGCTCTGCCGCAGGGTTACAATCAATTCAGGGAACAACCTCCGGAACAAATGTTATTGTTAGCATAGATTCATCCTCCCCATTATCTAAAACGGGAACTGCCGCCCTAGTTAATTATTCAAACGGTGGTGTTTTAGTAGACCATCCTTCTACTAACGTTTTTAATGCTCTCTCTTCGATCTGCACGCATCAAGGTTGCCAGATAAATGGTTACGATTCCGGGAGTAACCAGTTTGTATGTCCTTGCCATGGCTCGCGTTTCGATGTTAATGGCCAGGTGACTCAAGGCCCGGCAGGAGCGCCTCTACAAAAATATCAAACATCTATTTCAGGGACACAGCTTATTATAAAAGTTGGTTGAAATATTTTAAGTCGAAATTTTGAATCTTGAATGAAACTCAAGAGAGAACGGGGACAGTTAGAAGAATAGGCAAAAGTCAATAAGGCAGTAGGCAATGTCTGTAATATTCCAAGGTTAATTTGAGAGACAGCGCTATTCAGGAGATTTCTCCCTCTTTCGGTGGATTAGTTGAAATGATAAAATCAATTGGTCATTTCGACTACCTAAGGGAGTGCTCGCCCCGTATGCGGGAAGAAATCCAATGAATAAAGTTGTCATTTCGAAGGAGTCCTCGACTGAGAAATCCCATTTCCCAGCTCAATTATCTCATTCCATCTCCCATCCCTCCTTGTTGTCATTTCGACCGGAGGGCCTGTCCCGTTTGCGGGAAGAAATCCCCTGAATATAGTTGTCATTTCGACGACCGAAGGGAGGAGAAATCCCATCCTCAGCTCTACAGAAACAAACTCCTGTTAATCCCCACTACTCCATTCCTCCAACATTCCAGGGCTCCATCCTAAATATTTTTATCTTATTGTTTTACATTATCTTTAATTTTATTAATATATACCCATGAAAATCAAATACTTTACTATAAGATAATAATTATAGGGGCTTCACTTCCAAATGTTTAAGCAAAATAATTCTTTAATCCAAAGTGTAATATTAGCATGAACATTACTCCTTTCCATGCTAAGTATTTTGCCTTTGAACTTACAAAACGTAGTCCCTCAAATAACATTCAAAAATTTGCCGCCACTCTTCTCGACGCTCAAGTTGATCTTAATCCTCATCAAGTAGAAGCTGCACTTTTCGCATTTCGTTCGCCGCTTTCTACCGGTGCAATCTTAGCGGATGAAGTAGGCCTTGGCAAGACAATTGAAGCAGGGCTGGTCATTTCCCAAAAATGGGCTGAACGAAAAAGAAAAATCCTAATTATTGTACCATCAAATTTGAGAAAGCAATGGTATCAAGAGCTAAGTGATAAATTTTATCTATCTTCCGTTATTTTAGAATCACTTTCTTTCAATGATCAGATCAAAAAGAGAAATCTAAATCCTTTCCAGCAAAATGAAATTATTATTTGTTCCTATCACTTCGCAAGAAGTAAGGAAGCCTATATTCAGCAAATAAATTGGGATCTGGTTGTAATTGATGAAGCTCATCGCTTAAGAAATGTTTATAAACCGCAAAACAAAATTGCTAATTCTATCAAAGCTTCTGTTGCCAATTCTCCTAAGATACTTTTAACTGCTACACCGCTTCAAAATTCTCTTCTTGAATTATTTGGTCTTGTCAGCATTATTGATGAATACACCTTTGGTGATATTAAAAGTTTCAAAAATCAATTTCTCAGATTAGCTGAAAACGATAACTTCGAAGATTTGAAAGCCCGGCTGCAACCTGTTTGTAAAAGAACTCTAAGACGCCAGGTTGTAGAATATATTAAGTACACTAACCGTATTCCTATTACTCAAGAATTTATTCCTACTGAAGAAGAATACCAATTATATAATGTAGTTTCTGAATACCTTCAAAAACCAAATCTCTTTGCTTTACCCGCAAGCCAAAGACAGTTAATGACTCTTATCCTAAGAAAACTTTTAGCGTCTTCATCTTATGCTATTGCCGGAACCTTGGAATCACTTAAAAATAAGCTTGAGTTAAAAGTAGAACTAAATAATAACCCGTCTTTGTTTGACGAACAGCTCTCCCAAGATTTCGAATCTTTGGAAGAATTGAATGATGAATGGAATGATGAAGAAGAAGCAGCTGAAAATCAAGATCACCATTTAACAGAAGACGAACTAAAAGAAATTAAACAGGAAATTGAACAGCTTAAGGAATTTTTTAACCTCGCAAACTCTATCCAAAAAAATTCAAAAGGTGAATCATTATTAACAGCTTTAGAATTGGGCTTTACTGAGACAGAACAAAAAGGCGGTAAACGAAAAGCAGTTATCTTTACAGAATCGCGCCGTACACAAATATATTTAAAAGAACTCTTGGAAAATTCAAGATACGCCGGTAAGACAATCCTGTTTAATGGCTCTAATAATGATTCGGAATCCAAACGTATTTATCAAGCTTGGTTTGAAAAATTTAATGGTACCGACAAAGTTACCGGCTCAAGAACTGCAGATACAAGAGAAGCTCTTGTAGAATATTTCCGGGATTTTGCAGAAATTATGATCGCCACCGAAGCTGCTGCTGAAGGTATCAATCTTCAATTTTGTTCCTTAGTAGTAAACTATGACTTACCCTGGAACCCACAGCGCATTGAACAAAGAATAGGCAGATGCCATCGCTACGGTCAAAAGTATGATGTCGTAGTAGTAAATTTTCTTAACAGAAGAAATGCTGCCGATCAGAGAGTCTTCCAATTACTATCGGAAAAGTTCAGATTATTTAGTGGCGTATTTGGAGCAAGCGACGAGGTATTAGGTACCATAGAATCAGGTGTCGACTTCGAAAAACGCATTGCATCTATTTATCAAAATTGTAGAACTGAAGAAGAGATTCAAAAAGCATTTGATGAACTACAGAAAGAAATGGAGTCCGATATAGTTGAAAATATTTCACAGTCTAAGGCAAAGCTGTTCGAAAATTTCGATGAAGAAGTTCACGAAAAATTAAGAATTAACCTTGAAGAAAGTAAATCGTATCTTAACAAATATGAAAATTGGCTTTGGCAGTTAACAAAATATTATCTTGAGCCTTATGCAAAATTCGATCATACTGAAGGTTCATTCTATTTAACCGACAATCCTTTCCCGGAAGAACATATCCATCCTGGTCCTTATAAAATTGGAAAGAATATTGACGATGCAAATACTTACCGTATCGGTCATCCTTTAGCTCAGCATATAATTCAGAAGTGCAAAGAATATCCTTCAGAAACTTCTGAACTGGTTTTTAATTACAGTTCCTCAAATAAAAAGATTTCAATTCTTGAGCCGCTCTTAAGTCAATCCGGTTGGTTGACTTTATCTATGCTTACTATTTCTTCTTTTGAAGTTGAAGATCACTTGATTTTATCTGCTGTTACTAATGATGGCGCTGAGTTGGAATCGGAACAATGTACCCGTTTATTTTCTCTGCCTGCTGAGGTCAATACTCTTACTATCCAGCCTTCGGATGAAATAATTCTTCGCCTAAATAACATTAAGGGCAAAAATCAATCTGAAATTCTTAATATCAACACTGAAAGGAATTCAGAATTTTTTGATCTTGAAATGAACAAACTTGATAATTGGGCGGAAGATAAAAAGAACAGCCTGGAAATTGAATTGAAAGAGCTTGATAAAGATATAAAATCACGTAAAACAGAATCTAAAAAAATCCTTAATCTAGAAGAAAAAGTTAAAGCTCAAAGACAAATAAAAGAGTTTGAAAAACAAAGAAACGAACTTCGCCTTGAACTATTTAAGTCTCAGGATGAAGTTGACCAGCGTAAAGAAGATTTAATCTCCAGTATCGAAAAAAGACTGAAGCAAAATCTAATTGTCGATAGACTTTTTATTATTAAATGGAAAATAATATGAGTAAAGAAAAAGAAAATCCGGTCAGTGATATTATTCTTTATACTACGGAAACCGGTAATATTATTGTTGAAGTATTATTCAGTGATGAAACTTTTTGGCTCTCTCAAAAAAGAATGGCTGAATTATTCGGAGTGGAAGTTCATACCATAAATTATCATCTGAAAGAAATCTATGCCAGCGGCGAATTGAAGGAAGAAGCAACTATTCGAAAAATTCGAATAGTTCAAAAAGAGGGAACTAGAGATGTTTCAAGAGTAATTGATTATTATAATCTCGATTCAATAATCGCTGTCGGCTACCGTGTTAACAGTTTTCAAGCTACACAATTTCGTATTTGGGCTACAAAAACTCTCCGCGAATTTATGATAAAGGGCTTTGTCCTTGATGATGAACGCCTAAAGCAGGGTAAACGTTTCGGCAAAGATTATTTTGATGAACTCTTGGAGCGCATCCGCGAAATTCGTGCAAGCGAAAGAAGATTTTATCAGAAGATTACCGATATATACCAGCAGTGTAGCATCGATTATATCCAGGATTCCGAAATTACTCAAAAGTTCTACAAGACTATTCAAAACAAGCTTCATTGGGCTGTTACCGGCAAAACTGCCGCTCAGTTAATTGCAGAACGAGCCGATTCAGCTAAACCTCAGATGGGCTTGCAGACATGGAAGAATTCTCCTAAAGGTAAGATCCTTAAAAGCGATGTAACTATTGCAAAAAATTATCTTCAAGAAAAAGAAATTAAAGAACTCGAACGCATTGTCTCTATGTATCTCGATTATGCAGAGAACCAGGCAACCCGCCAAATACCTATGAAAATGTCAGAATGGGTTACAAAGCTTGATGCATTTCTAAAATTCAATGAATACGATATACTTAAAGACTCCGGCAAAATTAGCCACGAAGTTGCCATGAAACTTGCCGAAGAAGAGTATGATAAATTCAGAGTCATTCAAGACAAAAGTTATGAAAGCGATTTTGATGAAGAAGTAAAAAAGCTTAGTGCGAAGAATAAATTAGGGAAAAGAAAATAGCATTATGAAAAAAGAACTCGTTGACAAACTATTCCAAAAGTTCGAACATGCTTGCTATCTCTTGGAAGGTGTTGAATGTTGGAGCGCAAGAGAGCTGCAGAATATTTTCAATTATACTCAATGGCGTAACTTTGAGAATGCAATTGCAAAGGCAAAAGATGCTTGCGCTAATGCCGGTGAAAAGGTTCCCGATCATTTTGCTGATATCAGCAAAACGATACCAATGCCTAAAGGAGCCGCTAAAACCATTAACGATATCGCCCTTACAAGATACGCATGTTACCTCGTTGCTCAAAACGGCGATCCTGCTAAACCGGAAGTCGCTTTTGCTCAGACTTACTTTGCAGTTCAAACCCGCAAACAAGAAATTATTGAAAAACGTTTGCTCGATGTTTCCCGCGTAACCGCACGTGAAAAGCTTTCTCAATCCGAAAAGAAACTTTCCGGAATTATTTTCGAAAGAGGTGTTGACGAAAAAGGCTTTGCTATCATTCGCTCAAAAGGCGATCAAGCATTGTTCGGTGGTCTCAATACCCAGACGATGAAAGATAAACTTGATGTTCCTCCTGGTCGTCCGTTAGCTGATTTTTTACCAACTCTAACAATTAAAGCAAAAGACTTCGCAACTGAATTGACAAGCCACAATGTAGTAGAGAAAGACCTTAAAGGTCACAATCAAATATCCGACGAACATGTAGAAAATAATCTTGCTGTTAGAAAAATATTAAAAGAACGCGGCGTGAAGCCTGAAAATCTTCCTTCAGCAGAAGATGTTAAAAAAGTTGAAAGACGGCTTAAAGGTGATGAGAAGAAATTGTTGAAAGATGTTAAGAAAACTAAAAAGAAGGATAAATAATTATCATGTTCGATGATCAAACTTTCGAAAGCCTTGCAGAATTAATTTGTGGCGATACAGAAAAAGCTCCTCAATATCGTTCAGGTTGGGAACTAACAAAATTCTTTAAACGTGCCGGTGCTGGAAGATTTGTCCATACTAATGAAACTAGAAAATGGTGGACAAAAGATTCTCTTATGGCCGCTACTTCAGAAGAACTTACAAACATAATTAAAAGATTTGTATCACCAAAAGAGTATGGCGGTGATCAAGAAAAAGTGAATAAAGCTCTTTTAGCTGTAAATGAAATTCTTCAAATCGAAGGATATAAAGTTATCTTAAAGGGTATCGATCCGGTTATTGAAAAGACAGAAATAGATTTTGACATTAAAGATGAAAAGCAAAAAGAAGAACTAAAACCTCTTCCACCTCCAGATTTTTTAACATTGCAAGTCGAACCTGGAATTGGAGAGATACTAAAACAAAGATGGAACGAAACTCAACTTTGTGTTGATTCCAAAGCTTATCTAGCTGCTTTAGTGATGATGGGTAGTCTTCTGGAAGGATTGATTTTGGCTACTATGCAAAGATTCCCTCAAGTTGCGAATCAATCCAAAGTAGCTCCTGTTGATCCCAAAACTCAAAAAGTTAAATCATTCCCTTATTGGACTCTTTCACAAATGATTGATGTCGCTCATGACCTTAAATGGATTGGTTTGGACGTACAAAAGTTCTCACACGCTTTAAGAGATTTTAGAAACCTAATTCATCCTTACGAACAAAATCTTTGTAAAACTTTCCCGGATGAAGATACATGTAAAATTAGTTGGCTTGTTGTTCAAGCTGCTGTTAATGATTTAGCTCTTATTTTGAAATAGCTAATTTAAAAACCTAGAGGCGGAAAATATGATTTTAAATATTAAACAGAGATTTTTTGTTGTAGGTTTATACATTCTAATTATTATAAGTATTGGCTTTTACTTTAGTAATAATCTTCAATTTATCTTTAACCCTTCTGATAAGAGCAATATTATTTTCATTGCAACTGCTTTAACATTACTTTTAAGTTCATATATCTTAGAGCCTTATTTTACCAAACCAGTTGATGTTGTTGCGCGGTGGATTGCAGTATTCCTTTTTGTAATTGGTTTGAAGGATAAGGACAAATTTCTACTTTATAATTATTGGCAAATCACTTCTATAATTTTCATTTTATTAGCATTGATTTCTATATTCGTGCATGGGTTTACAAAATTTGAAAAGCAACAGAAAGCTTTTGTAAGTATAATATGTAAATTATCTCGCCCAGAATTTGTTTTTTCAATTCTATATTTCGATCTCGTTATTTCTTTTTTCAGAAATGACGTAGTAGAATTCCCAATTTTAATTGGCTTCGGTTTTCTATTAGTTATAAATAAACCAATTCATTATTTCACGATAGGTGTTTGGAAACTATTTAGTTATTTATCAAGTAATAAAACACATCCTCAATATATTGGTAAAATAATTGGTCATGAAAGTGAAGATTTTTATACTATTGAAGTAACCCCAAATTCAGAAAAAATATTAAGTTCTTTGATCGGTCAGCTAATAGCATTGGATAATAATAAAATCAGTTATATCGGTATAATATTAAATGAAAAATATTTGCTTGGTAAAAAATGGGTACAAGCTCAAATCCTCAGAGATGAACAAGACAGAATTTTAACTTATAATGCCAAATCTCTTGAATTACTTGATGACGTAAAGTCTATTTACTCAAAAGAAAATTCTGTAAGGGTTTTACAAATTGATGAGCTGCCAGATGATATTAAGTCCGTTCTTGCACAAAACCTTCTTATAAAAAACAAAAATGAAATTGTGGGCTATATATGGTCTGGTTCTACAATAAATAAAATCAAGTTCTACAGCATGATTAAAAAAGAATTGATTAAAGAAAAAGGAATCGGCGAGGGAAGCATTCTTCAATCTAAGATTGCTGATCAAGATGTGTTGTATCAAATAATTGACGCGCAAACAAATGAAGAAAATCTTGAGTTCAAAGATTCACATGGCTTTACAGTTGCAACAGCTCAAAAACTTGGGAAGTACGATTTTTCGACGAATGAGTTAGAAACCGTAAAATGGCTACCAAATATTTACGACACAGTATTTCTACTTAAACCCGAAGAAACATCTTACGATCCAAAAATATTCATTGGAAGATTACCTAATACAGATTATGGTATACCAATTAAAAATATTAATGAACTTGTTACTCATAATACTGCGATTTTAGGGATACTCGGTATTGGTAAATCTTGCCTTACTTTTGAACTTATTCAAAAAATAATTTCAAAAACATCAGTTAAGATCTTTTGTGTAGATATTACTAATCAATACTATAAAGAGTTATCTAAATATTTTAAATCAGAATTAATTCAAGATGAGATTTCTGAAACATCAAGAGAAGAACTTAGGAAAAACAATCCGAATGGTACAGAAAAAAATCCTGAATCATGGGGTAATGAAAAATTATATAAAGAAAAATTAGATGCTGAATTTCATTCATTTATTGAAAGTGAAAAAAGAATCTTAATATTAAATCCTGATTGGCATGCAGTTTCAAAAGCAGGTTCTGCATTTAATATTCAACATAAAACCGATTTAACTCCAGCAGAAAAAACAAGAATTATTTCGGAGCGTTTATTTTTGCAAGCGAAAGAAAAAGGCGAAACAACTGAAGCAAGATTTCTAATAGTATTTGAAGAGGCACACTCATTAGTTCCCGAATGGAATTCAGTTGCTAACGATGGAGATAGAAATGCTACAAATGGAACTGCAAAAGTTATTTTGCAAGGAAGGAAATATGGCTTAGGCTCAATGGTTATTACTCAAAGGACTGCAAATATTAGTAAGAGTATCCTAAATCAATGTAATACAATATTTGCACTTAGAGTTTTTGACGATACCGGCAAACAATTTCTTGAGAATTATATCGGTTCAGATTATTCTAATCTTTTACCAACCTTGGAAGAAAGGCACGCAGTAGTAATAGGAAAAGCACTTAAACTTAAACAACCAGTAATTATTGAATTAAATAAGATC
>JAKBMG010000093.1 GCA_021831685.1 Bacteroidota bacterium | reverse complement strand
CAAATATTCCCGCCGTCAATAAACATTATCCACTGGCATTAAAACTAATTGCAGATAATGATCTGCAAAACAATAAGTTTGATGAAGCAATAAGTATTTATGATAAGTTAATCACTAATTACCCAAATGATTATCAAGGAATAAATGCTAAGTTTGAAAAGCTGTTTGCATATCTAAACATAAAGAATGATAAGATAAAAGCAACACAAATACTATCAAACATTAAAGCAATGAATCTGACAGACCAGGAATGGGCAATGAGAACAGAAGCAGCCGAAAGTTTATTAGGACTAGCCGGTAACAGTGCAACTAAAAATCAGGCAGCTACTTCAAACCAAAATAATGATATAAATAATCCTCCAAAAGAATATGCGCTGTTCGCTAATTATCCCAACCCGTTTAACCCATCAACAATAATAAGCTATCAAATTCCATATGATGGAATGGTAACATTAAAAATCTTTGATGCACTCGGCAGAGAAGTAAAGACATTAGTAAATGGATTTAAATCTCAAGGAAGATATACAGTAAGTTTTGATGCCTCCCATCTTTCAAGCGGCGTTTACTTCTACCAATTAAAAGCAGGTGATTATGTTTCTATTAAAAAGATGGTTTTACTCAAATAATGATTGAATAAATTACTGATTGTTTTATTGAGCCGCTTAACGCGGCTCTTTTTTTACGTAATCCGTAAAAACGAAACTACGGGTCAACTCCTCCTTTTTATGGCACAAACTCGATCTATTATATTCTTATTTTAGTATCGCTGATTATTTTTCAAATGATTCCTGCGTCACTATACCTCCTTCAAATAGTGCAAAATATTGTATCTTTTAGCCAAATGAATTAAATTTCTTGGACATTTTTAACCATGATTCTAACCAGTTTAAGTCTTTTCCAAAGGCTCATTTAACGTATTTTAGTGAATAGCCTATAGCGCAAAATCTATTTTACTGGCGAAAAAGACATAATTTTTTATGATAATCGAAATTTGAAAAGAGGTAACTTAAATGAATGATGAGAAATCAAAAGAACAAGAATTTATTGATACTGAAACAAGGGAATGGCTGTACTCGCTTGATTATGTTTTGGAGCATGGCGGTCCCGAAAGAGTTATAGACATACTACAGCAGCTTCAAATTAGAGCACATAAAGCGGGTGTTAATGTCCCCTTTTCTGCAAATACTCCTTACATAAATACCATTCCGCGCGAACAACAGCCCCCATTCCCGGGTGATAGAGAAATTGAAAGAAGAATTAAAAGCCTCATTCGCTGGAATGCAATGGCTATGGTAGTCAAAGCTAATAAATTAGAACACGGTATCGGCGGGCATATTTCCACATACGCTTCGGCAGCTTCTTTATATGAAATAGGCTTCAATCATTTCTTCCGCGGTAAAGGTGAAGATTACGACGGGGATCAGATTTTCTTTCAGGGTCATGCCTCCCCCGGAATATATGCAAGAGCTTTTCTTGAAGGAAGAATTTCCAAAGAGCAATTAGAAAACTTTAGAAGGGAATTAAAACCCGGAGGCGGTCTGTCATCATATCCGCATCCCTGGCTTATGCCTAATTTTTGGGAGTTTCCAACGGTCTCAATGGGACTCGGTCCTATCATGTCAATTTACCAAGCACGTTTTAACCGCTACCTTGAAGACCGTGGTTTGAAAAAACCAAACGGAAGTAAAGTTTGGGCTTTCTTAGGAGACGGAGAAACCGACGAACCTGAAACTTTAGGCGCAATTACTCTTGCATCAAGAGAAAAACTTGACAACTTAATTTTTGTTATCAACTGTAATTTGCAAAGACTCGATGGACCGGTAAGAGGTAACGGGAAAATTATTCAAGAGCTTGAAGCTATTTTCAGAGGAGCAGGCTGGAATGTTATAAAAGTAATTTGGGGAGGCGACTGGGATCCGCTTCTTGAAAAAGATAAAGACGGCAAGCTTGTAAAAAGATTAGGCGAAATAGTCGATGGTCAATATCAAAAATATTCCGTAGAGACCGGGCAATATATTCGCAAACATCTTTGTGCTGACGACCCCGATTTATTAAAAATGCTGGAACCTCTTTCGGACGAACAATTAAGAATAATGAAACGCGGCGGGCACGATCCGGAAAAAGTTTACACTGCTTATAAATCCGCTGTTGAACATACAGGTTCTCCGACCGTCATTCTTGCAAAAACAATAAAAGGATACGGGCTCGGTGAAAGCGGTGAAGGTAAAAACATTACCCATCAGCAAAAAAAATTAAACGAAGATGAACTTGCAGAATTTAGAACCCGTTTCGGCATTCCTATTTCCGATGAAGAAGTTGCCCAAGCACCTTTCTATAAGCCTGGCGACGACACTCATGAAATGAAATATATACAGGAAAGAAGAAAAATTCTTGGAGGATTTGTTCCTTCGCGCAAGACAAATCTTCGCCCGATTAAAACTCCTCCTGAAGAAATCTTTGAAGAATTTTACAAGGGCACCGAAGGAAGAGAGGCTTCAACAACTATGGTGTTTGTAAGGATTCTTGCTAAACTTTTACGCGATAAAGAAATTGGTAAACTAATTGTTCCGATTGTTCCCGATGAAGCAAGGACATTTGGAATGGAAGCCTTATTCCGCCAGATAGGCATTTATTCTCACGCCGGTCAACTTTATGAACCTGTCGATAAGGAAAGCCTTCTTTACTACAAAGAAGCCAAAAATGGACAAATCCTTGAAGAAGGAATTACCGAAGCAGGTTCTATGGCTTCATTCATGGCAGCTGGAACCGCTTACGCGACTCATGGAATAAATATGATTCCGTTCTTTATTTATTATTCAATGTTCGGACTTCAAAGAATAGGCGATTTAATTTGGGCTGCGGGCGATATGAGCGCAAAGGGATTTTTAGTTGGCGGAACTGCCGGAAGAACCACCTTAGCCGGCGAGGGATTGCAACACCAGGACGGCAACAGCCACCTTCTTGCTTATCCGGTTCCGAATCTTGTTGCTTATGATCCTGCTTTTGCATTTGAAATTGCCGTCATAGTGAGAGACGGAATTAGAAGGATGTATGAAGAACAAGAAAAAGTATTTTATTATCTGACGGTTATGAATGAAAACTATGCGATGCCTCCTATGCCTGAAGGCGCTAAGGAGGGTATTGTTAAAGGAATGTATAAACTAAAACCATCACAAAAGAAAAACTTAAAATTAAAAGCTCAACTTTTCGGCAGCGGTACAATTCTAAATGAAGTTTTAAAAGCTCAGACTATCCTTGAAGAAGATTATAAAATTTCCACCGATGTTTGGAGCGTTACCAGCTATAAAGAATTAAGAAGAGACGCAATGGATGCAGAACGTTGGAATATGCTTCATCCAGGCGAGGAGATGAAAATTCCTTATGTTACAAAAATGTTGAAGGATGAAGAAGGTGTTTTTGTCGCCGCATCGGATTATGTAAAAACACTCCCCGATTCGATTGCTAAATGGTTTCCAAATCATTTATATGCGTTAGGCACAGATGGTTTTGGTAGAAGCGAAGGAAGAGCAAGCTTGCGGGATTTCTTTGAAGTCGATGCAAAACATATAGTGGTTGCAACTTTATATGCACTTTCAAAAGAAGATAAAATTAAAGCTGCAGTCGTAGATAAAGCGATAAAGGATTTAGGTGTTGATTCTTCAAAGCCAAATCCTCTTACCGTTTAATCAATTTATTCAAAAGAAGAAAATCTTTAAGGTAAAAAATGGCAACAGAATTTAAATTACCAGAACTTGGCGAAAATATTGAAGCGGCGGATGTACTCAATATTCTTGTCAAAGTCGGCGATAAAGTGGAAAAAGATCAGGGTATAATTGAAATTGAAACCGACAAAGCAACAATTGAAGTTCCTTCAACAGTTTCCGGAATTATAAGAGAAATCCTAATTAAACCGGGGGAAAAAGTAAAAGTCGGACAAACAATAGTTACCTTTGACGATGGCAATTCTAAAGTCGTATCAAAACCGGCTGAGAAAAAGGAAACCGTAACGGTTCAAAAAGAAGAAATAAAACAACCTACAGAAAAAAAATCTGCACCCGAAGCACGACCGGTAAAATCCATAAGTGAAGTTGTTGAAATGAAACTTCCCGAACTTGGCGAAAATATTGAATCGGCAGATGTACTGAATGTATTGGTCAAAACCGGAGACATAATTGGAAAAGATCAAGGCATAATTGAAATAGAAACCGATAAAGCAACAATTGAAGTACCTTCAACTTTATCAGGAAAAGTTGTAGATATTATGATTAAACCGGGGGAAAAAGCAAAAGTGGGACAGGTAATTCTAAAAGTGGAAACTAGCGATATAACGGTAGAAGAAAAGATAGAAGCTAAAAAGCCTGAGTCAATACAAGCCAAAGCGGAAGAAACGGTTGAACTGAAAAATGCCGCTAATATAGATTCATCAAAAGGAGAGAGAAATAAATTTGCTCCTGGAGAAGTCGATCAACAACCTCCGATTGCTAAAGAAGCAGCCCCGGCTGCGCCCTCGGTTAGAAGAATAGCGCGCGAAATCGGCGTAGACATAAATAAAGTTCACGGAACAGGTCCATTCGGAAGAATCTCAATGGATGACGTAAAAGCGTACGCGAAAAAAATAAATGAAAGCAGAGAAAGTCAAACATCTTTTGGAATTAAACAGGAAGCGCTTCCTGACTTTTCAAAATTCGGGGAGTTTGAAGTTAAGCCAATGAGCAATATTAGAGCTAAAACAGGCATTCATTTAAGCTATGCGTGGCAAACGATCCCTCATGTAACACAACACGATAAAGCCGACATAACCGAGCTTGAAAGAATTAGAAAAGCATATAATCCAAAAGTGGAAAAAGCCGGAGGAAAATTAACCGTTACAGCAATTCTTCTTAAAGTGATTTCTGCTGCGTTAAAGGTGTTCCCTCAATTTAACAGCAGTGTAGATCTTGAAAAGAAACAAGTTATTTACAAAAAATATTTTAACATCGGCATTGCAGTAGATACTGAGCATGGATTAATTGTTCCGGTTATTAAAAACGTCGATCACAAAAACCTTACAGAGCTTGCAGTCGAAATGAACTCGATTGCGGAGAAAGCAAGAATCAGAAAAATATCGTTGGATGAGCTTCAAGGAGGATGTTTTACAATTACTAATCTTGGCGGAATCGGCGGAACTTCATTTACCCCGATAGTAAACTCTCCTGAAGTTGCAATACTCGGTGTTTCAAGAGGTTCATTTGAACCGGTTTATAGAGAAGCACTTCCCGCCTCGCCGGCAGGCGGGTTCGAGCCACGATTAATGCTTCCGCTTTCGCTTTCTTACGATCACCGAATCATTGACGGCGCCGATGCCGCAAGATTTTTAAGATGGGTTTGCGAAGCCCTTGAACAACCAATAAAAATTTTAATTGAAGGATAAACAAGTTCAAGTGCATGTTTAAGTCTAATTGAATGATTGTGAAATTACGGAGAATAGATTTTAATGAGTAATAAAATAATTGTAATTGGTGCCGGTCCCGGCGGTTATGCGGCTGCTTTTTTTGCTGCTGATCTCGGCATGGAAGTAACATTAATTGATAAAGAAAAAAATCCCGGCGGTGTTTGTTTGTACCGCGGCTGTATTCCTTCAAAGGCACTTTTGCATGTTGCAAAACTTATCTCCGAAGCGGAAGAAGCAAAGAATTGGGGAATAGAATTTTCTAAACCAAAAATTGATTTGACTAAGCTAAGAGATTGGAAAAATAGTGTAGTAGCAAAGCTTACCGGAGGTTTGGGAATTCTTTCGAAACAAAGAAAAATCAATTATATTGTCGGCAGTGCAAGGTTCATAAATCCCACAACTTTAAAAGTAGAAAAATCCGACGGCAGCAGTGTAGAATTAAAATTTGAAAAAGTTATAATTGCCACAGGCTCGGTTATAGCTACTATTCCGGCATTAAACATTAACAGCAAAAGGATTTTGAATTCAACAACAGCACTTGATCTGCCGGAGATCCCAAAAAGCTTATTGGTAATCGGAGGCGGCTATATCGGATTAGAATTAGGTTCGGTTTATAATTCTTTAGGCACTAAAGTTTCTGTCGTTGAAATGACACCGGGAATTTTACCAGGTGCCGATAGAGATTTGGTTTCGTTCCTTTCAAAAAGAATTGAAAGAAAGTTTGAAAAGGTAATGCTTAACTCAAAAGTTCTTGAGTTAAAAGAAGTAAATGACGCCGTCAGCGTTAAAATTCAATCTGCCGACGGGAATATTTCCGAACACCTTTATGATTATGTTCTAATGTCTATCGGAAGGAAACCGGAAACAAAAGGATTAGGATTAGAAAACACTAAAGTAACCGTTAATCAGCGCGGTTGGATAATTGTGAACGAACAATTGAGAACATCCGATCCTAACATCTATGCAATCGGGGATATTGTCGGTGAGCCAATGCTTGCTCACAAAGCCTCTCACGAAGGACGCGTTGCTGTTGAAGCAATTGCCGGCCATAAAGTTGCCTTTGAGCCGAAAGCTATTCCCGCAGTTGTTTTTACTGACCCGGAGATTGCATGGGCAGGTTTAACAGAAAATCAAGCTAAAGAAAAAAATATTAAATATGTAACAGCTAAGTTTCCATGGGCTGCTTCCGGTAGAGCTACAACGCTTGATAGAAGCGACGGAGTGACAAAATTGCTTATTGACCCGTCAGACCGGAGAATTCTTGGAGTCGGTATATGTGGTCCCGGCGCCGGTGAGCTTATTGCCGAAGGAGTTTTAGCAATTGAGATGGGCGCGAATGCAACAGATCTAAAATTAACTATCCACCCTCATCCGACTTTATCGGAAACAGTTATGGAAGCTGCAGAAGTATTCTTCGGACAAAGCACTCACATGTATAAGCCAAAGAAATAGCTTTTAGACTCTAAAGCTTTTCTATTTCTTCAAAGATATTTTTCATTTGGGTCAAAGGAATTTTGCAATTGAAATTTTGGCAAATGTAAACAGTGGGATTGTCTTTTACCGGTGTTTGATACTTGATAAATGATGAAATCTCTTTTAGATCATTATCGTCATCTGTATTGAGAATAAGAATTTTGTTAGGAAGAAATTTCTTCCTTATCCCGTTAAGAATATCTATTATACCCGAAGAATCCCTTTCTCCAGCGACTACAATTTCATAAGAAGGACCGAATGCAAAATCTAATCCTGCTAATGCCTGCGTAAATGATGCCGGATATTCGTTAATTGAAGTTGAAAAACAGCTAATTATCTTTGAAGCTAATTCATCATACCGGTTATTGCCGGTAAATCTTCCAAGCTTCAATAAGTTTAAAACTGAAATAGAATTTCCGGATGGAACTGCTCCGTCATAAATTTCCTTTTGCCGGAGTAATAATTTTTCATTCCCAACACCGGTGAAAAAAAATGCATCCTCTTCTTCATCCCAAAAATTATGGATTAAATATTCCGTAAACTCAATTGCCTTTTTAAGATAATATGTTTTGAATGTTGCCTCATATAAATCGATTAAAGCGCATATTAAAAATGAATAATCATCAAGCGTAGCTGTCACTGCCGCTTCATTATCCCGGTATCGATGGAGTAGAATTCCATTTCTATCGGTCATGTTACCCAGAATAAACAAGGCTGCCTTTTCTGCTGCTGCCATGTAATGAGAATTTCCAAATACTTGCGAGGCTCTTGCCAGGGCTGAAATCATTAAGCTATTCCAGTCTGTTAAAATTTTATCATCTTTGTATGGATGTATTCTACTCTCACGAATTTCAAATAGTTTCTTTCTTAAAGTGTCTGTTCTCTCAATCATTCCTGGTGAAAGTGCATCAGGAGAAATCTTTAGATGAGGTATATATTCTTCGATTTTCTGATCATTAGATTGATTTTCGAGTACTCCACTCTTTTCAATGTTATAAATATCAATTAATAATTTTGCATCATCTTTGTTAAGAACATTTTGAATTTCATCCTGACTCCATAAATAGAATTTCCCTTCTTCACCTTCACTGTCGGCATCCTCGGCGGAATAAAAACCTCCTTCGGGAGAAGTCATATCGCGTAAAACATAAGTTAATATTTCTTCAGCAGTTCTTTTATAAATTTCTTTATCGGTAGCTTGATAAGCTTCTGTATAAGCTATGGAAAGGAGGGCTTGATCGTATAACATCTTTTCAAAATGGGGTACAAGCCATTTTGAGTCTGTAGAGTATCGATGGAAACCGTACCCGATTTGATCGTAAATCCCCCCTTTGCGCATTTCCATCAAAGTTTTTTCAACCATTTCGAGTGCGTGAGGTTCGTTTTTTCTTTTCCAGTATCTTAAAAGAAAAGTTAAATTGTGAGGAGTAGGAAATTTTGGGGTGGAATAAAATCCACCGTTCTCTTTATCAAATCTTTTTTCAAAATTGTCATATGCTTTATCAAATATGCTTTCACTTAATTGGACGGAATGATTTGAATGTTGATCTTTTTGCAATGCACCTGCAATATCTTCGGCTGATTTCAAAATATCATCCCGGTTTGATTTCCAAATTTCATTTATCTTTGGAACAAGCTCCAACATCCCGATCCTTCCAAAGCGGCTTACTTTCGGAAAGTAAGTCCCAGCAAAAAAAGGTTTTTTATCCGGTGTCATGATTATAGTCATAGGCCAGCCGCCGCTGCCCGTAAGCATTTGGCAAACTGTCATATATATTCCGTCAATATCAGGTCTTTCTTCACGATCGACCTTGATTGAAACAAATGTCTCATTCATCAAACCGGCTACTTCCATATCTTCAAATGATTCTTTTTCCATCACATGGCACCAATGACAAGTTGAATAACCAATAGAAAGAAATATCGGTTTATCGTCTAATTTGGCTTTGCTAAATGCCTCTTCACACCATGGAAACCAATCAACCGGATTTTGGGCATGTTGTAGTAAGTATGGGCTTTTTTCTTTTGCTAAACGGTTCAAATTAATCATCTCTATATAGTATTGGAAATAATATTTTTGTTTTTTATGCCAAAATATTGCGTTTCATTCAAAACCTGCCTGCCGGTAGGCAAGGCTCATCCGCCGCGGCGGATTCATAATTCAAAATTGCGGCCTGCCTGTCCGGTAGGCAGGCTTGCCGCGCTATGAATTTTGTGATAAAGATAAGTATATAGGAGTAAACCGGATGTGAAATACGATAATATCGTTGAATATAATTTCTTTTTTCAATATGTTATTATAAACAAAAAAAGATTTGAAAAATGAACAATAAAAATCAGCTAATCTTACCGGCAGCTATAATAAGTCTTGTATTTTTGATAGGAATTATAATCATTGTATCTGCTTGGAAATCAAATTATAGTTCGAATCAAACAATCACAGTTACCGGCTCGGCAAAGCAAGATATTACTGCAGACTTTGCAATTTTGAAAGGGATGTTGTTCGTTGAATCTCCAAATGCGGAAAGCGCCTATAAGGAATTGGAAAGGGAGAAGCCAATACTTTTTAATTACTTGAGGTCTAAAGGATTTCCACAGGATAAAATTGAACTTTCCACAATTACTAATTTTCCTGTCTATCAGCTTTCTCCAACGGGACAACAGACAAATACGGTTATTGCTTATAACTACAGCCAGCGAATTGCAATTCAATCCACCGATGTTTATAAAATTAAGGCAATCTCTCTCGAGATAAGTTCTCTAATTGAAAAAGGTGTTAATTTCCGTGTGGATATGCCCGAATATCATTACTTAAAATTAGCCGATTTGAAAATTGAAATTCAAGCTGCGGCTGCTAAAGATGCAATGATAAGAGCGGAAAAAATAGCCGAGGCAACAGGAAGAAAGTTAGGCCCGATGAGAAGTGCTAAAATGGGCGTATTGCAAATTACACCAAGGTTTTCAAATCAAGTTTCCGATTACGGAATTAACGATCTCACGTCAATTGATAAGGAAATAACAGCAGTAGTTAATGCTTCATTTGAGATTGAATAACTCATATTAACATATTTGTCCAAAATAAAATTTCATATTACATCCCTACTCGTAGGCGTTAACTTAATATTAAAAATAAATAATAGTCATTTGTT
>JAKBMG010000172.1 GCA_021831685.1 Bacteroidota bacterium | reverse complement strand
ATTTTTGTGGCTGGTTTTCGTGGCCCTTGACAATAGAAGGGTGGAAATTGTTAAAATATAATGTTTAGAGAACATTATTTAATAATTAAGAGACATATATATAAATCTAAGGCAAGCTATTAAGCTTGCCTTTTCGTATGTGGGATAAACCTTATCTGATAAATAAAAAGATGCGAATCAATTATACTTCGCTAACTTTTCTCAGATCATTATTTTCTTTTCAGGGCAAATGATTTATATTTATCTAGGGCTATGATAGCACAACAGAGATTTTATAATTTAGCAGACTAAATATTAATATGAGCAAATTATTTTCATCAATAAAAATCAGAAGTATTGAGATAAAAAACAGAATTGTTGTTTCCCCGATGTGCCAGTATTCCAGCTATGGTGGAATTCCAACTGATTGGCATCTGGTTCACCTGGGAAGCCGTGCTGTTGGTGGGGCAGGGATAGTATTTACAGAAGCAACAGCCGTTTCTCCGGAGGGAAGAATTTCTCCTGATGATGCAGGAATTTGGAATGACGTTCAGGTTAATGCTTATAAAAAGATTACATCATTCATCAAGTCACAGAACTCTGTTCCCGGCATTCAATTAGCGCACGCCGGAAGAAAGGCGTCGACGTTTTCACCCTGGAAAGGTAACGGTAAAGTAAGTATCGAAAACGGAGGGTGGCAGACATTAGCTCCAAGCGCAATACAATTTGGAGATGATTATCCTAGTCCTAAAGAAATGGATTATAAAGATATTAAAGTTATTATTGATCAATTCCGGGAAGCAGCAAAAAGAAGTATTGACGCTGGTTTTGAAATAATTGAATTGCATTTTGCACATGGTTATTTGGTTCACGAATTCTTATCTCCAATATCAAATCATAGGACGGATAACTATGGCGGAAGTCTTGAGAACAGGTGTCGTTTTGCAATCGAGATAGTAAAATCTGTCAGAGAAGTCATTCCGGATGCGATACCATTGTTTGTAAGAATTTCAGCAAGTGATTGGGTCGAAGGAGGCTGGGATATTGAACAATCTGTTCAATTAGCAAAGTGGCTAAAAGATATTGTCGTTGATTTAATTGATTGTTCAAGCGGCGGAAATGTTTCGAACGCTAAAATTCCCGCAGGACCAGGTTATCAAATTCCATTCTCACAAAGAATTAAAAAAGAAGCAAATATTCTTACAGGAGGGGTAGGATTTATTACGACAGCAGAACAGGCAGATCAAATAATCAAGACCGACCAGGCAGATTTTGTCTTTCTCGCAAGAGAAATGCTTCGAGATCCATACTGGGCTTTACACGCGGCTAAGAAATTAAATGTCGAGTTGGAAAATTTTCCGAAACAATATTTAAGGGCAAAATAATATTCAGAGTTCAGTGTGTTGTATTGTTTTATCTGGGTTATGAATTTATTCAAAAGGATATTTAAAGCCCCATTCAGCCCTCATTTTATCCATCACTTCCATAATGGCTATTGTTTCATTCAATGGTATAATCTTACTTTCCAGCCTTCCTTCCCGAATACAACGAGTAACTTCTTCCACCTGATAAATAAATCCATTGCTATGATTTTTTTCAATGACCTCAATTGTATCTTTTATATTATTAGTGCCCAAATGTTTAAAGATAGTAAAATGCTCTCCTGCCTGAAATTCAGGAAATTCTATAAATCCTTCGGTGCCATAAATCTTTGCCTCGTTTCTCATTTTCAGATTATAGCTTGTAGATATATTGGCAAAGCATCCTGATGGAAATCGAAACATATAATTGGATGTTTCATCGACACCAAGGTCACTGAAACGCGTCATGGATTTGATTTCAATTGGAAGCTCATCAAGTAAATAACAAACAAAAGAAATGGGATAAATTCCCATATCCAAAGTAACTCCGCCTGCCAATAATGGATCCTTGAGTCTCCTTTCATAATCGGGACTAACAAATCCGCCAAAAGAAATATTAAACAATTTTACTTCACCAATTTCATGATTCTTAATTTTGTTTTTCAATAATTTCAGGCTTGGTAAAAACCTGACCCAAATTGCTTCCATTAAAAAAAGATTTTTTTCACGGGCAATGCGAACAAGTTCACGGGCTTCAATTGCGTTTACAGTGAATGGCTTTTCAACCAGTACATGCTTGCCATGTTCCAAAGCCAATTTTGCATTCTCGAAATGAAAATTATGAGTAGTGGCAACATAAATTACATCTATTTCCCTACTGCTTACAATCTCTTTGTAGGTATAAGCATTCTCAATTCCATATTTATCCGCAAACATTCTAGCTTTAGAAGGTGTTTGGGATGCTACAGCGTATAACTGAGAATTTGGGGATATCCTGAGAGCATCAGCCATTTTTCCAGCAATGATCCCGGCACCTATTATACCCCATTTTATTTTTTGTGAGTTACCCATTTTTATAATTGTTCCTTCAATTTTATTTTGAATAATGGATTGAGTATTAATAATAACTTTCAAAAAAGATTTCAATATTAATGAACGAAACAAATTACGTGGGGTGATTTAATAAATTAAATGACAATCTTCTAAGGATAATCCATTAAATAGCTACAGGATTTTATGCTTTTGAGTTTTTACGGCTCAATTTATATTTAAATTGCTGCAGCCACAGGGGCGGATTCTTTGTCATTATATCAATACCAACCGCAAGGACTAAAACGCTTCCTCTTACAACAAGCTGCAGCCAGTTGTCAAGGCTTGTATAATCCATTCCTTGAATAACCGTAGCCATTACCAGTCCGCCTAAAAAGGTTCCGAAAATTGTCCCTCTGCCGCCCATAAGGCTTGTACCGCCAATAACAGCAGCCGCAATTGCATATAGTTCATAAAACTCTCCGGCATTTTTTGTTGAGCCTTGATTTTGCGCCATCCAAACAACACCCGCAACTCCAGCAAGCATACCCATTAAAGCAAATACACCGACAATTTTTCTTTCTACTTTTATTCCCGATAACCTTGCCGCCTGCATATTTCCGCCAATAGCGTAAAGGTAGCGACCGAACCTGGTGTTTTTAGAAATAATAAAGAGAGCGACAAGAACAACGAACATAACAAGAGTTTGATAAGGCAGGCCTTTATATTGATTAACCTTCAGAATGAATAGAAGAATTATCAAGGAGAAAATTACAATTTTTGAAATCGTCAACCACAAAGGGAGCGTTTCTATATTCAATTTTTTTTTCTTTGCAGATGTCCAGAGTAAAACCACAGCCAGAATAATGCACGCTGCTATACCGATTATCCATCCGATATTTTGCGGAACATAATCAAAACCGATTCTTACTATCCAGCTTTTGTCCGGTACTCTCGGATCGAAGGCGCTTACCTTTTGAGTCATTCCTCTAAAAACAAAGAATCCTCCAAGAGTAACTATAAATGAGGGAATTTTAAAGTAGGCTGTTAGAAAACCTTGAAAAGCCCCGAGCAATGTTCCGACAAGAATTGCAATCGGCACCGCGATAGAAGCAGAAAGCCCTAAACCGTAATCAGGATTTATTAAAATTGCAGCCGTGGCAGCACACAAGGCAAGAAGCGAACCTACCGAAAGATCAATATTGCCTGAGACAATAACCAGAGTAGCGCCCGCGGCAAGTATAGTCCAGCTTACCATATCGCGCGACAGCTTTGCAAAACTTTCACCGCTAAAATAAAAGCTGCCAACCTGTAGTCTGAAGAAGACCCACATTACTACAAGGATTATAACCATCGAAAATAATCTTAAATTTAATTTTAGCGGAACTTTGGAACCATCCAATAAATTAGAATTTTTCACGCAGCATTCTCCATAATTTTTTCTTGAGTAATACTACCGCCTTCAAGCTCTGCATTGATTTTCCCTTCTTTCATTACAAGGACTCTGTCGCAGATTCCAATGATTTCCGGTAGTTCGCTGGAAACTACAATTATTCCAACGCCGTTTAACTTTAATTTATTAATCAAATTATAAATTTCAACTTTTGCTCCGACATCAATTCCTCTTGTCGGCTCATCCAGAAGAAGCACTTTTGGCTGCTTAATTAACCATTTACCTAATACTGCTTTTTGCTGATTACCTCCGGAAAGTGTTTCAACTAATACATTTATTGATGATGCACGAATATCAAGCTGGTCAAATAGTTTTTCGCATTTTAATATTTCTTTATTTTCATTTATAAAACCGAATTTGCAAAAATCATTTAAATGCACAATTGAAATATTTTCTTTAATATTAAGCCCTAATACCAGTCCGGAATTTTTTCTATCCTCCGAAACAAATGCCAATCCGCCGGATATAGTTTGGCGGGGAGTTTGAAAATTTATCTCTTCCCCTTCAAGCTTTATTTTTCCGCTTGTTCGTAATCCCGGCGGTGCGCCGAATATTGTAGACAATAACTCTGTTCTGCCCGAACCGATAAGTCCGGCAATGCCGAGCGTCTCTCCTTTTCTCAATTTAAATGATATATCGCTTAAAATATTTTTGGATTCGATTTGGGGGTGCTTGACATTTATGTTCTCAACTTCGAATAAAACTTCCCCAATTTCAGACTGAACTTTAGGAAACATATCCGACAACTCTCTACCGACCATAGCATTTATCAGAGATTGACGATTCCAGTTTGAACTTAAGTCTGTTTTTACCGTTTGCCCGTCTCTTAATACAGTTATTCTGTTTGAAATTTCAAAGACTTCTTCAATCTTATGAGAAATATAAATTATTGATTTACCTTTTGCAGAAAGCTCTTTGAGAAGTTTAAGAAGATGTGCCGTTTCATTCTCTGTTAACGCCGCAGTAGGTTCATCGAGGACTAGAATGCTGCTTTCTTTTTTAAGGGCTTTAGCTATTTCGACAAGCTGCTGTTTGCCAATTCCGAGCTCAGCTATTTCCATCCGAACGTCGATATCAAGCTGAAGATTATCGATTAGCTTTTGAGCTTCGCTTACCATTAAGCTATAGTTCACAAATCCAAATTTACATATTTCATCGCCCAGAAAAATATTTTCAGCAACGCTAAGATTATTAGCCAGCGTCAGTTCCTGGTGAATTATCGCGATGCCTGCCTTTTCGGAATCTTTTGTTGAATTGAATTCAACTTTTTTTCCATTCAGCGTTAATGATCCCGAGAAAGAATGGTGAGGATAAACGCCGCTAAGGATTTTCATCAATGTTGATTTACCAGCACCGTTTTCGCCGACAAGGGCATGGATTTCTCCTTTTAAAACATCGAATGAAACTTTATCTAGAGCACGGACACCGGGAAAATCCTTGACGATATCCTGCATTATTAAAATCGGTTCAGTCATATTTTTTTCACAGGAATTAATAATTATAGTTTCGGCCACTGAGCTTTGGGAACATTGGTATAAACCCTATCCAAAGTCTGCCATCCATCTTTAACTACTGTTTGATACATATTCTCTTTAGTAACAAAAACCGGATCAAGTAAAATAGTCGGAACCTTCTTAAAACCGTTATCTATATAGTTAACTTTGAAACCCAGGTTCTTAATTATGTCTTCAGGTTTTTCTTTTTTCGCAAGATCGAAAGCAATTTTTGCGGACACAGTCGCAAGTTGTCTTACCGGTTTGTAAACCGTAACCGTTTGAGTACCCTCTACAATTCTTTGACATGCGGAAAGCTCAGCATCCTGTCCGGAGACAGCGACCTTGCCGGCTTCATGTTCCGCCATTAACGCTGCGACCACCCCACCTGCTGTTGCATCATTTGAAGCAATAATAGCGTCAACTTTTTTACCTTCGGCTTTAAACTTTGTAAGTAGATTGCTTATCTTTCTTCTTGCTTCATCCCGATCCCAATTATCAAGAAACGGATCGGCGAGAATATTAATTTTTTTACCGGTTTTCTTTTCATATTCAGTAATAGCTCTCATCTGACCTGCTCTTACCAATTTTGCATTATTATCGGAAGCAGCTCCGCCCAGGAGTATATAATTTCCAGTGGGAACTTTTTCGAGGATACCTTTTGCCTGAAGGTATCCTACCTTTTCATTGTCGAATGTAATATAAACATCAACATCGCTGTTAAGAATTAATCTATCATAGGCAATAACAGGAACATTTTTTTCATGCGCGCTTCTGATGATTCTTCCGGCAGTTTTTAGATTTTGAGAAATAACAACAAGAACATTTGCACCTTGTGTCAGAAAATCATCTGCCTGCTTATTCTGCCTATCTTGATCTCCATCTGCAACTGCTCTTAAGACCTGCATACCGAGAGAATCCGATTTATTTGTAAAGAAATCCGCATCGCGCTTCCACCTGTCAAGGTCATAAGTATCCATTAAAAGTCCAACCTTTATACCGCTTGGATCCAAGTTTTTCTTTTTCCCACATCCGGAAAAGGACATTAGTAAAATTAATCCGCTAACTAATACGCATGATAGGATACTAATTTTTTTCATTTCTAATTTCTCCAGTGAATTTCCAAATCTTTATTATATTTCAATTAAAAATTAAATCATTTGATTGAGAATTGCTTCATATAATTCCTGTTTGCCGCTTATTTGCAATGGTTCGCCGCTTTTTTCAGCTTGTATTCTTAGATCATTCAAAGACATTTTGCCTTTCTCAAAGTCGGCTCCGGCACCTTTATCAAAAGAAGAGTATCTATTATTTCTTAGCTTCCGGTAATCAGATTCATTTAACACTTTATCAGCAATGATCAAAGCGCGGGCAAAAGTATCCATACCGGAGATATGTGCGATGAAAATATCTTCCGGATCAGTCGAGTTTCTTCTTGTTTTTGCATCAAAGTTTATTCCGCCGTTCTTAAATCCTCCCGCCTGAAGAATAACAAGCATTGCTTCGACAGTTTCATAAACATTAACCGGAAACTGATCGGTGTCCCATCCGTTCTGATAATCACCTCGGTTTGCATCAATGCTGCCAAGTAAGCCGGAATCTGCAGCGGCCTGCAGCTCATGCTGGAAAGTATGACCGGCAAGCGTAGCATGGTTCACTTCAATATTAAGTTTAAAGTCATTTTCCAAACCGTGTTTATTCAGAAAACCGATAACTGTTTCCGTATCAAAATCATATTGATGTTTAGTCGGCTCCATTGGTTTCGGTTCAATTAAAAATGTTCCTTTGAATCCCTTGTTCCTAGCATAGTCGCGCGCCAACTTTAAGAAAGTTGCAAGATGTTCCTTCTCTCTTTTCATATCGGTATTGAGCAGCGAGAAGTAACCTTCACGGCCTCCCCAGAAGACATAATTTTCACCGCCGAGTTCAATCGTTGCATCAATAGCACGTTTAACTTGAGTACCGGCGTAAGCGATTACATTAAAATCGGGATTTGTGGCGGCGCCGTTCATATAGCGGGGATTAGAAAAAAGATTAGATGTTCCCCAAAGTAATTTAACACCGGAAGCCGCTTGTTTTTCTTTTGCATATTCAACCATAATATTTATACGCTTATCGGATTCAGCAATAGACGAACCTTCATCGATAATATCGAGATCATGGAAGCAATAAAACGGAGTACCGATTTTTGTAATGAATTCAAACGCCGCATCCATTTTTGCTTTTGCTTTTTTTACAGAATCATCAGAGTTGTTCCACTGATAATTTTTTGTTCCCGGTCCAAATGGATCGCCACCAGTATTGCAGAACGAATGCCAGTATGCAGTTGCAAATCTAAGATATTCCTGCATTGTTTTACCGGCTACAACTTTATCCGCAGCATACCACTTAAAAGCCAATGTGTTCCGGGAATCCTTCCCTTCATACTTTATTTGATCAATCCCTTTAAAATATTCATTATCTCCAAGAGTTAGTTTAAGCTTCATTTTGTGCACCTTGATTATTTAATTTAATTTGTAATTCTCTTAACCAATTATTATATGCCGATAAATATTGATCTTTATTCTGAATATCAGGTTCAACGGTCGTTAAACATTCCAATCCTTTAAATGCCTCATTAAAAGATGTATAAAAACCAGCGCCGTAAGCTGCTGCTCTTGCTGCGCCTAACGAACCGTCTGTATTATAAAGCTGGATAACAGCTCCGCTAAGAGTGGAAATTGTATCTCTAAAAATTTTACTTAAGTACATGTTAGCCATTCCCGCACGGATTACTTTTGGATTTACGGAAAGTTCTTTCAAAATATTTATACCGTAATAGAAAGAAAATGCGACTCCTTCTACAACAGAGCGAACTAAATGTTTGTTGTTGTGAATATTAAAATTCAGTCCTGAAAACGAAGAACCTAATTCCTTATTTGAAAGCATCCTTTCCGCACCGTTGCCGAAAGGAAGAAAAGTTATGTCACCGGAACCGATTTTAATTTCATCCGCAAGATGATTTATCTCTTCATAAGAAACAGAAGAATCGAACAACATTTTTCTTATCCAACTATTTGAAATTCCGGTTCCGTTTATGCAAAGAAGAATCCCCAATCTTTTTAATTCTTTAGTATGATTAACATGAGCAAAAGTGTTCACCCTTCCTTTTATATCGTACTTTATTTTTTCACTTATACCGTAAACGACTCCGGATGTTCCCGCAGTGGAAGCTATTTCACCGGGCTGTAATACATTTAATGAGAAAGCATTGTTAGGCTGATCACCCGCTCTATATGTTATTGGCGTTCCTTCTTTCAGACCGATTTCGGCTGCTGCCAATTTTGAAAGAGAACATTGGAATCCAAATCCGGGAACAATTTTTGGGATTAGGGATTCATCAATGCCGTAATGATTCATTATTAATTTAGCAGGCTCATCAGATTCAAAATCCCAGAGAATGCCTTCCGATAGTCCCTGGGGTGTAGTAGTAATTTCTCCCGATAATTTCATAGCAATGAAATCACCAGGCAGCATAAATTTATAAACTTTATCAAAAACCTTTGGTTCGTTTTCTATAACCCATCGTAATTTTGAAGCGGTAAAATTTCCGGGAGAATTAAGAACATGTTGAAGACATTTTTTCTCACCAATCTTTTTAAAAGCATTATTGCCGGTTTCGACTGCTCTGCTATCGCACCAAATAATTGAAGGTCTTAAGCTATTCTGATTTTTATCAACTAAAACCAAGCCATGCATTTGGTAAGTAATTCCGATAGCCTGGATATCCTTTGCAGATACTCTTGAATCAGACAGTAATTCCCGGGTTACGATTTTTACAGCTTCCCACCAAATTTCCGGATCTTGTTCCGCCCAGCCCGGTTTAAGCGAATCAATCTTCATTTCATTTTTTGGATAAAAACTTTGCAATAGCGCTCTGCCGGTACCGGCATCATACAAAGCAGCTTTAACAGAGGAGCTACCGATATCATAGCCTATAGTAATCATATTATTATTTTTTAATTTCCACGCACATTAGTTTTACTTATATGAAGTTCTGAAAACCATTTTTTATAAAAAATATTTCTTCACTTCCAAAGTCATTAAAATATATAGTGTATAATATACACTTTTCAATTTAAAAAACTAATTTAAAAATTAATATATTTTTTGTTTTACAGATGATCTATATTTATTTTAAATACTTAATATATATTCACAACCATGGTCAACAAATGTCTCATATACTTAAAGAAATAATTAAGAACATTTCTATCGATTGTGTAATCTTTGGGTTTGAAAAACAATGCCTTGAAGTTCTTCTTGTCAAACGTGCGATTAATCCTTCGAAAGGTCAGTGGGCATTACCCGGAGGATTTATCAAAAAGAGTGAGCTAATTGAACATGCAACCGAAAGAATCTTATATGAGACTACAGGAGTAAAAGGTATCTACTTAGAAGAAGTGGCTATCTTTGATAAAGTTCATAGATATCCAACGTGGCGTGTATTCACAATTGCGCACTTTGCGCTAGTTAGTCCTGAATTTTATTCGTTAACGCCCGGGGTAGACACCACTGCAGTAAAATGGTTCAAATTAAATGAACTTCCCCGTCTTCCCTTTGATCATAAAGATATAATTGAACTATCCTTGAGTAAATTACGAACAAGAGTTATGTACCGACCGATAGGTTTTGAGCTTTTACCAGAGAAGTTTACATTACCTCAACTTCAAAAACTTTACGAAGTTATCTTGGGTAAAAAACTTGATAAAAGAAATTTTAGGAAGAAACTACTAAATATGAATCTTCTTAAGAAACTTAAAGAAAAAGAGGAAGGCAATAAAACAAGGGCTGCTCATTTATATAAATTCGATAAGAATAATTACAACAAGTTAAAGGATAAAGGATTTATTTTCGAGTTGTAAATTATAGAAAATCCACTCCCCCGGCTAAGAGGTTGTATGAAAATTTAAATGTAATAAATAATTATTCCAATTATTATTATGAAGCTGTTTCTAAAATATAGTATTTTTTGTATTGTCCCGGCATTCATGCCGGGCAGGGTTATCAAAACAAAACATGGGCTATAGCCCAATATTTGCTGTTTATGTGACTAAAGCCAATATCGTTTTTTGTATATTAAATCCCCACCATAAACCTGCCTGACCGTGGCTGTTGCACAACTCCAAAATGTCATTTCGAGTTATTGAAAAAGGCATTGCCTTTATTTATTAAAAGAAAGACCACTTGTGTCATTTCGAATCCGGCTTTAGCCGGTGAGAAATCTCTTAGCCTATTTTTGCTCAAAAACGCATTTCTCAAGCAGTTGTCATTAGTACCGGAGAGAGAAATCTCTTTTTAGACATTTTTGAAACCTTTATCTTCGTTCGAGACTAAATAATAGAGTTGTGCAACAGTCTCTAACGGCAGGCAGGGTAAAACTTTACAATTTACCTTGGATTTGATCCATAATTTATTCTTGCTTTTCTTGGCCCGATTTTCATCGGGGTAAACTACAGAAAAAGAACTCGTCCGGTAGGAACCGGACTCAAACAGCTTTTTCTGTTCACGCTTCATTACACAAAATTTCTACACGGAATTCATTTGAGGTCGATTGGGAAACAGGAAAAGGGGACGCTATTCTTTTAATGTGATAATATTTTTTTTAGAAGCCCCGACTTTTAACTGAGCCTGCCCCGATTCAATCAGGAGGGATTGGTAAATTCAACTCCACCTCCGGACTTTAGTCCATTAAGGGACTCATGTTTTGGCTAAAGCCGTATATGCTTATTGTTTAATACCGGCAAAAGCTATACTATTAAATACACTCATCAGTATAATACCTGCGAAAAGTACTATAAGCGCCCAAATATTTTTATCGGATATTTCTGCTGCCCTGAATAATAGGTAACCCATCAGCAGATTAAACAAGCCCCAATAAACATTTACAATCGGGGAGGACATTCCTTTCCCTGGCGGGTTGGAAAACGGCGATGGAAATGATTCGCCGGAAATGCCGTGAATAAAATGAGGGACAAAATTTGCAAGGAATAAACCCGCTAAAAAACATTCTATGTAATTATACCATTCCATAATTAGAATACTCCAATCATCAGGCAGTTTCCTTCGCATGCGTCTATTAATTTAACTTTCGTATAATATACGATATAAGAAGTCACGCTGCTTACAGAGAATATTTCCTTAAGAACATTTATAAATGTTCCACCATGACTAACAGCTCCAAAAAATGGTTACTTATTATGGTTTATTGAATCGTTAATTTAAGTGAAAAGGATAAAGTTGGACGCAAGGCAGCCTTCAGGCTATATAATCCCGGAGCAACGGTATTTTCCTGACGTGTCAGCTATTATTTGTTCGATAAAATAGATTTGCTTTGTCTGTCCGGGATTTATAGGCAACAGCTCTACAACATTGTTAGAGCCTCCACCAAACATTATTGTTTGTCCGTTACCATTTTGAAGAGACCATCTGAATATACCATCTCCCACTACTATGGAATCAACAGCAGAGCCGTCATTGTAAACTGCCATAGTTGCCTTTAATGTATCGTGCGCTTCATATAATGTCTTAGAAGTGGAAAACGTATATTTAAGAGATCCGGATGTAATTGTGTTTGTAGTAGATACGGGGTTACTATTTTGGCCGCATCCGTTTATGATAATCAAAATAATTGCTACGCAAAATATATGCCTCATATAATTTGCCTTTGTTTAGTCTTTTTGAACTATAGAAAATGCAATATCCAAATGAGAACTAGCCGCCGTTTGCCCGAAAGTAGGGAATATTACTTTAGCCTGATATAAACCAGGAGTGAGAATGGCTTTCGGGTACTGATATTGTGTATTTGGTGCCTGCCATTGCCCCTTGAGAGTATCTTTTGGTGTCAAATGACCGCCCAAAAGAACTTGAACAAAGCTATAGCCGTCTACCGATGATGCAATAACGATGTCATCTTTCAAGATTTCAAAGATTACCGGTGGAGCAGAGCTACCACGGATATAAGTCAAGGTATCCGTAGTAGTGTTTACATATGTGAATGATAAATCAAAATGTTCGCCCGGAGAAAATGTTGTTTTAGAATATCCGGTTGTATCGGTAATCGTGAAGGAAGGATTATTATTTATTTTGAGGTTGGAATTAGAATCGACTAGTCCGCAGCCATTTGCTATCATTGAAATAAATATAATAGAAATTATTATTCTCATCTTATCAATCATTACTTCCATATTTTTTTTATTACAAAAGTAAGTTAACTAGAAACGATTTATCCTAAACCATTTAATTTTAATCAATAGTGAGAAAAGAATAAAGTCAAATGTGAAAAACTTATTCCGCATACCCGGGGTCTCTAAAATATAGCCATTTATTAATAACAGCCAACATTACATCTTCACCAGGTAAACAAGTGTAGAGCTTGGGGAATCATATTATTGTCAACAGTTGAAATGAAAAAGATTAATTGAATAGGACACGTAAAAATTGCTTAGAATTCAAGGGCTGTGTTGCCAAACGGGATTTGTTTCGGGGAATTTTTAGATGGCTTTTAGACCGAAGGCGGATGTAAGCAGGGTAAGTTTTTCCCAGGTGAGTGTGTAAATGCCTTTTGAGTAGAAGCGGAAATACTTGGGTTTTATCATGCATCCTTCTGATGGCTGGTGAAAATATTATTCTTCCAAGATCGCTTTCAAATTCATTTCGAGCATCATTTTGTCTTGTTGTTGGTCTTAATCTTGAATCATTTAGTAAATAATTCCAGTCCATTTTATAACCTCATAATCATATTTTATAAATATTAATTTAATGAATCTTCATATTTGAATAACATTTATTAATTTCTTAATTACAAGAGCTCTTGTTCATCATGTAAATAACCTTCAAGGAAAGTCGAAAAACATTTTACGTTTTTTGACGCATAAGTAAACTTTGATTGTTTCACCATTAAGTATTTCCATTCTTTTCCGGTTTGTTCAGTAACTTGTTTGCACCAGCGTTCAACTGCTTTGTTCTTGTTATCAAGTTCAGGAAATTCGCGACCTTTTGTCTCGAGTATCCAATTAACCTTTTCTTTACCAACTTTTTGAACAGCTACAAAATCGGGATAGTAAAATCGAATGGCTCCTTTTGAAGTTAGATAATCAATCTTAAAATCTGTTCCGGCTAAAGCAGCAAAAGCAGTAATGTCTTCGCATTTATCTAAAAATTTTGCGAATTCACCTTCATAATCATTAAAAAGGGCAACAAAATTAAATATTGTTTTGTTTAACCTTTCGCGCTTTCGTCTCCATGTAAATGGCGGTGTATTAGATAGCCTAATTGGTTTACCTTGGACTTTAATTGTCTTCTTTTCCACTGTAGCATTTCCGATTGCTGCGGAAAGATGATCAATAATAATCTCTCGTATTGCTATGTCTTTTAATTCTTTACGTAGATTTTCGTTTTCAATATTCTTTAGTTTTACTTCAAAACATATTTCTAAAATGTATTGCTCAACTTTAGGATAGAGTATATTGAAGCAATTAGTAAGGCGAGCTTTTCGGATTACTTCGCCGGTAATGTGAGATACTAAATCTTTTCCAAGCTCGAGAATATCTTCTTCTAAAGGAGCTGTGTGAACTTCGTAATCAAGCTGAAACATATTCAATTTAAGAACTGTTTTTCGATCTTCTTGTAACTTTGAAGAAGTAAATAGCGAAGGGATTTTTGATACATCTATTTCATCTAATCTTTTATAAACACGATTATATGAATAATCTGTAGCCGGAATTGTAATGTCATATTCCAATCTTTTTGTCTCAGGTGCAATTGTAATTGGTAATGGCGGCGGAGTTTTTGTAGTTCTGATTCCAACTCCCTCTTCTTCAAGCTGCTTTATGATTTCTTCGAATTTATTGTTACCAATGATTTCAAGTGTTTGGGTTCTATCAGGACTAACATCTCTCATTAAGCGTAACCCTCGACCAATAGCTTGTTCAGGTAATATCGGAGAATCAAATGCCCTTAATCCAAGAACAAGCGTTACGTTTTGAACATCCCAACCTTCACGAAGCATAAGAACACTTACTATTACTTTAATTTTGTTTTCAGGTTTGTCAATATCACGGGCTTCTTCCCGTAAAGATTCGATATCACCTTTTTTTATTTCGCCGGATGAATCTGTATGAATGATAAGGATTTCATCTTTTTTGATTCCAAGTTTTTCAGAATCACTGATTTTCTTTATGGCTTCGGCAATTTTATCTGCATAATCATTCTTTTCCGCCATAACAAAAAGAACGGGTTTCTTTTTAACTTTCTTAAAAGTATCATAATGTTCTCTCCAGCGAATAAGAGCTGCCTTAATCCATGCTCCATATTTAACAACAACATTCTGTTTGTTTATACTTTCAGGGTCTTTCTTATCGAAGCCGTGAACGATGAGCGGGACTTTTACTATCCGGTCTTCAACAGCTTGAGCCAAAGGATAATCACAAATTATCCAGGGATAATAAGTATTATTTGGAGTTTTAGGTGTGGCTGAAAAGTCGAGCCACATTGTTAAACCTCCCGGAATTGAATTATGAATTGATAATAACGCTTCATTCCATTTTAATTCATCATCATGTACGTGGTGAGCTTCATCATTAAGGACGATAAGATTATCAAGTTCTTTAATCCTTTCCAATAGAACTTGAGGAGGTTTGGTAGGATCTTTTTGTGGAGTTCTACCCAAAATGGCATTAACAATTGTATCCGGTTGCCATTCTTTGATTCTTGATTCGTAAAGCTGATGAATGTTATTTACAATGATATTACCACTTGTACTTAACGGAGATTCATCGCCGCGCAATTTTGTGTTTGGATTCCATTGATGTTTCCAAGCGGCTGGAATGAACGGGAAATCATTAAATATTTTTCCATCGGCATAGTCTTTAGCAAGGCGTTCATAAACAATGACGTTTGGAGCAATAATTAAAAAATTATCTGCAAATCTTCTGTCTTTTTCACGCAAGCGGTTGAAGAATGACCATACAATAACAAAAGCCATAACCATTGTTTTGCCTGAACCGGTTGCCATTTTAACGGCATAACGTAAAAGGTTTTCTTCCGGGAGTTCCTGTTCGCCTACATTTTGAAGTTCAGGAAAATATCTTTTAAGTATTCTTTTCCCGTCCATTCTTTCAGAGAATTCTATTTTTTGACCAAAGAGAGCACTTTGATCTTCTTCAGCATACTCTTGAATTAAGGGAATAATATCATTGAAATGTTTAATTTCAAAAAGATAGATTATAGTTTCAATTGCTTCACGCTGACAGAAATAAAAGTTGAACGGTTCACTTCCAAATACTGGCTGATGTGAGTTTTCGAACCAATGCGTTATCAATTCATAAGTTGTACTTGTTATCCCGGGATAATCGCTTGAACGCCACGCATCTATTTCTTTTCGAAGATTATTTACAAGAAACATTCTGCTTGGTCTTCTGCCTTCAATTACTTCAAACTCATTAATTCCGGTTTTGCGTAAATAGCAATTCGGTATATCCCAGGGATTGCGGTCTTCAATAAAAGGAAGTTCTTTGTCGTATTGTACCCAAGATTTTGCCATTTTTCCCCCTTATTTAATTTTGATTTCGTAAAGTTGTGAAGTATCAATCCCAAAAATATCAATTATCTTTACGAGTACTTTGTAAGTTCCCGTTTTTTCGTAAGTATGCTTTGCTGTAAAATTAAGTTTGCGGTCCTGCCTTGTCCGGTATGAAGTCCATGTGTTATTAAATGTATCATTCTTGAAGTCAAAATCTACAGCCCAATAATCTACCCAGTCTTTCCATTTTTTTATTGAGTCTTTTACTTCTTGCGGAATTAAATCTGTATGAGGGACTACAAAATCTTCCAGTTTTATTTTTAAATCTTTATTATCGGTTTCTGTGTCAACTTTGAAGTAAGCAAGTTCAAAAAAACGGACATCACCTTTCCTAGCTGCTTCGGGTTCAAGTACATCCATCGGTATAGTTATCGGGAGTAATTTTATACCGCCTTGTTTTGCCACATCTTTAATGGTGTCATTCATCCCCATTTCCCATTCCCAGCCGAGAATGTGGAGTTCTTTTTGTCCCATTTCTTTGCAGTCGTGCATTGCATCGTTTACTTCTTGGATTGTAACTGGCGAATCCACTGCGCCAACGTAAACAAGCGCATTACCTTTTTTGCCGTGAATGTGAGAGGAACCGGCAATTGGTTCAGCGCCATAAAGTTTTAGAATGAAAGCAAGGTACTCATACAAAGCTTGTTTTTCATCTTTACGGTTGAAAGCTTTTACCTGCCAAAACTGTCTTTCATATTTACCAAGGTTAAGTATTTCAAACGGGCGGGCGGGTTTGCCATATTTTTTTGAAGTATCGTTTAAGTCCTTTGAGTTTGCTATTTCTAATATTCTTTTGCGCGTTGTATGTATTGCATAACGACCGAGATCAACACCTATCCAGCGGCGATTAAGCTTTTCTGCAACCGCACAAGTTGTACCGGAACCACAAAAGAAATCGACAACTAAAGAATCTTCATTTGAACTAGCACTTATTATTCTATCCAAAAGTAATTCTGGTTTTTGTGTCGGATAAGGTAAGCGTTCTACAGCTGTAGGTATTTGCTGAAAAGACATAATATCGTTCCATACATCACCAATCGGCTTACCTTTTTCAAGAACTTCGTCTAAGTAACGTTTAACTCCTCTTCCATCAAAGTATTTCCTACCATCTTTATCTGCTTTATTAAATCTTTTGATATATTCTTCCCTATGTTCTGTAGTCTGTTTATTAAAAATAATGTTATTTGTATCTTTTGAATAGAATAGTATTGTATCATGACCTCTTATCCAATTATTAGCTAAAGATTTGAAACCGCTGAGGACGGATATATCCCAAATTATTTCTCTTTGAAAATTATCAAATCCCAAAATTTCATCTAATAACAATCTAACATAACTATTCATTCTCCAATCTAGATGTATATAAATTGAGCCTTTTTCAGAAAGAAATTCTTTCATACATCATCTTTAAAAAACTTTCAATACCTTGACCCCAAGTATCTCTATATGCTTTTTCCTCAATAATTGAATGTTCTTTATAAACCTCATCTCCTTTTTCGCCAATTTCAATATTCATTCTAAAATCCGCACCGGTAGCAAAGGGAGGGTCTATGTAAATCAAATCAATTTTGCCAGCAAACTTCTCAAGGAGAGAGGACATAACAAATTTGTTATCTCCCCAAATAAGTTTGTTGCGCCAGCCGGTTTCAAAAGTATCGCCTTCATCGCCTTTGTAGGTATCAAAAAGATTTTGCTGTGGTTTAAGTTCTTCGTTACCGCTGCGGGGCTGGTTAACAACCTCAATTATCTGGAAGGGATATGGACCGGGTTTTTCAACCGGAACAAGTTTACCTTCATCATCGTATTTGCCTTTCCAGACAAGCTCAGTTTTTTTGATTTCGATTTTGGACATAGGTTTGCCTTTATTCCTGTTTAATCTCTTTATTTAATTTTGTTTTAAAACGTTTGCCTTTTGTAGTTAAATGATAACGTTGATTTGGACTTGTTGGTGTATCCGGTAAAGTCATTTCTATAAATCCACTTTCAAGAGCGGGATTTAGATAGTTTGCTATAAATGATTTTCTATCTTTAAGTTTAAGTAATTCTTGAATTTCTGCTCTTGTCAGTTCGCCCTTTAGCACTAAAACAACACGTCGAATTGACTCAGCTTGGGGGGTAACTTGTGGGGCAGCTTGAGGGGTAACTTGTCCGCTAACTTGTGGGGCAGCTTGTCCGGTTATTTGTATAGCACGATAAATTATTATTTTGAAAGCATCGTCAATTTTAAAATCTGGTTCTTTAAGTCCAGCTAGTTTACAATTTGTAAGCATATCTGGAATACCAGTACCGACTTTTTCAATATAACCAGCAAAAAACAAAGGATTGGCAAGCAAGGGATTTCTTGGAATTGAACTGTGAGAGAATTTTAAATTAGCAAGGGTTAATTTATCAGGAAGTTGACCAGGATTCCAAATTTCAAGGCGGTCTTTAAAAAGCATTACCTGAACAGATGCATTGCTTGTATAATCCCGGTGTGCTACCGCATTAACAATAGCTTCTGAGACAACTGATCGAGGTATTTCATAATCAAAAGGAACAGCATTAGATTTATTACGTGTACCTACTCTGGCGTCAATTCTTGAAAGAACAAAATCAACGGCTTGATCAACAAGCTGAAAAGCATCACCCTTATAAATATGATATGATGGAATAGGTTTAACTATTTCAGTACCGTAAAATTGAACACACTTAATTTCTGACGATATAAAATAATGTTGCGGATTTTTACCAAATAACAAAATGGAAGCGTTGGTTAGTTTACCATCATTAAAAAGATCTAAATGGGTTAAAACTTTTTCCGGTCTTGAAGATACAGGTAAAGGAAATTTTCTTTTTTCTCTTGCTAAGGCAACAAACTCAGAAATTCTTTCATTATCAATATCATCAAATGTAGCATTTTTACAAATTGAGGCATCAAAAGGAACGGTACGTAAATAATCTTTTTCTTCCAAATAGTTTACGAGCGAAGCATAAACTAAAGTTCTGAGTTCTGAAATTGATGAAAACTTTTTTCGTATTACCTCATTTTCGGCTTTATGGATTAAAGCAAGTTCTTTTGAATTGCGTTCATTGCTTTTATGATTGCTAATAAAAATTAAGCGAGTTTTATTTTCTTTGCACGCAAAATTATATTCATTTTCCGTTGGAGAAAATCCATCTTTATTTTCATAGCCATAATTTTTACCAAATATACCAAGATAAATATCTGATTTTTTTACATGCGAAAGATAAGCTTCATCGGCTTTTTGATCTTTAGCAGGAAGGTTTTCGAAAATAAAAGGCTCGAAGAATTTGCCTAAAAGAGCATCAGTAGAAAGATATTCATAAAGCATGTTTCTCTCTTGAGAAAATTCATTTTGAACACTACTGATGAAGATTTTAATTATTTTCATTTCTCCACTCTGCAGTAAAATTTAAAATCGCACTCTTTGCAAACTTTTGTTTTATCGGGCCAGTTATGAATTTCAAAGTCACGATCAAGGATACATTTAGCTACTGAATCAAAGTGTTTGCCCGCTTCTTCAACTAATTGGGGATCATAATCAATTTCCATAAGCGCATCTTTTCTTTTGTCTTCAGCAGTCCAGTAAATATAAAGACGTTCAGGTTCTTTTTTATAACGCTCCCTTAAAATATAAGCATAGAGGTTTAATTGTTTTTTATAACGTTCAAGGATTGAATCTTTTGAATCAGGTCTTTGCTGAGATTTGAAATCAAGAACTTCAAGCTTATTATCACGGCCCAATAAAAGATCAACTTTACCGGTGATAATATATTCATCTTTTTCAATAGAGACATCTACTTCAGTATCAATAACTCTTTTTAGTAAATCTTTATTATTTTGGAAATAGGTTATGACTTGTTTGAGAGCGGCTTCCTTTTGGTGTAGAGCTAGCGGACGAAGACCAGATGCAACTAGTCCCTTATAATTTTGTTCAAAATCTAAAGCTATTTTTTTCTCGTCAACCGATTCATTTTCAATGATACTTCGATGCAAATCTTCTACAGTTGCATGGACAAGAGTTCCAAATAAAACCTGACCAGTACGGCTGGGGGTAAATTCTAAATCTTTATAATATTGATACTGACGAGGACAAGTTTCATAAATATTTATATGTGATGTTAAAGATAAACTTTGCTTAGGGATAAACGGCGCCTTTGATTGAAATTGCTGAGCTAAAAGAGTTTGTTTTTTTACATGCGGCCATTGGTCAAGACCTTCCCAAATTGGATTAAAAATTGGTTTGGGTTGAGAGCTGTTTGTAAGCACAAGTAATTTTTGAGGACGTGAGAAAGCAACGTAAAAAGAGCGGGCATGATCGAAAGTTGTAATTTTATCTTCGGGTTCAAATTCTTCTCTTTTATAAAATGGAGAAAGCAGCCGGTCAACTTCTTTCCCAACTGAAAAACGTTTATCTAATGAACCAACAACAACTACAGGAAATTCAAGCCCTTTTGATTGGTGTATAGTCATAATCTGTACATAGCCTTTGGGGATAGGATTATTATCATCTTCGTATTCATTTTGACCGGAGTTTAGAAGAAGATTAAAAAAACTATTAAACAAATTATGCTTTACAGCTAATTTATTTTTTGCTGAAATAACAGGGAAATGATAATAGAGTTGAAAGGTGTTTAGCAATGATGAAAATATTGAAAGATTACGCGATTGATTTTCATCCTTTAGGAAGTCGGAAAAAGGTTTATAAGCATAAAGCAGGTAAAGGAAATCCGGAATATTTTTATCAAGAGTATCTTTACCGGATAGGTTAGAAAATTCTTCTGCTTGTCTTTTAATAAATGAAGCTAGCGGTGTGCCAATAAAAGGAGCTAATAGTCCTAATCCTTCTTCGATGATATATTTATGAGAATAATCATTCAGGTCTTTATCTATAAAACCGAAAATAAGTGCAAGACATGTGAAAGCCAGTTTAACTTCATCATTTTCGAAGTAAGCACGGGCACGTGGACAAAAAGCTTTAATATTCTTTTTAGCAAGTGCATCAATAAAGGGACCTGAAAAATCGATACGCACGCTTCTTAATAAAAGCGCAATATCGCTGGGGTCATTTACGATTTTATTTTTTAATAGGAATTCAACGAGATCAGCAAAACGATTAGCTTCTTCTTTTTCGGAATCAACCCAGATTGAAAATACTGCAGGATAACCAGGTGATTTCGTTGTGTCAGCAACCTTAACCGTTTTATCAGGGAAACGATAATATGACTTCTTATCGTCACTATGCCAGTTTATTGAGTTAATGAAAGTGTTATATGCGGCGATGATTTTTTCATGAGAACGGTAATTGTTTAATAATTTTATAGTGCGGCAGCTTGAATATTTTTTAGGAAATTCAAGTATATTTCTAACTGTTGCTCCACGAAAACGGTATAGTGCCTGATCCTCATCGCCAACTACACAAATATTATTATTAGACTCTGATAGTTTTAGAGCAATTTGTTCCTGAATATAATTAGTGTCTTGATATTCGTCTATAAGAACATATTTAATTTCAGAAGTAATTTTTTTGTTTATAGCGGGATCAAGCAGCAAATCATAAAATATTTTTTGCAGGAAAGCAAAATCCACTTTGTTATTTTCAAATAATAAAGACTGATATTTAGAATATGACTCGCCAATCATTTTAATAAAATTATTGCTATTATTTCTTAAATCATCTAGGTCAATTAGTTCCTCAGTAATTTTATTAAAATAAATTGAAAGGTTAGAAATTGTATTCCATTTGCTTGACCACTTATCAAAATACTTGGTATCTATTAAATAAGGTTCAACAACCTCATTAAAGTTTTCATTTATAAATAATGATAATGTCAAATCATCCAGGACAGAATAACTTTTATTGAGTGGAGTTTTTTTAATATAGCTGCTGATAAAGCTTTCGCAAATACTATGAAGGGTACCCGTGCGTAATTCGTGAAGATCAATTTTAACATTAAGTTTTTTTTGAAATTGGCTCAAACGGTCTCTTATTTCAAAAGAAGATTTTTCCGTAAAAGTGGATAGGATTATTTCTGAAGGTTTAGCTCGTTCCGAAAGTATAATATAAAGTGTACGTAATACTAAAGTAAAAGTTTTTCCTGTACCAGGACCGGCAATTATTAAAGCAGGTCCTTCTGTTTGAAAAATAGCTTCACGCTGAGCTCTATTGTTTTCTAATTCCGGGAATTCTTTGAGAAATAATTTTTGAAGCTCAGAGTCGATCATATTAAGTGCTCTTCTTTCATACTCAAATAGTTTTTTGAAGAAACAATAATATGATCAATGATAATTATACCTAAAACTTGTGCGGGGATGTCTAATGCCTTGGTAACAGTAATGTCATAATCGGATGGTTTGTTATTACCGTTTGGATGGTTGTGTGTAATTAATATTGAATGTGCTTTGTCGTTTAACGCTAACTCTAATATACGCTTTGGATAAACGGGAGTTTTATCAGTTAATCCTTTTGAAATTAAATGTTCTTTAATTATCTGCTGCTTGCTATCAATTGTAAATATCCAGAATTCTTCTTCTTTAAGGTTGCCGAGTTTTTTTATACAGTAATCTATCAATTCTTTTTTGGAATATGATATTAACGTTTCTTCGGCAATTTGTTTGTGATACAATAAGGAAACTTCTCTTATAAATTTCCTTAATGAAATAGCTTTTTCTTTAAAGAATTTAATTTCAGAAAGTTCTTCATCACTTGCTTCAAAAAATCCTTTTACTGAACCAAACTTTTTAATTATCTGGTGAGCTTCTTCTTTGACATCTTGCTGAGGAACTACAAAGGTTAGAAATAATTCAATAACTTCGTGAGGTAACAATCCATTTATTCCTAATTCAAGAAATCTTTTTCTTAATCTTTTACGATGGTCTTGATGATTTGAAATATTTAGAATTCCCATTTTGAAGTATTTAACCTTAATTAGTAGGAATGATTAAAAATAAAAAAACGCATATTAATTAACTGAATAAACTTATATATATTACAAAGTTAAAGACATTTAAGTTGAATTGTATAATTTATTAGATAAAATTTATTTTTAGATTTTTAACATTTTTCCAGGCTTTATTTCCATCGTAGTTTATTTCCGGGCGGATAAAGCCGGTAATGTCTCCGTTGAAACAGACTGATGGTTTCATTAACGGGTAAGAATGTGAAAATCGATTCTGAGGGGGTATTTATTTATGAGGGAGAGGAAATATAGGGGAGGTAAGAAAATCGAAGTGCTGTGAGAAAAAAGAGGGGTAAAACCTACGCTATTTCGTAGGGTTTTTTAGGTATGAGTTATTGAAATGAAGTGCAATTTTTCAAATTTCTTTTAAGGAAAATAATTGAAGCAGATAAGCCAGCTACGAAAATAATCTCGCTTATCGCTAAAAGTAGAAATTATTTTTAAATATAAATAAAATATCATCCTTTCGAATAGCCATCAATTAGTAGTAACCTAACAATTAAGATTTTTTTCTATGCCGATTTGGGCTGTTCAAATTCATTAAGTTATTTTTTGGTTATAATGGTTTTCTTAACTCGATCATTATTTTCTTTTGCACACAAAGGATTTCTCTTTGGGGTAATGGAATGTTGGAATAATTGAGAAAATTGGCTATTCCATTACTACATTTCTCCAAAGGTTGCGTTACATGAGTTATTAATATAATTATATTTTTTGACCTCTTATATATTTTATATAGTTTTTAGATATGACTTATACAATTCTCTGGAATTATCCAAGACTATTTAACATAGGGATTGACTATAATTATTTTGTACTTATTTTTTACAAACTAACTTAATTTCTCTTCGCTCATATAGGATTTTAAATTGAAAGCGTGAAGTATGAAAACTAATAATTCATTTATTTTACTTGCCTTTATAACTGCATTGTTTTTTTTAGTTAGTACTTTTATCCAAGCACAAAACAAGGTCGAAAATCTCGTAGATTATATCCATCCGCTTATAGGAACCGAGGGAGAGGGGAATGTGTATCCCGGTCCGGTTGCTCCCCATGGAATGGTTCAATTAGGTCCCGATACGGATAGACGAAGCTGGGCAACAGCGTCAGGCTATGAATATGACGATAGTGTATTAATTGGTTTTAGTATGCAGCATTTAAGCGGAACTGGAATTCCTGATCTCGGGGATTTTCTGATCATGCCTTCTGTTGGTAACATGAAATTTGTTCCCGGCACAGTCAAAAAAAAATCACCGAATGAAGATATTAGTTACTACCAGGATCCTGACTCAGGCTATTGCGTTCCTTTTTCTCATAAAGATGAAGTAGTCAAAGCAGGGTATTATTCGGTGAAGCTTCCGCACGGTATTTTAGTTGAACTTGCCGCGACAGAACGCGCAGGAATCTTAAAGTTTACCTTTCCCAAAACCGATAGCGCAAACATTATGATGGACTTAGCAGAGATGCTTCAATGGAAAGTTATTTGGTCTGATGTAAGACGCGAAAGCAAAACTCTTATTACAGGTTTTCATTTAGTAAATGGCTGGGCAAAGGAACGATACCTTTATTTTGCCGCAAGGTATTCTCGTCCTTATGATAGCTTTGGAATAATGATGAGCGGAAAGCCTGTTGTTTATAATACACCAAGATTTAGAAGTAGGTACGAAGCCGCGGGCTCCGATTTGCAGTACTATACCACGTATTCTACAAAGAAAAATGAAGTCATAATGGTGAAGGTTGGCATTTCAGGTGTCAGCACGGCAAACGCACTTTTGAATCTTGATGCCGAAATACCGGGATGGGATTTTGATAAAGTCGTAAGAGACACCCGCGCTAAATGGAACAAAGAAATGCAGATGATGCAAATAGAAGGCTCGCAAGATGAAAAAGAAACATTTTATACTTCACTATATCATGCACTGCTAGTGCCGACAATTTATGAAGACATAAACGGACAGTACCGTGGACTTGACCAAAATATTCATACTGCAAAAGGGTTTACTAATTATGCTATATTTTCTTTGTGGGATACCTTTCGTGCAGAGCATCCGTTGTTTGTTTTACTCCAACCAAAGCGCGACGCCGATATGATTAATTCTATGCTTGCTCATTACGATCAAAGTGTCGAGCATTTGCTTCCAATTTGGTCCTTAAATAATAACGAAACATGGTGCATGATAGGTTATCACGCCGTAGCAGTAATTGCTGACGCTATTATGAAAGGAGTTAAAGGTTTTGATTATGAGCGGGCATATAACGCAATGAAAACCACAGCAATGAATCCTCATTACGACAATGTAATGGAATATGCAAAGATAGGTTATGTACCATTTGACAAGGAGAATGAATCAGTATCCAAGACTTTAGAATATGCATACGACGATTACTGCATTGCACAGACAGCTAAAAAACTCGGTAAGGAAGATGATTATAAATATTTTATGAACAGAGCAATGAATTATAAAAATCTTTTTGATCCTTCTACAAAACTAATGCGCGGTAAGGATTCAAAAGGAAATTGGAGAATGCCGTTTTATCCGCATGAGTATATTGACGATATGACTAAGCGCGATATTACAGAAGGTACAAACTGGCAATATACGTGGTTTGTCCCGCAGGATGTACAAGGACTAATAAATCTAATGGGCAGCAAAAAATATTTTGCCGAAAAACTTGATACTCTCTTTTTGGAAAAAAAATCAGAAAGTATCGCTACCGGGAACGATGATATAGCAGGGCGAATAGGTGAATACTGGCACGGCAATGAGCCTTCACATCATATTACCTATTTGTATGATTATGCCGGCGAACCCTGGAAAACGCAAGAGCTTGTTAGAAGAATTGAGACTACATTCTATGGTAATAAGCCGAACTCTCTCAGCGGTAATGACGACTGCGGACAAATGTCAGCATGGTTTCTATTTAATACAATGGGAATATACCCCTTTTGCCCCAGCAATAATTTTTATGTAATCGGCACTCCTTGCGCTAAGAAGGTTACAATGAAATTAGGAAACGGTAAAACATTTACAACTGAAGCTATAAATTATTCAAAAGAGAATATTTATATACAATCCGTTACCCTTAACGGAAAAGAATGGAACAAAACCTATATTCCTTATGATGCAGTCGCAAACGGAGGTAAGTTAGTTTTTGTTATGGGCGATAAACCAAATAAAAATTGGGGAACCGGAAAGGACAGTGAACCACCGTCTATTTCAAAAGATATAGTTTCTGATGGAGGTGAATTCAAGTAATGATTATTTTTTTGAGTGTATTTTTTATCAATTAGATTTTCCTCCGTATGTATTAAGTTTAATATACATAACTTGGAGTTTATTATGACTATACCTTTAATCATCACATTGTTTGAAAAAGATTTGAATAAATTAAGAGACGAAATCTCGGCTTATGAGCCTGAAAGTAATCTTTGGATTATAAAAAATGAGATAAAGAATTCAGCCGGAAATCTTTGCATGCATATTACCGGAGGGCTGCGATATATGATAGGGAATTTACTGGGTCATACCGAATACATTCGTAATAGAGATGCGGAGTTCTCTGCGAAAAATATTTCTAAGGAAAATCTTCTTGCCGGAATTGATGAAGCAAAGAAAGTTATAACCCGTGTTTTAGGATCTTTGACTGAATCAGACTTAAAGAAAACATTTCCGGTTAAATTATCCAACAATGAGGTATCAACGGAATATTTAATAATTCATCTTTATGGACATTTGAACTACCATCTGGGTCAAATAAACTATCATCGAAGGCTGACCGGTATTCTCTAAAACATCGATATCAAGAACAAATAGGCGAATTCTTTATATCTTGAAGTACCAAACTCAGTACATTAGAGGACAATTAAGATAATCTAATCCAATATTTAGACTTTATTAGAAAATTATGTAAATTTGATTCCAGAGAGTTTATATGGAATTAAAAATAAAAGATATAGTTAATCTTTTTCAGGTGTCTGAAAAAACGATTTATAGATGGATAAAAGATCAGAAAATCCCATGTTACCGGATAAATCATCAATACCGGTTTAATCGCGCTGAAATAAATGAATGGATTTTAAGCAATAAGATTGAACTATCGCCTTCATTGATAAATTTAGCAGCTTCCCAAAGTTCCGAAGTTTTATTTAAGTTGATTGAAAAAGGCGGGATTTTGCCTTTAGATACCGCTGAAAATGTAAAAGATGTCCTGAAAATTGCATTAGAAAAGATTAATACCCCGAGAAATTTATCGAAGGAGGAAATCTTAGATGCACTGTTAAGCCGTGAAGAGTTAATGCCAACAGCAATTGGCAACGGAATTGCAATCCCGCATCCCCGCACCCCTATTGTAACCGACGTAAATAATGCAAGTATTTCAATTTGTTATTTGGCTAAGCCTTTGGAATTTGGCGCGCTGGATAAACAACCGGTTCATACTCTTTTTATTTTGTTCACCTCAAGTCCTAAAATGCACCTAAATGTCCTTTCTAAATTATCCTATTTATGCCAGGATATAACATTTTTGGAAATGCTTAAGAAACAAATTAAAAAAGAGGAGATATTGGATTATGTTCGTTTGAGAGAACTTGATTGGCAAAAGAAAGGTAATCTCATTTAATGAGCTATATATTGGCCGGAACTATTTTGTTTTTTATCGGCGGACTGTTTTCCGTATTTATAAAAGAAAAATTTAAGGGAATAGGTTTTCTCTCTTTTGCTGTATTAGCTCAAGTTTTTATTCTACCGGAAACTTTAAGAGTTTTATTTACAGGAAGTCAAATAGAAATTCAATTATTTTTTTCGGAACCAATTGGGATTTCATTTCTCCGGTTAGACCCTTTGGCAGCAATGTTTGTTCTCATCATTTCTTTAGGCTCTCTGCTTGCCGCAATTTATTCCAAAGGTTATATGAAAATGTATTCGGGGAATAAATCTGCTTTATCATCATATTATTTCTTTTTAGGGTTGATGGTTGCTTCGATGCTGCTTGTTGTTATAGTTCAGAATGCTATGTTATTTATGATAGTCTGGGAAGTGATGTCAATTTCCTCATTCTTTTTGGTTAGTTTTGAAAATAATAAAATCGAAGTCCGCAAGGCTAGTATTTATTATTTGATAGCTATGCAGATAGGAGCGGCTTTTCTAATTTCCGCATTTGCCTGGATTTCCGCATCTTCAGGTTCTCTTGATTTTTATTCATTCAAAAATGTACTAAATAATTCAAGCTTCATATCAGTTTTGTTGTTTGTTCTTTTCTTTATTGGATTTGGCACAAAGGCAGGATTTGTTCCGATGCATACCTGGTTGCCAAAAGCTCATCCGGCAGCACCGACGGGAGTCTCAGCACTTATGTCTGGTGTAATGATTAAAACCGGAATCTATGGAATCCTTAGAATTGTTTTGCTTAGCGGAACGCCTAATGCAACTGTAGCATATTTTGTTCTTGCCGTTTCTCTAATTACCGGTTTAACCGGGATTGCCAATGCTGTCTCTCAAAAGGATATGAAAAAGTTATTAGCATACTCAAGCATTGAAAACATTGGGATCATTGGAATCGGCATAGGTACCGGAATGCTCGGATTAGCATACAATAATAATACGATTGCACTATTGGGGTTTTTCGGAGCAATGTTACACGTGGTGAATCATTTCACTTTCAAGAGTGTTTTATTTTACGGCTCCGGAGTTGTTTACACTCAGACTCACACACGAAATGTCGATAAGCTTGGTGGACTAATTAAATATTTGCCTGTGACTTCATTTTTATTTTTAATTTCAGCTCTTGCAATTAGCGGATTGCCTATATTAAGCGGTTTTGTAAGTGAATTATTAATCTACCTTGGATTAATAAAATGTTTTTCAGTTAGCAATCTTGCAATCAATATTTTTGCAGTGCTAGGCATATCGGGTTTAGCATTTGTTGGAGCAATGGCGCTGTTGAGTTTTACAAAAGTATTCGGAATTGCATTTCTTGGATCACCGCGTTCTCAGCTACATGGTCAACCAAATGAAAAGGATTTGTCTCTTTTGGTGCCAATGATATTTCTCGTAGTAATAATTTTCACGTTGGGTTTGTTTCCGTACCTGGCTTTCCAGCTTCTCGGTAATGCGGTAAGACAATTTTTGCCTGCCAACTCTGTTGCTGATTTCTCGCAAATTCAAACGACCTTGAAGCTGCTTTCTAATTACCTTTTAATTTTTGGTTCATTAATAGTTTTCTTCTATTTAATCCGTTTGCTTTTGTTAAAGAAAAAGAAAGTTGAGGTATTTAAAACATGGGATTGCGGCTATCAACAAAGCAGCAGTCGGTTACAATATTCAAGCAGTTCTTATGCACAGCCCTTTTTGAATCTTGTCTCAGAATTCGTTCCGCAGAAAATTCAGGTAGAGAAAGAACCTGTGCTCTTTCCTAAAGAAGCATCTTTAGAAAGCCACTCACAGGATTTCTTTGAAAGATTTCTAATTCAACCTAATCTTAAATTCTTAAAGAAATCCTTAAATCTATTTTCGTGGATACAAAGCGGCAAGATGCAGCAGTATATCATCTACGGATTAATCTTTTTAGTATTCCTTCTCATTTGGATTTTAGGAGTAAGCTAAAATGAAATTTATTCCGTTCATATTAATAATTATTTCTCCTTTCTTTTTTACGGGATTAATAAATAAAGTAAAAGCTATCTGGGCGGGTAGAAAAGGCGCTTCTGTTTTTCAACCATATTTTGATTTCTTTAAGCTTATCCGGAAAGGAGAGGTAATTAGCAAAACCACTTCTTTCGTGTTTCAGATTTCATCTTCTCTAAATATAGCAGCAACAATTTTTGCTTTGATGATTGTCCCGATTCCTTTTGCCGGTTCAGTAATAAGCTTGCCGGGTGATTTTGTTTTATTTTCTTATGCGTTAGGACTTTCGAAATTTATGATGATTTTAGCTGCTCTTGATACCGGAAGCAGCTTTGAAGGAATGGGTGCCAGTAGAGAAGCAACTTTTTCTACAATTGTTGAAACTGCCTTTTTCATTATTATGGGTTCTCTTGCATTATTAACAAATCAAATTTCTTTCAATGCAATTTTCTCTGTGCTAAATATGAGTGCCGGCTATACAGTACTTGTAAAAATTTTATTGGTGGTTTCTCTTTTCATTATGCTGCTTTCAGAAGGAAGCCGCATTCCGGTTGACGATCCTAATACTCACCTTGAACTTACGATGATTCACGAAGTAATGATTTTAGATTACTCAGGTCCCGACCTTGCATTTATTTTATATGCAACGTCATTAAAGATGGTGATTATTTCTATGCTTATTGCAAATTTATTGATTCCCTCCTTTTTAACATTAGCGGCGGCGTTACCGTTGTTTGTTTTTATTCTCTTTTTGGTTTTTATGGTAGTCGGTTTTGTTGAATCTTTAATTGCACGATTAAGGATTTCTCACGTCCCACAATTTATTTTTCTAATGACAGCTCTTTCGTTAACGGCTTTTGCCGTGATTGCTTTCTTTTTACGGGGAGGTTTTTAATGTCGAACATAATTATAATTCTGCTTGGTACTAGTATGCTGTACGTTTTTGCCGCAAGCAGGATAGAAGCATACGTAAAAATTTTGGCTTTACAAGGCACACTTCTTTTTTTACTGGTAGTTGTAGATATAAAAGAAATCAACTGGCTAAATATTGCATTTCTAATTGTTGAGACGCTGATTATTAAGACTATTGTTATACCTTATTTTTTATTAAAAGTTATTCGTAAAAATGAAATCGGTAGAGAGATAGAGCCATACATATCACAATTTTATTCCGTGCTTATTGCAAGCGCTATTTTTATGTTCGGGTTTGTAGCAGCATTCTGGGCAGCCAAAACGAATGCAGGAATTAAACCTCTTTACTTTGGAATTTCAATAGTTCTTATCGTTGCAAGTTTATTTTTGATAGTTAACCGTAAAAGAATCATCACTCATATTTTGTGCTACATGATGTTAGAGAACGGGATTTTCCTTCTATCGCTTTCTGTTGCTAACGAAATGCCGATGCTCGTAAATATTGGCGTTCTTTTGGATTTGTTCGTCGGTATTTTTTTGTTTGTAATCTTCTTTAATAAAATCCAGGAGATGTACGATGGTAATCATATTGACGTATTGACTGAATTGAAGGATTAACGATGATAAGTATAGTGCTATTTATTCCAGTGTTATTCGGCGTCATAAGTTTGATTGTTAAGAATAAAATTGTCAATCGTATTGCATTACTCGGCACTGCTATTGTTTATATTTTAATAACTATCGCTCAATGGTTAAATATTCAATGGTACATACTTCCTAATTGGTTGATATCATATTTTCAATTTGATTCTATCGGAATTTTCTTTTTCTCGGTAATGACTATTGTGTTTGCAAGTGTTTCGGTTTACAGCTTGTTTTACTTTAAAGCTCACAACTTGAATGCTAAGCAGGAATCGATTTACACTATAGAGATTCTTTTATTTGTTACTGCAATGACCGGAGTAATTTTATCGACACATTTGGCATTGTTATGGGTATTTGTAGAAGCAACAACATTGACAAGTGCAATACTTATTTATTTTGAAAAGAAGAAATCGTCGCTTGAGGCTGCTTGGAAATATGTTTTTATCTGTTCAATAGGAATAGCGCTGGCGTTTGTCGGAATAATTCTTCTTTCAATCGGCAGCAGAAGCATAAACTCTCTTTACTTTAATGATTTATATAATCGGGCAGCAGAAATAAATCCATTCTGGTTAAAAGTTTCATTTGCTTTTATATTTGTAGGGCTTGGAACAAAGATAGGAATAGCTCCTATACATGCCTGGCTTCCGGATGCACACTCTGAGGCTCCTTCGCCAGTATCCGCATTACTATCAGGTACGCTGCTTAATTCCGCATTGCTCGGTTTAATTCGGGTGCAGGAAATTCTAATACACGCACATTTAGAAAGTTTCTCAAACTTTCTTTTTCTTTTAACAGGTTTTCTATCGATAATGGTTAGCGCAGTATTTATGCTAAGGCTAAAAAACTACAAGCGAATGCTTGCCTATTCATCGATAGAAAATATGGGAATTATATTCATAGGAATATCGCTGGGAAAGTTTGGCGTCTTTGCAGTAATGCTTCATATTCTTGCTCACTCTTTATCAAAAGCTTCGTTGTTTTTAACATCGGGAAATATTCTTCATTTGTATAAAAGTAAAAAGATTGACGACGTTAACGGATTGTTAAAGAAAGATCCACGTACCGGATGGCTATGGATTGCTTCAACGCTGGCAATAATCGGGATGCCTCCTTTTCCAGTTTTCTTAAGTAAGTTTCTAATAGTCAAAGCCCTCTGGTTAAGCGGACTGAGCTGGCTTGCAATACCGTTTTTTATATTTTTAATAATAATAACGTTTGGAATGGGCGGCACAGTATTTAAGATGGCTTTCGGTGAAGTATCACCTGAACAACCGGAAGACCAGAGATTAGGTTTTAGCGCTTATGCTCCGCAGTTAGTTTTGCTTTTCATTCTATTGATAATCGGAATAAATATGCCGCAGCAAATGTTTACGCTTTTGAATAATGCCGCCGGTTTCTTTCATTAATTTGGAGTTTTAATTGAGCTGGATAGAAATAAAAAATCTTCAGTCGGTTTTGTTAAACGATATTCCGCGATTGAAGGTAGAAGATTTAAGAGATCAATTAATAGAGAAAATTAAAGGCGGAAAAAGATTAGTACAATTTTTCGGGGATACAGAAAACGGTGATGTGGTACTGTATGCAATTGCCGCTGATGATAATGCTTCAAAGCTTTTTATCGCTTCAACTAAGTTTACATCACAAAAAGAATATCAATCAATCACTCCAGAAATACCTTCGGCTCATTTATTTGAAAGAGAATTTTTTGAGCAATACAAGATAAAGCCGGAAGGTCATCCCTGGTTAAAGCCGTTACGAAAAGGTATTGCGGGAATCGATAGTTCCGAAATTCCCTATGAGTTTTTTAGTATGAAGGGGGAGGAGGTTCATGAAGTAGGCGTTGGTCCAATTCACGCAGGAATAATAGAACCCGGACATTTTAGATTTTCTTGTCATGGTGAAAAGATATATCATCTTGAAATAAAGCTTGGATTTCAGCATAGGGGAGTAGAGGAACTGTTTGTAAAAAACAATGCTCGTCCCATATACCTTCAAAAGCTTTCTGAATCTATTGCGGGTGACACCGTAATAGGGCATTCCGGAACATTTGCACGAGCTATTGAATCACTTGCCAATACATCCATACCCAGAAGGGCAAAGTTAATACGTACTATAGCTCTTGAGTTAGAAAGAATTGCAATACATTTAGGAGACTTGTCAGCTCTTTCAAACGATGTTGGATATTTAACGGGGAACTCGGTTTTTGGTGCGCTCAGGACGAGAATTATTAATACAACTATGGCAATATGCGGAAATCGTTTTGGTAGAAGCTTAATCATACCGGGTGGAGTAAATTTTGATATTTCACAGGAACTTAGAGAGAAAATATCATCCACTGTAAATCAGGTGAATGATGAGACTGCTCTTGCCGCAGAGGTTTTATTTTCTTCAGCGTCTGTTTTAGAGCGGTTTGAAAAGACAGGTGTTGTTGATAAGGCTACAGCATTAGAAATTGGAATGGTAGGACCTTCTGCAAGAGCAAGCGGGGTTGCTGTTGATATACGTTCAGATCATCCGTTCGGCGCTTATGAGTTTTTTCCTGTGCATAAGCTTACCTTAGATTCGGGTGATGTTTTTGCGCGTAGTTACATTCGGTTTATAGAGATACAACAATCGGTAAAGATTATTAATGATCAATTGGGAAATTTTACAGAGGGAAAGGCGAATAATGCTATACTCCTACTCGAGCCAAATAGATTAGTTGTTTCGATGGTAGAAGGGTGGCGCGGTGAAATTGCTCATGTTATTCTAACCGGCAATGATAGTAAAATTAAGAGAATAAAAATAAAGGATCCCTCGTTTCATAATTGGTTTGCTGTTTCGCTTTCAGTGCGGAATGAAGGAATTTCTGATTTCCCTTTATGCAATAAAAGCTTTAATCTTTCTTACAGTGGATTCGATTTGTAAAATTAGTTTAGGTAAAAATGTTAGACTTAATTAAACTTAGAAGACAGCACGGTTACCAGGCAATTCCTGATATTAAAAACGCAGAGATTTTATCTACACATCGAGGATACCCGGTAATTGACGAGTCAAAATGCGCCGGCGGTTGTTCAGACTGCGAAAATGTTTGTCCGACGAACGCAATAAAAGTAAATCCTCTTTCGATTGATTTGGGTAAATGTATATTCTGCGGAGAGTGTGAAAGTGCTTGTCAGGCGGGAGCAATTAAATTTACGAATGAATATAAATTGGGCAGCACCGGAAGGAATAAATTAATAATTACTTCGGGAAATTTATTTGCTGATTACGAAAAGGAAGCGATTGAGTCGAGAAAGGAAATTCATAAAATATTTGGGCACTCATTAAAGCTACGGCAAGTATCTGCCGGAGGCTGCAACGGATGTGAGATGGAGCTTGCTGCTTGTGGAAATGTAAATTTTGACATGGGCAGATTTGGAATTGATTTTGTGGCTTCTCCACGACATGCAGACGGAATAGTAATTACAGGTCCTATCACGAAAAATATGGCTCCGGCTTTAATGGACGCTTATAAAAGCGTGAACAGCCCGAAGATAGTAATTGCGGTTGGAGCTTGCACTATAAGCGGGGGAGTATTTGAAGAATCGGAAGTATTAAACCGAAGCTTTTTGAGCAAAATAAAAATTGACTTATATATACCGGGATGCCCACCCCACCCACTGACATTTATTAATGCAATACTTGATTTTATCGGGAAGAAGTAATTAGACAGGTTATAGAATGGTTTTTAAGTTAAGGGTTAATACCGGTTTTATCTGCTAAAGCGCCGACTGTGAAAGAATTCATAGAACCTGCCTTAAACAATACGACAGCAGAACTAAATGCCCAAGTGAATGGAAATCTGAAAGCAAATTTATTATCTTTAGCAAAGAAAAATGTGCATGGTGTATCTGTTGAGATTGAAGCAAACAAGAAATATCAGTGGAGCATTTATGAGTTCGCGATATCAAAAATTAACTGAAAGGGTTTTGGGACTTGCGGGAGTAAAAATTAATGGCAGCAATCCGTGGGATATTCAAGTATATGATGAAAGATTTTATAAGCGTGCGATTACGGAAGTGGAATTAGGCATGGGCGAATCCTATATGGACGGATGGTGGGATGCGGAAAATATTGATGCATTAATATTTAGAATAGTGCGTGCAGATCTTCAAGAAAAATTGCGCAGGAACTACAAAGTTGCCCTCCAGCTCGCCGGATTTTATCTTATAAATATGCAATCCCGCCGTAAAGCTTTTGAAGTTGGTGAAAGACATTATGATTTAGGCAATGAACTATTTCAAAACATGCTCGATAAACGGATGAACTACAGCTGCGCTTATTGGAAAGATGCAAAGACATTGGACGAAGCTCAAGAGAATAAATTAGAGTTAATCTGTAAAAAACTTTATCTTGAACCCGGTATGCGTGTGCTCGATATTGGTTGCGGCTGGGGAGCTTTTGGTAAATATGCGGCTGAAAAATATAATGTTGAGACAGTTGGAATTACGGTTTCAAAAGAGCAAGTAGAGCTTGGTAGAAAGTTATGCGGGGGTCTTCCTGTTGAATTCCGGCTTATGGATTATCGCGATGTGAATGCTCCAAAGGAGTCCCTTCGGAAAAAGTTTGATAGAATAGTAAGCGTTGGAATGATTGAACACGTTGGCTATAAGAATTACCGGGAATATTTTAGCATTGCTAACAAATGTTTAAAAGATAACGGACTTTTTTTACTTCATACAATTGGCGATGTCCGCTCTTTAAAAAGCACAGACGCTTGGACTCATAAATATATTTTCCCCAACGGTATGCTGCCTTCTGTAGCTCAACTCGGTAAAGCAATAGAAGGTTTATTTGTGATGGAGGATTGGCACAACATCGGCGCAGATTACGATAAAACATTAATGGCTTGGTACGATAATTTTAAAAACAGTTGGAATAAAATTAAAGATAAGTATGATGAACGCTTTTACAGAATGTGGAAATATTTTTTAATTTCCTCCGCCGGTGCGTTTCGGGCAAGAAGTCGAAATCAGCTTTGGCAGATCGTTTTATCGAAAAATGGAATTCTCGGAGGATATCAATCAATATGTTAAAATATGTTTCAAAGATTAAAAAAGAGGTAAGTATGAATTTGTACGAGGTTTTGGATTTCGCTGCGGATCGCTTCCCCGGGAAAGAGGCAATAGTCTGGACTGAAGGAAAAATGACATACCAAAAATTGAGGGAAGACACCAATCGAAAAATCTAACTAATATTGGAGATAAGCCATGAACCCGAACATTTACACGGATATTCAATTGCAAATTCAGTCTGAGATGCGGGCTTTTGTTAAGGAAGATGTGCCGCGTCAACTTTTGTTAGATCTTGATGCGGATAAAGTGAGATATCCGAGGGAATTCATTGAGAAAGCTGCTCAGAGAAAATTATTGGGATTGAGATTTCCTCAAGAGTATGGAGGGCGCGGATTGGGATGGAAAGAAGAAGTGGTAGCTCTGGAGGAAATCGGAGTATTGGGGACGGCATTGCCTTGCCTTTACTCGTTGGTGAGCATAGTCGGCGAAGCAATAAATAAGTTCGGATCACGGGAACAAAAGGAGAAATATTTTGCCCCGACGATAGCAGGAAAATTGACAGCGGCAGAAGGTTTGACGGAGCCACGAGGCGGATCAGACTTTTTCGGCGTAACGACGACCGCAAGACGAGATGGCGATTATTATATCCTGAACGGACAGAAAAGATTCGTTGTAGGCGCTGAAGGAGCCGACTACTTTTTTATATATGCCCGCACCCGGGATGATGCGAAAGGAAAAAATTCAATGAGTGCGTTCCTTGTTGACAGGGAAATGGGTGTTGAAGTACACCACCTTTATGGATTGATGGGAACAAGAGGAGGCGGGACAGGGAGAATCGTTTTTCGTGATGTGAGAGTCCCAAAAGAAAATCTCATTGGGAAGGAGAACGATGCAAATGAAATTTTTAATCAGATGATGATACCTGAGCGGATGACAAGCGCTGCCGGAGCTTTAGGAATGGCTCGCGCTGCTCTCGAGATCGCCGCTCGTTATAGCAACAAGAGGAAAGCCTTTGGACAGAAAATCCGATCCTTTGAGGCAGTTAGTTTTATGATAGCCGACAGTTTAACGAAATTAGATGCTGCCAGAGCGTTAGTTCATGCTACGGCGCAGGCAATTGACAGCAGTGTAGATGCGTCATTGCAGCGACGGCTCGTCTCAGAATCGAAAAAATTTGCCACTGACACCGCATGGGAAGTTATAAATAAAGCCATGCAAGTCATGGGGGGAATCGGATATACAAGTGTTTTCCCGATCGAAAGACTGCTGCGCGACGCAAGACTCATCATGATTTGGACCGGCACAAACGAAATAATGAACCTTGTTATCCAGCATGAATATTACAAGCAACTCCTTACTCCGGATGGTGAATTTATGGAAAAAAACCTTCGTGATATAGAGGCTGATGCAGCTGACTCAGAAAAATCGGAAGAGAAGGTCTATTAATGAGTTCATTTATACTGCTGTTCAATTTATATTCTTGCAAAAATTATTTTAAGAGTATCATCTTTTGGGATTGAATAAATTTACCCGCATTGATGGTATATAAATAAATTCCGCTTGAAACTTTTTGCCCAAAATTATTATCGCCATTCCAATTTACTTCGTAAGAGCCGGCTTGCATTTCATTATTAACAAGTGTTTTTACCTCCTGCCCCAGCAAGTTGAAGATTTTAACGGAAACAATTGTACTTGCGGCTAGGCTAAATCTAATCTTGGTTGAAGGATTAAACGGATTAGGATAATTCTGATCAAGAGTATACGCAAGCGGGATATTGCTTTCGTTCTTAACGCCTGTAACAAGTATCTTTGCACTATAAACACCGTTTCCAAAAGTACCGACAACAACCGTCCCGTCTAAATCTCTTGTGTCTATTGTTTCGGCGTCAACCATTCCGATATTATCCGCGCCTTGTTGTACCCAGGTAGTTGACGTTCCGTTTAAGCTTGCGGTAGAGTACAGTCCGGTGCTTGTCCCCGCAAAATATATTTTACTTCCGTTAACGTTTAGAATTTTTACGGAACGAACAGAGGGTCCGTTTCCTGTTCCATCGGGGTTTTGTTCAAGATTACCTGAAACTGCATCCCATGTTGTTCCGCCGTCGCTGGTATAGAAAATACTTATGATGTTATAATTTGAAAAAGCCACCATAACATTATTTGCGTTTTGCGGGTCGACGGAAATGCTGTTAATAAATCCTTGCGGAAAATTATTTCCAGTAATATCTGTTGAAGAAGGATTGCCTTGATCAGCATTAGCTACTTTAAAAAGTTTTCCATTATTAGTTCCGTAATATAAAATATGCGATGGCTGTAGCGATACGCTAAGTGCGCTAATACCTGCGCTTGTATTTATGTTTGTAAACTCAGTCCAGTTAATTGAAGTGGTAGAGTCTGTTCCGATTGGTATGCTAAGCACGTCTGAATTTCTCCAGATATGGACACCGGCGGCAAGGAACATAATTTTGCTGTCTGAAGGGTCGAGCACATAAGGAGTAACAAACATAAATCCGCTTGCACCGGTAGGTTTAATAAGAGCGCCTTGTTGATCGGACAGCCTGCCTTCCATAATGTTTCCGTTTTGAGTTGAGAAGTAGATATACTGCGCGCCGTCTGCAACGGCAGAAATACATCCGTCACCGCCGTAAGGAAGAACATACCAGTTTGAATTTGCATTCCAGGTTGTGTCCAACATATTTCCGTTGTCTTGCATACCGCCCACAATTAAAGGAGAATTTTGAGTTGCATGGTCAAGGGCAACAGAAAAAAATTGAGTTGTAGAAAATCCGTTATCCATGCTTGTCCAATTTACCTGGCTTGCAGTTACATCGTTAGTGTAGCTTACTCCGCCGTCATTAGCTGAATAAACAATTTTTGTATCTGAAGGCAGAAAGAAAAGATCATGTTCATCAGGATGCTGATTGGGGTAGCTTGAAATATCATTTACCGGCGAATAACCGCCAATCCAATTTGTGGAATCAACTTTCGTTGCAAAGCCGTCTGTAGTTCTATATAAATTAGTTCCGCCTATAATTACAAAATTGGAATCGCTTGGGCTTACTTTTATAACCATATCGTAGCTACTTTGTGAAGAGTAACCTCCAACATTGCCCGACCAGTCCGGTAAATTGTCTGATAAATCTGTCCATTGATTTGAAGCCGCATCATACTTCCATAGACTATGATAATCATCTGTGCCGTTATCCGGCGCGCCCGGTTTTCCGCTGCCTGGTGTGTTAGCAAGGATGTAAAGTAGATTCGAATTTGTTGGTGCGTTTGCAATTACAATTCTTGCATAAACCGAAGGAAAAGTTTGAGGTGTAATATCCGTCCAATTAACGCCGTCTGTGGAATGCCAGATACCTTGCGTTGCGCCGTTGCTTAACGCAGCATAAACATCCCCTTTGCTTGTTACAGCAACATTAGTATAAATGGAAGTATTATTTTTATCTCCAAGGACTGCACTCCAGGCTGTGCCGCCGTCTGTCGAGCGATATATCCCTCCATAAACCGCGGCGTAAACAATATCCTGCTGGCTGTTGGAAGTATCGACCGCAATATTCCAAACTATTTGAAAAGGATTAACAAAAGTTGGAGAATAATTAGGAGCAGTAGATTCCAAACGGGTCCAGCTTACTCCATCGTCAGTTGATTTATAAATTCCATCCCCAAGAAACGTAGTAAACCCGGCGCCGTTGCCGGGCAATTCTAAATTGGAAGCATACTCGCCGGTGCCGTAATACCAGATATTTGTTTTTCCTTGTCTTGTATCTTGAACAACGCAAGTAACGGTTTGAACTGTATCATTAGCCGGAGTCACTTTTGTCCAGCTAAGTCCTCTATCAGTTGAACGCCACATACCTCCGGTTGTTCCGCCGGCTAAAATTATGTTTGGATTGTTAACATCAACAGCAAGCGCTCTTGATCTTCCGCCTTGATTATAAGGTCCTCTATTAGTCCACGCAGTTGTTGAAAATAATTCACTTCCTTTTTGAAGTCTCATTGTTTTATCATCCGGTAAAGTTTTAGCAAACTCACGCTCCAAAAAGGAAATATTGGTTGGGATAGCATTTGTATATGGATCTCTTAATCTCATGAATTCCCATTTTCTTCGAGATGATAAATCTTCTTTGGTAGTAAATGAGTTATTATAAAAAGTGGGTTGTGCGCCGTTATTCTTTCCGAAAATACTCTGTGCAAAATCCATTCTAAAAGAAATTAGAAGTGCAAGAATAATATTTAAGTAAAAAATTCTTTTATACATTATTATATCCTTTCAAAGATTAATTATTATAAAATATCTTAGTTGATTTTTTTATATCCATAAATCAAATAAATCTTTTCTTTGTTTTTACTTGACGGATTTGAAGGAAGCAGTTGTATGTCGGCTTCAAATGTAGAACCATCGGTTAAGCCGGGAAGATTTTCAATTAGTTTTGGAAAAGTTTCTTTGGTAGTCGGCGCTAAAGTGAAAGCGAATTTTGTCTTTAAAGTATCCCCATTGTTTAAGGCGCTGCTGCCGGCTCCGTAACCGATTATATCTTTTATTTTGATCCATGCTACGCAAGGCGATTTTGAACAAGGGTCATTGACGGAGCTGCTTAAAAGAGTTGAATCGATTTTTATTACACGCGCTTCAATTCTACATTGACCGGGCGGAATATTTTGATCTAATGCTGTCTTTTCATTTACAATTTTTTTATTAGAAACACAACCGCTTATCCCGGCGAAAAGAATAAGCGCAATTACTGAAAATATAATTTTCATATTAAAACCTGCAGATTATTTATTTCTTAATTTGACTACATCTTTACGAAAAGTATCCCCTATCATTCTGCCGGCGCTGCTTGCAGCTTCATCTATATCCTTCTGAATTTCTACCGGAGAAAGAGATGAGAGTTGAACGGCGCTAAATACTTTATTCAAAGCGCGGGAATTATCATTGCTAGCGGCTTCATTTTTTTCAATCGGAACTGTTTCAGACTCGTTGTCATCCCAAACAATATTTCCTGAATTCCTATCAATTATTCTGGAAGAAGCCTCCACATAAATGGAAACATTTTGTGTGCCGGTTACCAACTGGCAACTGTTTATAACAGTTTCAGTTAAAAATTGGGGGCTGTCATTTATAGAATTTACCGGATTAACATTCAGAAATGTTACCAATGCGTTTTTCAAACCACCCGATACATAACTTGCGACCGAATCGGTGCTAACCGCACCGGCAATTTTATTTTTGCTTGTTTCGGATAGAATATCAGATCCAACTGACGCCATTATAGAGAGAAGATCAGTCTTGTCCTTTTCTTTTTTATCCGGAACGCGGTTTACAAATTGCAAACTCTTAGCGTTTGGAGAGGTGTTGTCAGAAAATAACATTCTCCTGCCCGTCAAATCGTATTTAGCCAGCTCATTTGTATGAGCGCAACCGGCTAAAAATATAATGACCGGGAAAAATAGAAACGGTAATAACTTTTTCATTTTATCCTTTCAAATTAATTTAGCAATAAGTTTTATTTCTCATTGGTCTTCTAACCCTTAACCTTAGTAACATCTGTTTGTCCCTTAGTACTTTAACCTTATTACCTTACTTCTTTAGAAGTAGTGTTTGATAATAAGGTAATAATGTTAAGAAGGTAGAGGCCAACTAATGTTACTAAGGTTATTTAATTTCATAAGGCTTTAGCCATCATTTTTTATTTAATTGCAGTGTCTTCTGATAAAATTTTATAAAAGATTCATATTCCTCTGCAAAAGTTACTTTATGATGATGTTGAGGTTGATTAAGTATATATTTACAAACTTTATCTACATCCGACTTTGATACCGAAAATGCAGCGGCAGATTCTTGCCACGCAAACCGTCCAATACACAGTTTATTTTCATTTATAAATCGTTCAGAACTGTCTGAAACAATTGTAGCTAAGTCTTCTTCTGATAATGTGGGAGAACGTGATAAAAGAAAATGAACATGTTCTGGATTGGCATATATTGCATATAATTTAGAATCGTTATTATTAACTATACCTGTTATGTATTTTTCAATTCGTTGCCTATTCTTTTCATGAATGATAGGCAAACGATCCTGTGTTACTAATATAAAATGGGTATATAGGTTATTATATTTTATTTTCATTTATTACCTAATAATGAATTTAGAATTGGTTTTACATTGTATTAAATGAGTTCAATTATAAAACCTTAAATATTATCCTTTAACCTTAGTAATTGACTACGCTTACCCCTCATACTTTAACCTTATTACCTTATTGATTTTTGATAAGTTAATAAGGTTAACAAGTAAGCGTTTACTAATGCTACTAAGGTTTACCCTGTTGGATGCTCCCATCTGCCTGTCGGTAGGTAGTGTTGCACAACTCCCAATCTGTCATTTCGAAGAAGTCTTCGACTGAGAAATCTTTCGAATTTGATATTAAAGAGATTTCTCCCTTCGGTCGAAATGACAAGTATGTTAGTTCTGCAACACCCTCGGTAGACAGGACGAACGACTGTCTGAACAAGGAGAAAAATATCCAACAGGGTGAATTTATTTCGATAAGGTTTTTCCATTATTGCCTCTGAGTATTGCAAACATTTCTTAATATACTTTAACATAATTAGCGGTATATCCTAAAATTATAATTCAAACAGCAACCCTGCGCTTACGGATATGAAAGTAACGGTTGAATTTGATGATTGGGATGAAGAATAGCCGCTTCCGCTGGTAGAAAAGTTTGTTCCAGTCTCAAGGTTGTCGCCGTTTATCTTTGCATTAACATCGAGGTTAATTTTAGGCGCCACTTTATAAAGGAAACCTACTGCAAGCCCCCACGCAGTTGCAGCTTTTGATTCTCCCTTTACGGCATCAAGCGTTTGACCGTTTACCTTGATAGTGGCTCCGTCAACCGAAACAATATGAAGCCCTAAATCCAGCCCTGCATAAGGCTTAAAAGCAGTATTAGTAAAGAAATATTTTCCGCCAAGCATTACCGGAATAATTTTTAAATTGGAACTTATGTTAACGGTTGGCGGTGTTCCGTAGTCGCTGTAAAAGTCTCTCAACATCTGGTTGTACTGATCATTGTTAAAAGAAAACCGGGAGTAACCCGTACCTAACGAAAGTTGGATATTCTCCGTAACGTTATAAGTCAAACAAGCTAATCCTCCGAAACCGCTTTTGTATAAATTACCGAAATCGCCGGTGGGAGACAAATAAGCGCCATTCACTCCAATACTAAAATTGGTTTGCGCGGAGAGAAAGCCACAAGAAAAAATAAGGGCGAGAATTACAAGTGTTGTTCTTTTCATGATTTTTTCCTTTTGATTATTATTGTTTAATTATTTTTTTAAGTTCTAACAGATTTTCTTTCGATACAAAAGCATCAGCCTTCGCGCTTATAGCTTCATCGCCGTCGCTCAATTCAATTATTTCATCGGGCACTTTTCTTCAAAACTATTGAACTCATTTCATCAATATTAATTTTTTCGTTTCTATATAACTTCCAGTCTGCATTCTGTAGAAATATATCCCGCTGGCGAGTCTGCTCGCATTTCCGCCGGAGGCGGATCCGCCTCCGGCGGAAAATTCAACTTGATGATATCCGGCAGTCATTTCTCCATTTACTAAAGTCGCTACTTTTTGACCTATGGTATTATATACTTCCAATTTTACTTTTGCATCAGACGACAAACCAAATTTTATTGTTGTGCTGGGATTAAACGGATTCGGATAATTCTGTCCTAATGAAAATTGTGTAGGCAATGAATTTACAGTTACGATCGAAGAGTACTTAAATGTGCCGTCATTATCTATTTGCTTCAATCTATATTCTACTTTTCCGCTTGGTGTATTTGAATCAGTAAAAGAATAACTCTTTGGAGAATTGGAATTTCCATGTCCCTGTGTAAAACCGATGGTGGAAAAACCTCCGAGGTTTGAATCTCCATTTCCGTTCTGTAAACCTCGGAGGTTTGCAGCCCGTTCAACTTCAAAGCCGTAATTTTTTACTTCCGTTGCAGTCTGCCAGTTAAGCAAAACTTTTCCATCAATAACATTTGCCGTAAAAGATGTTAACTCAACTGGCAGTGCACTGGATGTAATTCCATATCTATTTGCAAGGTAGTGTTCTACTGTACTTCTATCTGATGTACTTAAATTAGTGTTGTAAAGAATTACTTCCGCAATATCTCCGTTAAAATAATAAGTGCCATCACTGCGCACACCAAGCTGTAGAGCGCCGGAATTGGATGATAGAATATTACCGCTTGATGTTCCGCCGTCAATTCCATCTACTCTAACAGCGCCGCCGGAAGATGAAGCTCTTGCTGAAAAGATATGCGCATTTCCATCGGTATAATTTCCCGCAGTTCCTAAATCCAAATAAGTAGATGTTATGGGAATAAACCTTGCGCCAACGCCATTAAGATGATATTCAAATTGTTCCGTTGCGCCGCCGCTAATTAGAAACTGAACATTACTTGAAGTTGATTTTGCTGCAATAAACATTTCATACGGATTGCTTTGTATTCCTAAAGTTGAAGAAGCCGGCAAACTCATTTTTGATGTTGTTCCATTAAATCTAATTACCGGATTTCCATTCATGGAATTAGAAACAAGTGTTGGTTGATTTGCACTTGTGCTTTGCGAGGCATCATTATCGAAACCGGAAACATCTCCCCAAGTTGAAACAGCGGAACTTGCCGACGTTACAGCCAAATCCGAACGAAGATGTAATTTTAGATTTGTTGTAGGTATTGCTGTACTTACAAATATTTTCTTTGCTGAACTTTGATTTGTTGCAGCAACAAGTTTGAAATAATACATTGTTTCGGTGGTTAATCCGGTTAAAGTTGCGTTTACATTAACACTGCTTTGAGCCGAAACACTAATATTTTGAGCTGCTGTACTTTGGTTTAAGTTTTCGGGGTCGGTTCCATAAACAAAATAGTAGTCCACACTTTCGGCGGTAAATGCATTGTTTGTAATGGTTCCGTTAAGAGTAATTGATGTAGATGATGTAACAGAGCTTGAAGCAACATTTGGGACTATCGAACTGCCCGGAATTGCCGCAGCAACTTTTAATAATCCATTGTAAAAACTCGCTGCATCGCCAAATACGGGACCAGTGTAAATATTCCCCCATGGAGGTGCATAGTTCATTCCGGTAGGATCCCAAACGGAGGTATAAACATCCCAATTTTCATTGGAAAGCGTAATAGTTTTGCTTTCGTAGGCTGCAAGGGTATAACTATTTTCTGTTCCGCCGGCGTTACGCATCACAAAAGTATGCGTGGCATCGTCGCGGTTATATAGTTCGAAATTGGCAGTGGTGGCGGTTGTTGAAAGCGGCGTTACCAAAAGCCAAGCCATTCCTTCGTAGGCGTAACCCGATGATGGTGAGGAAATAGCAAATGCTTCTCCCGAAGTACTAATCATAGCTTCAGCCAAAGGACCTGCAAAATAAGCAACAGACTGTGGCGCTATGGTGTATAGATAAATTGAAGAGCCACATGTAATTTCAATATTAACTGAACTTGAATTTCCATTTTCAATTCTATACATCATTTTATCAGAAGCTATTTTTCCGGTAGCTGTCATAAAGATTTTCTGTTTAGGCAATAGTGTTTCTGAACAAAGTTGGTCGTTAGTGAGGACCTGCCTAAATAAGGTAAAGTGATATGAAAATGAACAAATGCTCTGTTTGGCTATAAAAATTTGTTGTGTTTGGTAAGTTCCTATTATTACACTTCCTGTGTATGAAGCACCCGCATTATAATAAACGGTAACATAATCAAGCGTATTATTATTATTCTGCATATCAAAATTTGCCATTGTTGGACTATCGGAACAAGTAGCAACAATAGCAATGTTACGGGTTGGGTCAATAGGTATAGCTGTAAAGTCTCTGCTGTAATAGGTTCCGTATTCGTTGGTAACTTTTAAGCGGTAATGGATAAGCCGCTCTTGTCCGGTGGTAAAATAGTTTAAAACAACGCTTGCAGCCACTGCATAGCCAGAGTTTCCGGTTACCGTTCCGGGGCTTGCAGAAACAGTATTGCCGTAGCTTGTTGTAAGTCCATATTCAAAACTTACGTCGCAATTTGTTCCGTTGGCATTTACCGCTCCGTTTAGTGTTGCAGAAATACTGATATTAGCACTTCCTTCGGGTGTTTCGGTGGAGCTAACGCCAGATGCTTTGAGGGTTAACACAATTGGCGTTTGGGCAAACAGTGCTGCGTTAAAAAATGCTATTGTAATTACGGTTAGTAATAGTTTAGTTTTCATATTTATACGCAATGTAAGTTTATTATTAAAATATTATTTCCGACCAATAATGTTTTTAAGCTCTAAAAGATTTTCTTTCGATACGAAAGCATCAGCTTTAGCGCTTTGTGCTTCATCGAGAAATTTTTTATCGGTGTACTGTGTTACTATTGCAACTCGCGCTTCGGGATAAGCTTTCTTCAGCCGGCGGGTTGCAGTAATACCGTCAACGATTTTCATTTTAATATCCATCAATACCCAGTCGGGTTTATAATGCGCGTAAGTTTTAAGCGCTTCACTGCCGTCGCTCAGTTCAATAATTTCATCGCCGGGATTTTCAACCACATTGCGAATCATCTGCCGCATCTGCGGATTATCATCTACGATTAATAGCTTCATAATTTTTCCCAAATGCTTTTTAGAATAACCTTGAAGTTTTTAGAATGTAATCCTGTTTCCGAAGAGTGTTGTGCAACTTAATTTTTATTTTAATTGCCACGTCCTTCAGGACGTGGATAAAATTGGAAATAGGAATTCGGCTTTAGCCTCATAAAATTATTAACATATGCGGCTAAAGCCGGCTTATTTTTTTTACTTTCGCCCACGACCTAAAAGGTCGTGGCAATTAAAAATTCTTCAACAATCTTGATAGACAGACTTCAAAGTAAAATTTAAGTATTAAATTATTGCAGGCGGTTAAAGAAGTGAATAGGTGAATACACATATTCTTCTATGTGTACACACACAATTTGGGTTAGTCTTTTAGTGCGGCTTTATTATTTACGGCAAACTTAAGCAAGCCGTTTGTATTGGTAAGCCCGAGTTTCTTAGCAATATTGGTGCGGTGGTTTTCAATGGTACGCTTGCTTACAAAAAGCTCTCCGGCAATTTCCTTGTTCGATTTCAACCCGGAAATCATCAATAGAATATGCCGCTCAGTTGAAGTTAATAATTGCACGGAAGGATGAACATTTAATTTTGACGGGTTTGTCTTTCTATACGAAACCAGCAATCCGGAAAGCTCGGGGCTTAAATAATATTTTCCCCCGGCAACGGAATGAATGGCTTTAACAATTTCATTGACGGCGGCATCTTTTAAGATGTAGCCTTTTACATCCTGATCGATAGCCTTAAAAAAAATGTTTTGATCATTAAACATGGTCAATAAAATAATGCAAGTTTTGCTTGTTTCTTCTTTCAACTTTTGAGCAGCAGCAAGTCCGCTTAGTATTGGCATTTGAATATCTAAAACTGCAACATGCGGATTGTGTTTATGAATAAGCTCCAGCGCCTCTTCGCCATTACATGCTTCTGCAACTACAAACATTGAAGGGTCGTCATCGATGCATTGTTTAACGCCGGCTCGAAACAGCGGATGGTCGTCGGCAATCAATACTGATATTTTACTTTCTGTCATAATAATTAACCTTACGTAGAATGAGGTTATAAATAGTCACAACCTTCAGAGGCTGTGTGAAAATTAGTTTTCAAAGAATAAATATTAATATTTTTGTATAAGCCATTTTAATTTTTATTACTTAAAATTTATTCATCTATTGCCCCGCCACCTGCCTACCGGTCAGGCAGGTTTATGGCGGGGATTAGTGTAAAAAAGATAATTATGGCTTTAGCCACATAAATAGCACAAATGGGGCTGAAGCCCAGTATTTATTGGAGTTCA
>JAKBMG010000041.1 GCA_021831685.1 Bacteroidota bacterium | reverse complement strand
GCAAAAGGTTATTATTACATAGTGAGAAACCTCCGAGGTTTTCCTAAACCTCGGAGGTTTTGCACTTCACTTCCTTTATATTTGAAATTGTCTGCGTAATATGAGTTATTAAATATTTTCTTATTTTTTTAATTCCATGAATCATTCCTGAAAATCGCTCCGGCAAAATTAATGATTATTAAAGCTTCGTATAAAATCTGAAGGTAAAATATCTCAACAAGGTTAAATTGATACCCGAATCTTTTTTGGTAAACGAGCGCTGTGATTATATCAAACAATATCTTTATAAAAAAAGGAATGATTAAAAGGATATTAACCGCTAAAAAAAGAGGCGAAAATAAACAGAACATATTTATTAAATGCCAGATGCCAATGTTAAACTGACGTGACGGCAAATAGTAAAGAGAAGTTTTAGTGTGACGCGATCGCTGTTTTAAGTAAGCTCTTAAGCGTTTTTTTGTTGTAGAGTATACAAAAGAATCATTTCCGTTCAACGTCCCAATCTTCATTTTATTTCTGATTGCCTCGCGCAACAGCAAATCATCGTCGCCGCTTAAAGTTTCTGTCGTATTCTGGTATCCTTCAATCTTTTCAAAAGATGATTTTTTAAAACCAAAGTTCCTCGCTGTTGCTGAATATGGGAAGCCAATATTTGCAAAAGAAAATGTTAAAATTGAACTTCTTAAATTTTCAAAACAAGAAATTTTATTAACTATATTCTCTTCTGCTTCAAAAGGAGCTTTGCCGAAAATGAAATCATATCCTTTATGAAACAAATTGGAAAAATCTTTCAGCCATCCGGGCGATGGTCTGCAGTCGGCATCTGTAATCAGTATGAAAGAATATTTAGCTTTTGCAATCCCGAAATTTAAAGCTCCTTTTTTACCCGGGAACATTTTATTTGATACGCGGTAAGTATGATAATTGTTCATCCCTGCGATTAACCCGGAACATACCGCAAAAGTATTATCAGTAGAATTGTCATCAATTATTATTACTTCAAAATTATCGGTTTTATATTCTATCTGTTTTAACGCAGTGATCAGTTGAGGAATATTTTTCTCTTCATTTTTGGCAGCAATTATAATGGAATAATTAATTTCTCCGGATTGACTGCTGTCGGTATTTCTAGTTCTGTTTAATCCTAAAAAAACAATTAGGTTATATAAGACCAAAAGCAATGCCGCAGAAAATAAAATTATTTGTAATATTTCCATAAATAATTTTAGAAATCTTCCTCTAAAAGCCAACCTTCGGCTAAGTCTGAGTTCATTTCAGAAATAAAACGGGACGGTTTGGAAAGCGTAGTCCCTGATTCGCGATCGTATATATTCATAGGATAAGTTATGAAAAGATTTTGTTTCGCGCGTGTAGCGGCAACGTACATCAAACGTCTTTCTTCTTCCAGGGTTTCTAATTTTTCTGCAGACCTGCTTGATGGGAAGAATCCTTCAATCACATGAATAATAAAAACCGAATGCCACTCCAAACCTTTTGCGGAATGTATGGTCGATAGTGTCACAAACTCGTCCTCTTTGTCATTGCCGCCAATATCAACAACGCTATCGATAATTGGCTCGATAGCCATGTCCGAAAGCAAGCTATCGAGTGATTTGTATTTCTCAGCTATATTTTGAAATATTTCAAGGTCCTTATTCCGTTTGTTAAAGTCATCATACTTATCCTTAAAAAGCGGATGGTAATAATCCAATACTAATTGCAATTTTTCCGGGGGAAGTGACTGATCGGTATGAATCTTATAAAGTAATTGAAATAGTTTTGCAATTTTTCCATTATGTCTTGAAGAGCTAACGGACGAAGGGTCTGCCTTTATTGTTATTTGTGAAGCAACTAGTTCATCTAAAATTTTCTGTGCTGTTCTCGGTCCAATTCCTTCATGAAGCAAAAGTACTCTATACCAGCTAACTACGTCCTTGGGATTTGCGGCAATTCTTAAAAACGCAAGTACATCTTTTATATGTGCGGTTTCAATAAACTTCATGCCTCCGAATTTTTGAAAAGGAATGTTAGCTTTGCTCAATTCAATTTCAAGATCAAAAGAAAAAAATGAAGAGCGGAAAAGAACGGCTATTCCCTTAAGTGGGATCCCTTCCTCCCTCAATTCAAGAATCTTTTCAACAATGTATTTTGACTGCAAATTTTCTTTTGATGCCGCTATTATGTTTGGAAGCTCTCCGCCTGTTTTCTTTGTAAAAAGCTTCTTCTCATATTTCTCAACTGCGCCCCCTATAATTTGATTTGTGAAATTGAGAATAGGTTGTACGCTCCGATAATTTTCTTCAAGTTTTATGATTTTGACATCCTTAAAAAGTTTCGGGAATTCCATAATGTTTTTAAAATTCGCGCCACGGAAGGAATATATTGACTGTGAATCATCTCCGACTACCATTATATTATTATTTAACTTCGTTAAACCTTGTACAATTTCCGCTTGAAGTTTGTTGGTGTCCTGGTACTCGTCAACCATAACAAACTTAATTAAGGATAAAATAGATTTTGCTCCGGGGCTAAGATCAAATAAAAATCTTCTTAGATAAATAAGTAGATCATCATAATCAAGTAAATTATTTTTTTGTTTGTAACCTGTAAAAATATTTTGGATTTCTAAAATCTTATCGATATAATCTTTAAAGTGTGGGTAATCTTCGGCAATAATTTCATCTATTGGCTTGCCTGTATTTACGCTAAAACTGAATACTTTTACCAAAGTTTGTTTATTCGGAAATCTTTTTTCTTTTGAAATAAAACCTGCTTGGGATCTAATTAAGTTAACAACATCGGCAGTGTCGCTTTGGTCAAGAATTGTAAATGAGGAATTTAGACCGCAGGCTTTAGCATATTTTCTCAAAGTTAAATTTGCAAATGAATGAAATGTCCCTCCGTTTACTTTTGAACATCTGTTGTCTAATAAAAGCGATGCTCTGTTCATCATCTCGTTTGCTGCTTTCCTTGTAAAAGTTAAAAGCAGAATTGATTTTGGATCATAACCAAGCTCAACTAACCTAGCAACACGGTAAACTAGTGTTCTGGTTTTCCCTGTGCCTGCGCCTGCAATTATTAAATATGCTCCCTCAACTGCCGACGCTGCTTCGAATTGTGCGGGGTTAAGATCAGCTCTATAATTTATTACAAATCGGCTTTCATCAACATTTTTTGGTATTAACGAATTTGAGTCGCCTGTTCTTTTTAATGTGTACTTCTTTTGATACATCAAAACTTTCTTGACTTCTAAATTTATTTTATCAACTCAAATGAGTGGCTGTCATCATTATAATTAAAAATCTCGCCGCTTTCGATTAAATAATACCAACCATATATATTTATTTTATTCTCTTCAAGCCTTTTGTTTATAAACGGGTAAGAATAAAGATGTTTCAATTGCTCGATAACATTTAGCTGTTCTGTCAGCCATTCCATTGCAGGATCTTCTTTATCATGGATTTGATTCATTACTTTCTCTTTTACCGGATGTGCTAGTTCAAGCCACTTCTTTGTGTGAGGAATTTTCTCTAAATCATTATCAGGAAGATAAAGCGAAGCGCAACCTCCGCAATTTGAATGCCCGCATACAACAATGTTTTCAACATCCAACACTTGCACGGCATATTCAATTGCCGATGTAGTTGCAAGAAATTCTTGCGACTGCCGGTATCTTGGGACTATATTCGCAATATTTCTAATCATAAATAATTCTCCGGGCAGAGTTTTGGTAATCAGGTTGGGCACTACCCTAGAATCCGAACAACCAATAAATAAAGTGTGAGGACTCTGTTTTCTACTTAGCCCTTCAAACAAAGTACGGTATTCTTCAAAATCCTTTTCCCTAAATTCAAGAATACCTTCAATCATTTTATGCATTGTTATCCTTTATTATAACTATATTAAATACTTCCTTTTTTATGTTCAGCCCTTACGTTCCCGACAGTATATTCCCTTAGTTTTTGCTTGAATCTTATATTCCAATACTCCACTACTCCAGGGGTTATGTAATATAAGTTAGTAAATATATTAAGAACATTTCTTAAATTACTGTCCAATTTAAATCACATTTTATTTAAGAAATAAATGAAAAATCTACCGGAACATCAAAAAGGGATCCTTGCCGTACTTGCTGCCGCGCTTATGTGGAGTACCGGCGGAATATTCATTAAGCTTGTCACCTTCGATGCAATGCAAATTTCATTTTTCAGAGGAGTTTTTGCGGCGCTCGTGTTCCTTATAATTTTTAAGAAAAATATATTTTATGCAAATGGTTTTACTTTTATAAATGCAGCCTTTTATTCGGCAATACTAATATTATTTGTGATTGCTACAAAATTGACAACTGCCGCTAACGCAATCTTCCTTCAATACACAGCTCCGATCTATGTCTTAATATTTGAACCGCTAATAAATAAAACTAAATATGAGAAAACAAATGTCATTACAATCCTGGTTTGTTTTTTCGGTATGACTTTATTCTTTATGACCAAACTTTCTGCGGGTTACAGAGACGGAAATATAATAGCGCTGCTTTCCGGAGTGGCTTATGCGGCTTTTCTTCTTGGTATGAGAAAAAATAAAAAAGAATATCAGTTCAGTTCAATTTTTTACGGAAACATATTAGTTGCTTTGGTCTGCTTTCCGTCAATATTTTCAATTCAAAATTTTACTTTAAATAATTTTCTAATGGTTTCATATCTTGGGATATTTCAGATAGGTGTTGCTTATGCAATCTTTAGTTATGGTCTAAAGAGAGTTTATGCTATAGAAGCTTCTTTGATTTCCATGATAGAGCCTGTCCTTAACCCCGTATGGGTATTTTTAGGTTACGGTGAAGCGCCATCATTTATGGCAATCATCGGAGGGATAATAATTATTTCCGCAATCTCTGTTAGAACTTTCTTATCTGAATCGCTAGTGCTAAAAAAAAGATAAAAAATGCGGATATGGTATATTTGTTGAATAATAAGTAAACCATATTTCTAACGGGGCAAGAGGGGGTTAAATAAGGGCACTTCTAAAAACTCCTATATTCTCTGCGAACCTTGAGTATTCTTTGCGCCTGCCTGAGACTGTTGCACAACTCCAAAGTGTCATTTCGACCGGAGGGTCTGCCCCGTATGCGGGGAGAAATCCCATTTTAGACAGTTTTGAGACCTCTCTTTACGTTCGAGACTAAATAGGAGAGTTCTGCAACGCTCTCTACCAGCAGGTAGGTTCTCTGCGTTAAATTTTTATAAAAGATAGTTTTTAGAAGTGCCCATAAATCACATTGTGTATAAACTTCATTATAATAGACAAATCGTTCTCTAAATATGTACCCCTTAAAGGGACTTTACTTAAAAATTATATACTATTTAAATAAAACCTCCGAGGTTTTCCTAAACCTCGGAGGTTTCTCTCTATGCCTCACTAAGTGTGAAAAGCCCCGTAGATACGGTATATACAATTTTATTTTGGACAGATATAAAAAATACCAATCAATTCCACTACTCCAATCCTCCAACATTCCATTACTCCAATTTCCCCCATAGTTACGTAACATCAGTCTTTAATATAATCTTTCCGGATTTTCGTAATTGCTTTGCGTGCCGAATTAAAAGCCCAAATAATTGATCCGCCTTTTTTCCCGGCACTTAAATCTCCAAGCAAAAATAGTCCACGTACAGATGTTTCGTGATGTTCCTTTAAGATTGGATCTTCGCCTTCGAATTCAATGCCGATCATCTTCAGAAAATTATTAGGGGTAGTTCCGCCAAGTGCATATACTATGTAATCAAATTGCATATCCGGAAATTTTTCGTGCTTGAACTTTACCGAAGGCTTGCCATCTTTATTTTCAAGGGATATAATATCTGACTCGTAAAGTATTTTCACTTTATCTTCTTGCTCCAAAGCTAAAATACTTATCCGGTTAATATCATTCATCCTTGCAAAATCTTTTTTACGATAACTTAAAGCAACTTCATTATTATTTTGCACAAGATATTGGCAATATTCAGATGCGGTGTCGCCCCCTCCTACAACCAGAACCTTTGATCTAGTTATTTCCTTTGAAGTTACATCAAAGAAAACAGAATTTTTTAAGGAAGCTGGAATAGAGTATTCCGGCTTGTTTGGTTTTCCCAAAATACCGATCGCAATAGCTACAATTTGGGCTTCATATTTACCTTTGTCTGTAGAAACAATAAATGTTTTATCTTCATTCTGATGAAATTTCCAGACTGTTTCGCTATACTTTACGTGCAAATTATTTACTTTTATCGCTTTATCTAAATATGAAATTGTCTCTTGCTTTGTTAAATCGGGAATGCACATTACCCCAGTGCATTTGGCTTCGAAGCCTTTGTAATTTGCAGTGACCAACTTTTTATCTGGGTAATATTTTTTTATTGCATAAGAATGCTCTTCTGCTTTTTCAATTAGTAAAATTTTTTCTGTCTCAAACTTGGCATGCACTGCCTCAACTGCAATACTTATTCCCGCTGGACCCGCGCCGATAATTAAAATATCGTACATTTAAAATACCTCTTCTGAAATTTTGAAATAACAGTGAATATTAAATAAATAATTGACTCAAGTTGACCGCTGCTGAAGGTAAGCCGTTAAAACGGCTGATTTATAATTTCCCGATCAAGCAGCCCACGACTTTAAGTCGTGAGTTACTTAACATAAAACTTTATTTATTAACCGTTTCAACGGTTTTTTGTACCTAAATAAAAACTATCGGTCAACTTGAGTAATTAATTCACCTTACGCAAAAGGTTATTATTACATATTGAGAAACCTCCGAGGTTTTCCTAAACCTCGGAGGTTTTGCACTTCACTTCCTTTATATTTGACATTAACTGCGTAAGATGAGTAATTAAATAAACCTATGGAATTAATTGAATCAGCTTAAGGTGATAACCGGACTATATCCCAAAAATCATTTTTAATCCTATAAGAAATCCTATCGTGAAGTCTGTTCTCCCTTCCTTGCCAGAACTCAAAATAATTTGGAATTAGACGAAATCCACCCCAAAATGGCGGCAGAGGAATCTGCTTATGTCCATATTTCAATTTTAATTCTTCAAATTCATTTTCCAGAAATTTTCTGTTCGGGATAGGACTGCTTTGCCTTGATGCCCAGGCGCTAAGCTGACTTTCTAAAGGACGTGTATGAAAGTATTCTTCCGATTCTTGCCGGGAAGTTTTTTCAATTGTTCCTGTTATGCGAATCTGCCGTTCAAGTTCTTTCCAGAAAAAAAGTATAGATGCGTTTGGATTATTAATTAAATCGCTTCCCTTGTGACTTTCATAATTTGTAAAAAAAACAAAACCATTTTCGTCGAATCCTTTCAACAAAACCATCCTCACAGCTGGAATCCCGTCCTTGTTAGCAGTCCCTAAAGCCATACCTGTAGGGTCAAGCAAATCGGATTTAAGCGCTTCTTCCATCCACTTTGAAAATTGTTGAAACGGATTAACTTCAACAGTGGATTCATCAAATCTCTGCAATGAATAATTTCGTCGTAGCGATGAAAGGTCTGTATTGTTTATCATATCATTTTTATTACTAAATGTTTTTCTTAGAGGTTAAGTTTTATAAATTTAAGTGACAGTTAATCATTCTCAGGGACAATTACGAAAAAGTCTTTCCTCATCCATTATAAGGCGACTTACAATTGTATTATCTGTTTTATAAATTAGATTATTATCAACTATTAAAATATAAAAATTATTATGAAATCAAGTGATCTAACTAAAGAGCAAAAAGTAGAACTTGAGAAATTTGGCGCAAATACCTGGTTTGTCGAATATTTACATAAACAATATGAAGAAAATCCGGATGGTGTTTCGGAACAATGGCAAAATTTCTTTGGAAAGGTTAGCTCCGGCAAAAAAAGTAATGGTGATGCTAAAAATATCATAAAGGAATCGGCAATCCCGTTTCCTAATGTAAAAATGCCTGAACCGCAACCGGATGATAGACTTCAAATTATTGCAGGTAGTGCGGCAAAAATTTTAGAAAATATGAATGCCAGCCTTACAATTCCTGTTGCCACATCACAGCGTACTATTCCTGTAAAGCTCCTTGAAGAAAATAGAATTTTAATAAATCAGAATCTTTATAAAAAAAATCAACGTAAAATTTCCTTTACTCATCTAATTGCGTGGGCGATTGTGAAGGCTATAATGACCAATCCGGTCATGAATAATGCTTTTACTCTAATCGACGGAAAACCAAACGTTATCAAAAGAAATAATATAAATCTCGGCTTAGCTATAGATATTGAAAAAAAGGACGGTTCACATTCACTCATTGTCCCCAATATAAAAAAATCCAATACAATGAACTTCAGCGAATTTGTTAAAACTTATGATGATTTGATTGATAGATCGAGAAAAGCATTGATTGACCCTTCCGAATTTCAGGGGACTACAGTTACACTGACTAATCCCGGAACAATCGGGACTATATCATCCGTGCCGCGGTTAATGATAGGGCAGGGAACAATAGTCGCCACAGGCGCTATTCAATATCCTGTGGAATATCAGGCAATGGCTCCTTCAACTATTTCTGCGCTTGGAATTAGCAAGGTTATGAATATAACAAGCACTTATGATCATAGAATTATTCAAGGTGCAGAATCGGGATATTTTCTTAAGGAGATAAATGATCTGCTCTTAGGTGCAAACTTTTTTTATGAAGAAATATTTGAAGATCTAAAGGTTCCCTTAGTCCCGTTAGCCTGGCAGAGCGATTCTCAATCCCAAACATTCGGTAATCATTCAAACAGGGAAGAAATCGAAAAGCAGGGAAGGGTTTTACAATTAATCAATCTTTACAGAGTGCGCGGTCATTTAATAGCAAGCTTTGATCCGCTCGGTTCGCAGCTTGCTTACCATGCTGAATTAGACCCTGCAAGTTACAAACTAACTTTGTGGGATTTAGACCGTGAATTTATTACCGGAGGTTTCGGAGGGATTCCTACAGCCACTCTTCGTGTTATTTTAGAAATTCTTCAGAAAACTTATTGCGAAAAAATCGGCGTAGAGTATATGCATATCCAAAATCCCGCCGAAAAATTATGGCTTCAAAATAAAATGGAACCGGTTAAAAATATTCCTCACTTCGATGCGGATATGAAAAAAGAAATTCTTAATAAGTTAATTATAGCCGAAGCATTTGAGCATTTCATCCATAATAAATTTATTGGACATAAACGGTTTTCCCTTGAAGGCTCTGAAACCATAATCCCTGTTCTTGATTTACTTTTAAATGATGCCAGTGAATCCGGAATTATGGAGATAGTCCTTGGTATGGCTCACCGGGGTAGACTAAACGTCCTTGCTAATATTATTGGTAAGTCATACGACTCGATATTTACCGAATTTGAAGACATTCCGGACGTAAATTCAATTGAAGGTTCCGGTGATGTTAAATATCATCTCGGGGCTTCCGGTAGATACAAAACACGAAACGGAGAAAGTATTGCGGTTTCTGTTGCCTCTAATCCAAGTCATCTTGAATGGGTTAATCCTGTTGTCGAAGGTATCGTTCGTGCAAAACAGAACAGGCTTGGTGATAAAAAAGAACATAGAAAAGTAATGGCGATTTTAATCCACGGTGATGCAGCTTTTGCTGGACAGGGTATTTGCGCCGAAACTTTGAATCTTTCTCAATTAAGCGGCTACCGTACCGGCGGTACAATTCATATTATTATTAATAATCAAATCGGATTCACCACGACTCCGGAAGATGCACGCTCTTCACAATATGCTACCGATGTCGCTAAGATGATACAATCGCCAATCTTTCACGTCAATGGTGACGATCCTGAAGCTGCATTATGGGTAACAAAATTAGCTTTTGAGTATCGACAGATTTTCAATAAAGATATCGTCATTGACCTCTTCGGCTATAGACGTCACGGGCATAACGAGGGCGACGAGCCTGGATTTACCCAGCCGCTGTTATATGAAAAAATTAAAATGCATCCTTCAGTAAGAGAAATTTATTCTAATACTTTAATTAAAAATAAAACTCTTACTCAAGATGAAATAAATTTATTGAATCAA
>JAKBMG010000118.1 GCA_021831685.1 Bacteroidota bacterium | reverse complement strand
AACAATATATGCATTTGCACCGGCATCAATTCCTTTTTCTCTATCTTCTCTGGAATTTAACGCAGTAACAAGAATCACAGGCAGATCAGATAGTTTGCCGTCCGATCTAATTTTTACAGTTAAATCAAATCCATTCATTCTCGGCATCTCTACATCCGAGACTACAATATCATAATTATTTTCTCGCAGTTGCGTAAAAGCATCCATACCATCGACTGCTGTTCTTACATTATAACCGGCGCCTTCAAGTATATTCTTTAATAAGGCTCTTGCAGTTATTGAGTCTTCAGCTAAGAGGATTGATTTTCTTATTGTTTCCTCTTGAGCTGGTGATGATATTGCAGTTTTTACCGGCGCAATATCGTTTTTTATTTGAAGGGAGGATTTAATTAAATCCTGAAGATTAATTACCGGGACGAGTTCACCATTACCCAAAATTGTAGCGCCGAGAATATTTTTAACTCTAAGCAACGGTTTATTAAAATTTTTAATTAAAACTTCCTGCTCATCTAAAATTTCATCAACTAAAAAAGCAATACGTTTTTTATCTATGTTAACAATAACAGAATGCATTCCTTTTTCAATTTGTTTAGATATTACCTGGGGTAATTCCATTACATCTTTCAATCTTACAAGAGAAATTGTCTGTCCCTCAACCTGAATCGCTTCCTTATTCTCAATTGTAATAATCAACTTCTCGTTTAACCGCATTACCCGTTCAATTCCGGAAGAAGGGAAAATAAATAAATATTCATTTGAGCGGACAAGAACGCCTAAAAAATTTGCTAACTTTAACGGAAGTATAATACGGAAGGTGGTCCCTTCATTTTGTTTAGTCTCAATTGAAATAATTCCGTTTAATTTTTCTACCGTATCCCGGACAATAGCCAGACCTAAGCCCCTTCCTGATATATCAGTAATTATAGAACTTGTTGAAATACCTGACCGGAAAATTAAAGAAAGCACTTCCTTCTCTTCCATTTTATTAATCTCTTCAGGAGTTATAACACCAAGTTTTAATGCAGCAGATTTTACTTTATCTAAACTGATCCCTGCACCATCATCCGAAATTAATATCTCAAATTTATTTCCTTCTTTATGCGTAATTGATAAAGTGATTGTTCCTTTAGAATATTTCTTTTTTAATTTTCTTTCTTCCGGCTTTTCAATACCATGATCTATACAGTTCCTGATTAAATGAAGCAAAGGGTCTTTCATTTCTTCCAATATTCTCCTGTCTACTTCGATCATCTCTCCTTGAATCACTAACTCAATTTCTTTCCCGTTTTCGATAGCCATCTTACGAATTATATTCGGATACTGTTCAACGATAGAGGAAAAAGGCATCATTAAACTATTCTTTATACCTTCAAGCAGATTTGTTACTCTCCCTCGCAGTGCATATTGCTCCTGCTCGGCTCGTTTTATTAATGTATTCAGCTTATTTCCAATTGATTTAATAAATTCATTACTTTGTTGAGCAAAATCTTTTAGCTTAACAGTTTCATTTTCTTGTAATGAAATTGAAACATCTCTATTATTATTTTGCGTCTGATTTTTAAGATTGCCGTTTAAAGTCTTTATTGGGAGTTTTGAAAATTGTCTTTCAAAAGAAATAATATCTTCGAAAATATTTTTTAGATCAACTGCCGATTGTTTAAATGATAACGTTGAAGGTATTAATTCTTCAGCTTGAAGAAGGAGAGAATCCAGTTTCGTTGTAGGTATCCGGACTGTATTTGAAGATAATGGACCTTTCTCCAAACTTAATAGTTTATTTTCATTTTCATTTATATCAGAGGCAGGACTAGTAATTATTTCTCCTTTAGCTCCTTTTTCTAATTGAAGAATTAATTCTGTGGTAAGAAGATTATATTCTGTTGATTTTTCTATTGTAGATTTTGAAAGTAATTTTTGAATTAAGTCAACGGAATCAAAAAGCAATTTAATTAAGCCCGGAGAGAGGATAATCTTACCGCTTTTTAAAGATGCAAATATGCTTTCCATCGATTGACATATTTTTTCAATATCAGTTAAATTAACTGCGCGGGATGCTCCTTTTAAGCTATGCGCTTCACGGAAAATTATTTCAATTTCTTCCATTTCCTTTTCCGGAGAAGCATTTTTCTCTAAATTCATCAAACCGGAATATATATTATTGATGCGTTCTTCCGCTTCGATTGCAAAGGTGGCAAGAAGTCTTTTTAAGAATTCGTTATTTTTTTTATCCATATGTAATCTTTTTGATTTTCATATTTTTAGTAACTAAACTAAACTTTAAAGCGTTCTACCAAATCTTTCAACTTCTGTCCCAGGTTATGTAAGTTTTGCGCGGCAGCTTCTGACTGCTTTGTACCGGCAACATTCTGGGAACTTGCAAGCTTTATATTCTCCATCGCCATGGTCACCTGATCCATTCCTACTGATTGTTGCTTACTTGATGCCGCTATTTGAACCGCTGCCTGTGCTACCTCTGAAATACTATCCGATAAAACCTGTATTGATTCTCCTGCTTCCATTGATTGCTTTACACCACTGTCTACTGCTTTAGTGCCTTGCTCGGTAGATAGAACTGCCGTACTCATTGCCTTTTGTATGTCGCCTAAAATTGTTCTTATTTGATTTGTCGCTTGCTTTGATTGCTCCGCCAAATTCTTAACTTCCTGTGCTACAACAGTGAAACCTTTGCCCTGTTCGCCCGCCTTTGCTGCTTCTATTGCAGCATTTACGGCAAGAAGATTTGATTGATCTGCTAGATCATTAACCGTTGCTATTATTTCTCCTATAGCCTGACTTTGTTCACTTAAGCGTACTATGTTATCAGCTATTGTGCTCATTTGTGTTTGAACCCGGTTCATACCTTCAATTGCTAAGCCAACGGATTTTTTACCGTTAATAGACACCTCGGCGGCTTTTTGCGAAGTATCTGATACATACTTTGCTTTTTGACTTGATAACTGGGCGGTTTGTTTAACTTCCTCAATTGTTGCAGTTGTTTGGCTTACGGCAGTTGCTGTTTCCGCAGAACTTGAGGCTACCTGGGCTGTTGACGCAAGTATCTCACTAGCTGATGAGCTTAGCACATTAACGCCTTCTAATATCTCTCTTGTTAAATCGCGAAGATTATTTATCATAGTAGTGAAGGCATTTCCAAGGACATCATTTTCTGACTGAGGTTTTACAGATACGTTAAGATTGCCTTTGGCGATTTCGTTAGCAACTTTTGCCATGCCCTGAAGGGACATAACCATTTTACTGAATGCTTGTGCTAATAAACCCACTTCGTCACGACGATTAGCGTAGCTTGCATTAACTATTAATTCTCCGGAAGATATTTGTTTTGCGGAAGAAGTTAACTCTGTTAGCGGTTTTGATATGTTGCGAGTTATTAAAAAGCCAACAATTGCCAGCAAAATAAAACTAAATGAGATTCCATAAATTATTATTGATATTGTAGCATTTCTGTCAGATTGCATACTATTATAGCGTGTTTTCAACAAATTATTTTCTTCATTTTCCATTTGTCCGATAACATTTCTAATATCATCCATGATTTGCTTACCTAAATCCGTAGCAACTATTTTTTCAGCGGGCTGAAATCCTTTATTTCTCCTTAAAGTTATAGTCTCATTAAGTTCCTTAAATTTTTCAGTTATTAATGGTTCAAGTTTATCGAGCCTATTTTGTTGATTCATATTATCGGAGGTAAGATTTCTTAAATCTTTCAATTCTTGATTAATTAAGGTAACAGCAGAATTATATGGGGCGAGATATTTGGACTCACCTGTAATAATGAAGCCTCGCTGCCCGGTTTCAGCATCTTTAAGACTTGAAAGGACACCTTCGAGTTCTTGAAGAACTTTATAAGTGTGAATACTAATTTGAACAGAGTCATTAGTCCTTTTTATGCTGTTGTATGAGGTTATACCAATTAAGAGTAGAATTATTAATGATAAACCGAAGCCGGCGCCGATCTTTGTTCCGACAGAAATTTTCATTGTTTGAATCTCCTTATTAAAAAATTATCTAAAGCTCATCATTTATTATTATTCTTTTATCCTTGGAAATTTTTTCACCATCCAGAATTATAACACCATCATTAGTTACTCCTTTTAAAAAATCAGCACGAATTCCGGTTAAGGTAGGTAATGCCGGCTGAAGTTTATTAAGATCAATATTAGTAGCCCCAATTATTAAATCAGCCAATATAGCAAGTTCAAAGCCATCTGAATAGAGTATAATTAGTTTATTTAAATCAGTTAAACCTTTCTCAGGGAGATTAAAAAATTTTTTAATATCTATAACAGGCAAAATCTTTCCGCGAACATTTGTTATCCCAAGTAAAAATGCCGGTGTTGACGGCAAAGGAGTAAGTCCTTTCAATGGGAATACTTCCCGTACATATAGAGTTTCAATTCCATACATCTCGTATGCAAGGGTAAATTGAATAATTTCAATATTTTCTGCTTCATTTACTTTACTACTTGATTCTTTTGCAAATTTTTTTGCTCTATCTTTTAATATTTTCTTTTTCTGTTCAATTGGAACAAACCAATTACTTTTAAGTGATTTCTCTCCAGTTTCAAGATGATTTATTATTTCATCCCAGTTGATCTTTCCGGGTTTACTGTTTTCACTAAGTGATGGATTCCAACCAGATGATTTTCCAATTTCTTTCATATTACACCCTCCTTATAATTTGAAGCGTTAATTATTTCCGATAACCTTCCGGCTGTTATTCCTTCTGAATAAGGTAAGATTTTATCCAAAGGATAAGCACTTAGAATTGATAATGCATTCCGATAATATCTTTTTGATTCGGCGAGCTGATTATTATTCATAGTCAAATTTGCTAATGCTAAATGAGCCATTACAAAATTATGATCGAGATAAAGTGTTTGTTTTAAAAGGCGAATTGCCTCCTTTTTATTCCCCAATTCTTGAAGAATCGTTGCCTGTAAATAATAGAGTGCGGGATTTAGTTTATCATTCAAAATGGCTTTTTCGCACCAATTGATTGCATCGTTGAGTTCTCCTTTATTAGCATAAATGCGGGCTAAAAGAGCCTGTACTCTTGAAATTAGTGGGTCTTTAGAATGTATATTTAATAAATGCTTCTCAGCATCTTCATAATGTCCCGATTTAAACAATTCATAAGCAAACAGGTATAAATCCAGACTGTCCGAAATCGTTTTTCCGCCGGAAGAATTTTCGATTATGCTTTTGTCTAATTTTCCGATTGTACTATTTTCTATGTTTTGCCAGGCTTTAAATTTTAAATTGAAATCGGTTATTTCATCTTTCGTTTCAATGTGACTTACTGATAAATTATTTTCATTAGCCCCGGTACTTTTACCGGTATTTCTTTTATATATGATTGCATTATCAAAATTAATCCCGTCAAACCGGTCCTGGGGTACGAATGAAGCTTCGGCAGGATTTATAATTAGCCAACCACCTTCGACTAAGGAGTTGGAAAGATTTACGACTACATTATTGGCAAGTTCCGGGATAAAATACATAAGAACATTTCTGCAGAATATTATATCCATCGCATTTGTATTGTTAATAAGTGACGGATAATTCTCATCAGCTAAATTAAGATATGAAAAATTAGCCATCTTTTTGACTGACGGAATTATTTTAAACCGCTTATTACTTTCATGACTAAAATAATTATTTCTAATCCAGGCAGGGGTATTACGGAAAGACCATTCTGTATATATACCTTCATTAGCTTTCTTTAAGAATTTTGAATTTATATCGGAAGCTAAAATTGTAATCTCCCAATCCTTTATGTCGGGTATTAATTTATGCAACAACATTGCTATCGAATAAGGCTCTTCACCGGTAGAGCAGCCGGCGCTCCATATCCTAATTCTTTTATCAGATTGGCGGCGGGCGCTTATAAGCTTTGGCAAAATATTGTTTTCCAATATTTCAAAATAATTTTCATCCCGGTAAAAATATGTTTCACCAATAGTTAAATATCCGGCAAGTATCTCAATATGTTTTTGATCTATGGGTGAGGTAGTAAGCCAATCAACAAAATCTTTTGTATTGTCAAAATTAAACTCTTTAGAAGCTAATATTATTCCTCTCTCTAAATCAGGTAATTTTTCTTTTGGAAAATTAAGACCCATCCTTGAAGAGATAAAGTTGCTTAATTTAAAAAGGAAATCTTGTGATAAGATATTATTTTCTTTAATATTATTACTCATCCTCAATTGCATTATTTAGCTTTTCTTCCTCAAAAAGGGAAAGAAAATTGTCAATATCATGGATGAGGACTAAGTCATCCCCAAGCTTCATGACGCCTTCAATATATTTATGACCTGGTAAAGTTCCCTTAGACATAGTTAAATCTTCCCCTGTAATTTCAGTTACTTCTTTCACATCATCAACTAAAAGAGCAGCCTTGCGATTTATAGTTTTTACAATTATAATCTTGTCGTCTAAATCCATTTCTTTAAATGGTATTTGAAATCTAAGACGAATATTAAAAACGGGAATAATTTCGCCCTCAATATTTATAATGCCTAATACAATTTTTGGTGAGCCGGGGAGAGGGGTAATTTCAAGCGATGGTAAGACCCTTAGTACTACATTTAGATAAAGAGCAAAGTTTTTATCATCTAAATTAAAAACAACAACTTTATCATTACTTAACATTAGTATTCACTTTAAAGAATTAGTTAATGCTATTAATATAAAATAAGGCAATATAAAATATAACGCAAATCAGATAACAAAATAAATTAGATATAAATCTAAAAATTATAAATAAAAAAATGGGCGCAGATCTAATATTTAGACCAAGCTTAAAGGCACTGGCATGTCCACCAACATTGAAAATAAATATAGGTCGAGCCCAATAAATTGGGCACGACGCTAATGCTTTGTAATTGTCAGTAAATAATCGCCAGTTTTTTAAGCAAAACAAATTATTTGAATAAATTTAGAGCATAATGAACAGCTAGATGGTGTTTAGCAGCACAAGGGAATTTGTAACGAGGAGACAGGAGAAAAAAAAGTCACTCGGTTAGTTTGATTTGTAAAGTTCTCAAATTAATGGATAGCAGCTATGATCGGAAAAGATTAGAGAAAACAACCCAAAAGACTATTACTGATAAAAAAGTAGTCTGAATTGAACAAGAAATATCTTTGCTTGAGAAAAATTAAAGAAGTTAAGTGAAGTTCATCTATTCTCTTATTAGAAAATGAATTAGTTAGTGCTAAAATTTTTGCGGTCAAAAAAAATGTCCTTAACCAATTTCTACAAAGTGTTGTAAAAGTCCTTTGTTTATAAGAAAAATCGCAGCATTTAGACTTGTCGTAATAGTCTTTTCTGAAAAGAATATCTATCCATAAAAAATTTAAAATCATCAATATAAGTTTTATTATTGCAACAAAGGTTTATAAGAAGTAAATTCCAAAAGTATCCATTAAACATGTATCTACTAATAAATAAATTAACCTAAAAACATTACCACTACAATTATAGGAGGTCTCATGAAAACGATCAAGTTATTGTTAATTGGTTCCTTTCTATTCATTGGCGCGTGTTCCACTTTAGTTTTGAAACCAGCCGATTTTGCGTGGCCCGTTGAATCTGTGCTTAGCGTCGACAATAATGGCAAGGTTGATATTAAGCGCTATTCAATCAACTTTGATGCACATGAATTATTCCTAAAAGAAACAGGCGATTCACTCGGCTATCAAAACCAGCAGCTTAGAGTAATTAGAAATTTAAACGGATATTACTTTATGGTTGCAAATAATTTCAGGAACGTCTATGTGTTTAATGTTGATGGGGGAACCTTCCGCTTGGAAAAGAAAATTGAAATATCTGATAAAACCGGCATTCAAAATCCTGCCTTCAACCAAAGACCTCCATTTATAGAGCTGGTTTATGGTGTAAACGATAGCAGCAAAATCAATCTCACCGAAAAAGGAATTTCTAAAGAGGCAGTAAAATGAAAAAAATAAATTTTTTATTAGTCTTATTTTCTATTGTTTTTCTTTTCAGCCAGATAAATTTTGCACAGCAGGATTACCAAATAGTGCAGAATTTTAAGTCAAAGGTTAAGCAAATAGATGAATCTATTAAAAGCGCAACAACTAATGATAAGTTAGCTCAAATTAAAACTCAAATTGACCAGTTAAGCAGTGATTACATTTCTAAAAAAGATTTATTAGACAAAAGTCTTTATCCTGAGGATTTCAATGGCTCAATTACAAAGTTGAATAATGCATTGACATTAAGACAGGGCGACTTTGGTCAGATTACTAATTTACAAACTAAGATTTCACAGCTTCAAACTCAGTTAGATACTTTGAACAAAAGAAATTCCGATTTACTAGATCAATTACAACAAGTACAATCGCAGGATAAAAGTGATATTGCACGACTTAATAGAATTATTTCTGAGTTAAGATACTCATTGCTAAAAAGAGACAGGTTAATTATGTCGATGATCGATAGCCTGATGCCGCCTTCTGCAATGGGGAACACAAATCTAACGAGCAGCGAACAGCAGGAGATTTTTTCCAAAGTCAAGAAGATGGATATGATTTCCAATATTAAAAAATCTATCGACGATAATATTAAATTTCTCAGTGCCTCTGCTTTAACACCGAACGATCTTAATTCCATTAAAGCGCAACAGCAACAATTTAAGAAAATGTGGAATACAGTTGGACCACAAATAATCAGTATTTATTCGAAGCGGCACGAAGATGTAAAGAACCTGAAAGACATAGATTCTGTTCTTCTATCGTGGGATAATGCTATTGTTCAGCAAGCATGGAACTCGATTAACCAAAGCTTTGCTGTGCATGGGATAATTTTAAATCAATTTTCAAACGGTGAAGAATTCTCGCAGGCAGTTTCTTCCTATATAAATGATGAGATACAACATGCCAGTTTAAACAAAGAAGAATCAAAAGGAACATATAAAATATTTGTTGATACAGTTTGGAATACAAATATAAAACCTAACTGGATTCCTTTCTTGATGGATAATAAGCTTATTACTGAGGCGCAAATAAGCACTATTGACGCCAAGATTGCACAATGGAAAAATGTTGCAATGGCAAGTTCGTTTACATGGCTATATATCATAATACCGGTGTTACTCATAATTATTATAGTAATTATTGTCATGTTAAGATCATCAAGAAAAAATAAGATCAATATTGAAAAAGAAATATGAGTCGACTCAATTAATTTATAAATTACTCAAGTTGACCGCCGTTGAAGGTAAGCCGTTAAAACGGCTGATTTATAGTGTTTGGAACAAGTAGCCCACGACTTCAAGTCGTGGGTTGCTTAACATGAAACCCTATTTATTAACCGTTTCAACGGTTTCTAATACCTAAATAAAAACTAGCGGTCAACTTGAGTAAATTATAAAAAATAAAAAGCCGGTTTGAATCCGGCTTTTTTATTACGTTTATTTTAATGGTCATAGTTGTAATAGCAGCAAGTAAAATAAAAATTGCTACTGAAATTTTGATAAGATTATTCTTCCCTATTTAAACCTTATTGAAATTTGTTTGATAATTCTTATTAAGCTGAGTATTTGTAAACGCTTCCCCTAAAATCTAAATTTGCTATTGTGACAATAATTTTAGCTATATCAATATTCTCATCTTTACCCGCCAACTTTCTTACTGCTTTAATAACCAATAATTTTATTTCATCTTTTGTCAGCCGGTTAGAATTCTTTAGCAAAAACTTATCAGATTTTTTCTCATAGTTTATCCTAAGAATAATTTCACTCATATGGTTAAATTCAATTCTTCACTATGCGAAATGATTCTATCAGCTTTTGTCCTTTTCTTGAGAATCTTTTCAATATCTTTTTGCTCAGTATCACCTACAGGCGGAACGGAATCTACCCTTAACCTGAAAGGCAGTCCTTTGTTAAGTATCACACTGTTATAAAACAACCCTATTGCAGTAGAATTGCTTAAACCAATTTTCTTTAAGGTACTCTCAGCTTCTTTTTTAAGATTTGAATCTATTCTTGCTGTTACTATTGAATCTTTCATCTTCACCTCATAAATATATACAAACGTAATACATTTGTCTTACTTTTGCGCATAGGCGTCAACTTAATATATCTTCCAAACTCCCTAACCTTTGTAATCACTTGTATTTAACGTACTAAAAGTATTTATTTATC
>JAKBMG010000019.1:6184-10191 GCA_021831685.1 Bacteroidota bacterium | reverse complement strand
TAGAAACAAATTAATCCAACAAATAAACTATCCTCGTAGAGGATAAATAAATATTTTTAGTACGTTAAGTGATTACAAAGGTTAGGGAGTTTGGGAGAAATATTAAGTTGACGCCTATGCGGCAGGCGGGGGTGGCATTATTAAAGATTCCTATTTATCTTAGTGTAATGTATGACAATTAAATTGACCTTTTGCTATGACGTTTAAAGCCATTAACAGAAATACAAATGAGAAATAGCACTATCCTTGTTATAGACGACGAGGCAGATTACCTTGAATTGATGAAGGGACTTCTTCAGCAAGAAGGCTATCCCAAAATTATTACCGAACAATTCCCGTTAAATGTAATGCCGCTTTTGGAGCAGCACAAAATTGATTTAATTCTGCTCGATGTTTATATGCCTAAAATGAACGGGATGGAATTGCTTGAAAAAATTACTCAAATATATCCGCAAATTCCTATCATAATGGTTACAGCGGTTGACGAATTAGAAATTGCATTAAAGGCTATTAAGCTGGGCGCATATGAATATATCACTAAGCCGCCGGATACTGATAGGCTTTTTCTTACTATCAAACGCGCTCTTGATCAAAGACTGCTTGAATTAGAATTATCTTTTCACCGGTCGGTCCTCTCAAAATTCCATCCAAACAAATCAAATTTTTCAAACATCATAACTTCATCTCCGTTGATGCATAAAGTCTTTGACCTGGTAGAAATTTTTTCACCTACAAATGAAATTATTTTACTAACCGGCGAAACCGGCACCGGAAAAGACTTAATTGCAAAAAAAATTCACGACCTATCGCTGCGGAGAAATAATCCCTTTATAGTTGTAAACCTTGCTTCAATTTCACATAGTCTTTTTGAGAGTGAACTATTCGGATATGCAAAAGGTTCATTTACCGGGGCTTCGAATGAAAAGATCGGCTATTTTGAAACTGCTAACGGCGGAACAATTTTTCTTGACGAGATCGGCGAGCTGCCAAAGGAACTTCAAGGAAAGCTTCTTCGTACAATTCAGTATAATGAAATTTATAGGATCGGAAGTACAAAGCCAATTCAGTTAGATATAAGAATTATCGCAGCAACTAATAAAGACCTTACCGAAGCAGTTGAGAAGAATGAGTTTAGAGCTGACTTGTTTTACCGGCTTAATAGAGCATCGATTCACCTTCCACCGCTGAGAGAAAGGGATAACGATGTCCTTTCGCTCGCAAATTATTTTATAAAGACTGCAAATCTGACATATAAAAAAAACATAACGGGAATTTTAGACAGCGTAAAAGAAAAACTTTTAAGCTATAATTTTCCCGGAAACATAAGAGAATTAGAAAATAAAATTTTTAATGCTGTAGCAAAAACAAAAGATGATACTTCAATAATTGAGATGGACTTTCCAAAAGAATTACTGCAGGAAAAAAATTTGAGCCTTATGAATACTAATCTTTTAACAATAGACGAAACCGTTACTAACCATATTCTGGAAATAATGAATTGCACAGGCGGCAATGTTCAAAAGGCAGCAGCTATTCTGGGAATAAGTGAAAGAACGCTTCAACGAAGACTGCAAAAAATCCACAAATGACGCTAAACGACAAACTTGACGCCAAAATTGTCGTTTAGTTTGTCTTAGATAAAAAACCCTACCAAAAAGTCCTTTTTTTTACAGAATTAAAAAGGAAATTATCGAAAACATTTAGGCCTATTATTTGAGGTATATACTATTCATAAAAATTATTGGAAAATAAATGTCCAACGTTCAATCCATGCTGGCGATAGGCGCAATGATAATCTTGTCTTTTATTTCGCTTAGTTTTAATTCGGCAGTATTAAATACATCTACAATCGACTTTCAAAATAAGGTCTCGTTAACAGCAATTTCATTAGCTGATAATATGCTCGAAGAGATTAAGTCTAAAAGTTTTGACCAAGCAACACTGCAATTCCCAACGAACAACCTTGCAAGCTTAACACCGCCCTCAAGCCTTGGCCCTGAAGCCGGCGAAGTTTATCCGAATTTTAATGACGTAGACGACTATAATGGATTTATCGACACAGTGGCGGCACCATATTTTGAAACTTATTATATAAGCTGCAAAGTTGAATATGTAAGCGGAGATTCGCCTGACGTTGTCAGCAGTGTGCAGACGTTTGATAAAAGAGCTACGATAACGGTAACAAGTCCGTATTTAAGAAACAGCATAAGCTTAGCAGAAATTTTTACTTTGAAATAATTATGAACACTTTATTGGACATAATAGGATCAACGATAATCGGCGGATTAGTTTTTTTAATAATGATGAACTTAAATACTTATTCGGCAACATATAAATATTCTTCGGATTCCGGATTAAGACTTCAGCAAAATGCTGCAACAGCAGCAAGCATTATTGACAATGATTTAAGAAAGATCGGTTATAATTATACACAGGGAAATCCGATAATTACGGCTCAGCTGCAAAAAATATCTTTTTTCTCTGATATAAATAACAATGGTGAAGTCGATTCTGTTACGTTAACTATCAGCGATTCAACCGTTGCAAGCAGTACTCCGAATCCGCATGATAAAGTTTTTTATAGAATAATTAATGGAGACACGCTAAAAGGAGCGTCATTAGGATTAACAAATATTAATTTCATATACAAAGACAGCCTTGGCAATGCGACTTCAAACATAAATAGCATAAAATATATTCAAGCAGAAATGTGGTTTCAATCTACAGAGAAAGTCGATTCAACTTATCAGCAAACATTTTGGGAAATGACTGTAAACCCGAGGAATTTGTAATATGGGAAAAGCAGTTTTAATCGTAACTCTTGGATTATCAATAATCATTGGTATTCTAATTGTTAATCTAAATGCAAACTCAACAAGAGGGCTTCAGACTTCTGTTGATTCATACAGCGAAATGCAGTCAAGGTTAATTGCAAACTCAGGCGTTGAAATTTATCTAGAAAAATTAAGAAGGAATAAAAGTTTAACCGGGAATTTTACAGGCAATAGTTTAATGGGGGGTAGCTACGATGTTTATATTTCCGGACCGGATTCTAATTTAACAATAAAGTCGGTCGGTCATTTTAACGGGAATGATCACACGTGTATTGTTACAGCAAAAAGGAGCCCGATTTCAATTCCAAATATTACTTCATCAATTTATGTTTCGACGGCGGACTTAGGATTAAACTTATCCGGCAATATGTATATTAACGGAAATGATCATAACCTGGATGGAAGCGCAGGGCCAAGTCCTTCTTTGCCGGGCATTGGAGTAAATAGTCCCACCGACAGCGCATATATTATTAATAACATTAAGCCTAATATCTCCAACTCAATTTTAGGCGCAGGAGCATCTCCAAGCGTAAACACGGTAAGCAGTAATACGGACTGGTCGTCCGTTACTCAAAATTTTATTTTCGCAGCCGATACTACAATTTCCACCGGCACTTATTCATCCGGAACTACTTTAGGAACTGCATCGAATCCCAAAATAACTTATGCAAATGGAAATGTTAACTTTTCAGGCTCCGGTTCGGGATACGGAATTATGGTTGTAAACGGAAATTTATCTATGAGCGGAAATTTTTCTTTTACAGGAATTGTTATTGTTTATGGTCAATCGGAAATTACCACAAACTCAACCGGCAACTCCGGTATTTTGGGTGCTACAATTTTCGTTGGACAAAGTGTTGATTTTAAAGCGACAGGTAATTCTTCATTTTTTTATAGCAGCCAGGCAATCAATAATGCAAAAACAAATCTAAAATCCTCAAGGTTTCAAATTGTTAAGTGGTGGGAATAGTTTCCTAATGTTTCGCCACTCTGTGGCTCTTTTAATTTTTTTGTAATTTTCTTTACTACTAATGTACCGCCCTGCTTATAGGCGTCAACTTAATATTTCTCCCAAACTCCCTAACCTTTGTAATCACTTGTATTTAACGTACTAAAAGTATTTATTTATCCTCTACGAGGATAGTTTATTTGTTGGATTAATTTGTTTCTACA
>JAKBMG010000019.1:0-6174 GCA_021831685.1 Bacteroidota bacterium | reverse complement strand
CGATGTTTTTAGACCTCGTAGAGGTCAAATTATTGTAGGAAAAGGTTTATTTTACATTGGCAAATCCTCGTAGAGGATTAACAAATTCCCCAGTATTTGCGCTATTCTATTATAATATTATCCTCAATATTGTAATGTAACAGATTCTTAAGTTGACGCCTATGCGCCTCGCTGGGGCTTTATTTATAAATATGCATTTCTATTATTAAATTTATGTGATCGTAAAACGGCAACATTTTAGCAGACTCTCTCACAATTGTCCTTGAACCGCAGAGCGGTGATACATTAGTAGAAAGATAACATTGGAAATGTTAAAGCTCCGAAGGAGCGACATATTGCCCATTAAAAAAATGATTTTTATATAATAAGTTTTTGTTTCGCCACTCTGTGGCTCTTTTATTTTTTTTGTAATTTTATCTACTAATGTGTCGCCCCGATGGGGCTTTTTGATTTTCTCTACTGATGTATCATCGCACAATTTGATTACCACAATTCATTAATTGAATACCATAATTGAACCAGGTTCTCATAATTGCCCGTGAAACGCAGAGATTTCTACTACTAATGTTTCGCCACTCTGTGGCTCTTTTATTTTTTTTGTAATTTTATCTACTAATGTGTCGCCCCGATGGGGCTTTTTTATAAATATGCATTTCTATTATTATGTTCATGTAGTCGCAAAGCGGCAACATATTAGTAGGCATTCTAATTGTCCTTGAACCGCAGAGCGGTGACATATTAGTAGATAAATAATACGAAAAATATTAGAGCTCCAGAGGAGCGACATATCTCCCCATTCAAAAAACCCCTTAATAATTTAATGTCATCTCTAATAACTGCTCAACCAAACAAGGTGGAATAATGGAATGTTTGGGATTTCTCCCACTATTCCATTACTCCATCTCTCCATCATTCCCGATCCTAGAGTCATTATCTAATCTTTATATGCAATTCTTTTAATTGATCTTCATCTACTAACGAAGGCGCTTCATCCATCAGCGAAATAGCGCTTGCAGTTTTGGGGAACGCAATTACTTCACGGATAGAACTTTCACCCGCAAATATCATCGCCATACGGTCGAATCCAAAGGCAATTCCGCCATGCGGAGGTGCGCCGAATTTAAAGGCATTCATCAAAAATCCGAATTTATGTTCTGCTTCTTCGTCAGTGATTCCCAGCGCCTTAAACATTTTTGACTGAAGATCCGCATTATGAATTCTAATACTTCCGCCTGCAATTTCGGTTCCGTTTAATACAAGATCATAAGCTCTTGCTTTAACTTTCGATGGATCGCTTTCCATAAATTCTACGTCTTCCAGGCGCGGCGATGTGAATGGATGATGCATTGCATAAAAGCGCTTTGTCTGCTCGTCCCATTCAAACAGAGGGAAATCAGTTACCCAAAGTAGTTTTGGTTCGGCGTTCAGCTTGATTAAATCAAGACGGCGCGCCATTTCTAATCTTAATTGCCCCATGATAGAAAGCGTTTTTAATTTTGATCCGGTAAGGATAAAAAGTAAATCTCCCGGTTTTGCATTTAGACTTTCGATAATGTTTTTCTTTTCATCATCCGACAAGAATTTTGCTATCGGCGCTTCAAGCTCAGTACCGGAGGCTGATTCTTTTACGCGCATCCAGATGAGTCCGCCGGCGCCAAGTTTTTTAACATAGTCAGTTAATACGTCAAGCTGGTTTCTTGTATACTCGCCGCAGCCGGGAGCAAGAAGTCCCGAAATTATTCCGTTATTTTTTATACTGTCATTAAAAACTTTGAACGAAGTATTTTCAAAAACATGGTTTAATGTTACCATCTGCAAATCAACGCGAAGGTCGGGTTTATCGCTTCCGTATTTTTCCATTGCTTCGTCAAAAGTAAGCTTTGGAATAACGGGCAAATCTTTATTCCAGATTTCTTTGAAGAGAATCTTCATCAATCCTTCAACTATGTCGAAAATATTCTGTTGATCGATGAAAGACATTTCAACGTCAATCTGAGTGAACTCCGGCTGGCGGTCAGCACGCAAATCTTCATCACGGAAACATTTTACAATTTGAAAATAACGATCAAGTCCGGATACCATTAAAAGCTGTTTGTACTGTTGTGGTGATTGAGGCAGCGCATAAAACTTTCCTTTGTGAAGGCGGCTCGGGACAAGATAATCGCGTGCTCCTTCGGGAGTGCTTTTCATAAGCACAGGAGTTTCAACTTCAATAAAATTATTTTTATCAAAATATTGGCGGACAATCTGATACATTTTATGCCGCATCAAAATATTTTTCTGCATCGAAGGACGGCGCAAATCCAAGTAACGATATTTTAATCTAACATCTTCGCTTGTATCAACGTCATCTTTAATCTGAAAAGGAGGAGTTTTAGCTTCATTTAAAATTACAAGTCTGCTAACCATTACATCTACGTTACCAGTAGGAAGTGCGGGATTTTCAGTACCTTCAGGACGCTTTCTGACTTTTCCTTCAATGGAAACAACAAATTCATTCCTTAAACTTCCTGCTGCCAAATGAGCTTCGGCATTAAATCCCGGTTCAAAAACAATCTGAGTAATTCCGTACCGGTCACGGATATCAATAAATATTAAACCGCCCAGGTCGCGTCTTGTATCAACCCATCCGTTTAATATAACACTATCACCAATGTTAACTTCCCTTAATTCTCCGCATGTATGTGTTCTAGTCTTAAAAAACATTTTACTATTCGAACTCCTTAAAAAAGATTGAATTATAAAAATAAACAAATCGAATTGGGTATACAAATAGATTTCGGTATGTAAAACGAGATAGATGAATAATTGCTAAACTTTTCATTCGTGTTAATTAGTGAAATTCGTGGCTTATTTCACCATCATCATCTTCATTACGTTGTTCCAATTGCCTGTACTGATACGGTAAAAATAAATTCCTGACGATACATGCTCTCCATTTCCATTTATACCATTCCACATTACCTCACTGTAACCCGAAGGATACTCGCCATCTGCGATCTGTGCAACCTCTCTACCAACAACATCGTAGATTACTAGCTTTACATGTGAAGCACCCGGCAATTCAAAAGCTATTTTAGTTGAAGGATTAAACGGGTTGGGATAGTTGTTGTAGAGCTTATAATCCTTTGGCGCTCCGACCGAAACACGTATTTCCTTCGTCCATCTTTGACCATCAGCCATGCTTATTACTGCTGATAATGTGGTATCTTTTTCTGTGGGAGCTCTTTTATTTACGGAAAATACAAACTCCACATCAGTTGATGAATTTGCTGAAATATTTTTGATGAATACAGTGTTTAATTTTAATTCAAGCCATGACGGTGGATTAATAAAAGTTACAGAAATATTCTTCACTTCTATGCTTGAATTATTTTGAACACTCAATGAAATAGTATTGCCTGTTGATGCAAACGGTATTTCCCACACTTTGCCGGGTATATTTTCAGGCGCGGCTTTATATGTTTGTGCATACCCATTCATGATGAGTACCCATAACAGTATTATGGTCGTTACTGCCGTTTTTACGGTTATCTTCAACATTTCACAATTCCTCCTTCTTGGATTCTTGCTTATCTATTTTTCAGGGTCTTTTAATATCTTCACGGCAGTCTATCTATCAAGTACTCCGCATTGTATTTCAGCAGAGCGTATGCTTCGCTTGTCAAATGCTTGCCATTCTGCGCTTCAACTTCGTTAACGAAAGCATTCAGCATATTCTTTGCTGTTGTACTGTCCCCCGAAGCAAGTTTCTTTCTTGCATTATCAAGCTTTGAATCGAGACTGTTAGCAATACCCCGGTTGTCTATCCAGCCTTCTGCAAGCGCCTGATGCTTTAGCGATATTAGCGTATCCAGCAGCGTTTCAACCGGCATTACTGTTGTAGCATTGACGGGCACAGATTGATTTGTAGAATCATTGTAGTAATAAAACATCTGGGGATAATTGTTGAAAACCAAAATCTTTCCTTCGGGAGGCAGAGTAAGGCGTTGCATGAGTTCTCCAGTTGAAGCATTGAAAACGTAAACAGTGCCGGGGAAAAACTGGTCACCGGTATCTGCAGATGTATCAACATTAACCCATCTCCATGTGTTTAAAATAATATAATTGCCATCTGCGGATAAGTAAGCATTAGCCTTCCACGGAAAATGTACCGAAGGTAGATTCGTTTCTGTTGTAACATCATAGGCAGAGTAATAGTTGTCTATAATACTACTAGACCCTGAAGGCTGCCATTCGAAAACGAAACTATTCATGTTTCCAGCTACTATAGCTTTGTTCTCAGTGGATGGACCGGCATTTAAGAATGGTGTACTGCTAACAATCGAATTTGTAGCCGTAGAAAATTTAACTAATTCTTCATTCCCCGAAGAGTCGGCCGAGTATTGATATATATATTCATTATCCGGAGAAACCATATCTGCGAAACTAAAACCGAAATCAATGTTTCCTATTTTCTTGAAAGTTGTCGCATCATAAATTGTAGTCTCACTAATATCACCAGTACCGCTGAGAGTATCAGGAGTTAACCAGGTTATATAGAATCTGTTTTTGAGGGGTAAATAAATTACGCCCGCATATCCATCAATCTCCCCCTGAAATTCCTGGCTTGACACGGCATCAAAATATTTTGAAGTATCATTAATGTTTACTATTCGGAGGCCCGCACCCCGATAATAATTTACATAAGCCCACTGTCCAGTCGGGTCCACTATTATTCCATTGTAATTTGGAATATTAAAAAGGAAGAGTTGAACATTTCCTGTACTTAAGTTAACACGATAGATATCAGCTCCGGAGACGAGAGCCGTAACATTAGTGTCAGGATCAACTCTGTCAGTGAAGTATTTTGGGAAAAAATAATAAGGTTGAGAAAAGCTCTTACTCAAGAATAGTAGAAGTAAGACGATGATTAATTTTATTTTGTTCTTCATAAACATATTTTGTTCCTCATTGAATTTAATTCCAATCCTTCGGCGGATGAGCATTCATTATTTCCTGATAGATGTTCCACCAGTCATTTCCGTAATTATTAGTAGGCTCAGATTTCCATTTACCGGAACTTCCTGAGTTTCCAACAATATCCGGTACCCATCTCCAATAATGACCCCCGTTATATCTTTGGAACGTTTCCTTCAGCAGTTGTTCACCTTGTTGTAAATCCTCTGCGTTCGGGTAAGGTATCTGGCGAATATACTTACCAGTCTTAGAAACTTCACCGTACCATCGAAATGGTACCGGATCATAAGGCCGCCACTTTTGAGATTCGTCCTTGTACCATGTCTTGCCTGCCCTGACACGTTCTGAGTATCCTGCTGCTAAATTTGCCTTATCGGCTAGAATCTGTGAGCCTCTATCTCTATTATCTTTCCAGTTCCACAGTTGTTGTTCTGTCGCACGAGGATTATCCGGTTGACAAATACCATATCCTCCATATTTTCCTGCTCCATATAAAGGATATCCACTAGAAGCAAACTGTCGAAACCTTGATTCCTTATACATCAGCACTTGCATTGGCAGCTCAACTCCGCTCCTCGCCTCAGAAGGGGACGGATTGTCTCCTATTATCGAATTCGGCTTAAGAGTATCTGAATAAATTTTCCCTTCACTTGTTGTTGCTTTCACAGTAAGTGCCACTTTGCCGCCGCGGAAAATATTATTGAACGGGACAGTCCATTTCGTGACGCTTGAGCCGGCCACAATAGCTGTCTGTTTAAATGTGTAACTACCGCTCCATGTTTGAAGCTGGTAATCAACTTTATACTCCCAGTCAAACGTCACTTGCCCTCCTGAGTAATTCTGCAATTGGGCTTTACAAGTCACCGCCGGCATTTCCGGCTGATGTGTAATATGTTCGTTCTGTGAGTTGGTAGTCGGCTGCAAGATTACAAGTTTTGGTTCCCCCTTTTTTTCTTCCGCACTACCGTATGCATAATCGGAATAGGTATAGTTGAATATATTGCACGAACTACTTTCGCTTGAAATTGCTAAAGCACGGTTTGAAACGCCGTTCAATTTTCTTTCGATGTAAGGAGTTATATTAAAGTTTTTGGAGAGTAAAATTTCTTTTAAAGTGTTAGTTCCACTGCTTATTATTTTTGCATTAATTCCGCTGACCGTGAGTTTTGTACCGACCCTAATCTTAATTAAAGAACTGTCAGAGCTTAGATCGGA
>JAKBMG010000074.1 GCA_021831685.1 Bacteroidota bacterium | reverse complement strand
AAAATTTATAATAAAAAGAGAACAGCACGCGAAAAACAGAATCAAGGAGATAGTTGAAGACCAGATAAGAAAAAAATTATGGAGCGGTGAGGGAGAAAAATCATTAAACAATTCTTTAGAAAAGATAGTATTAGGTAATTCGTCCCCATATCACATTGCGGAAGAAATTATAGAAAATTTCAGGAAGCAGCTGTAATTTTAGATAGGTTCAATTCATTAACCAAGATAGGACATCCAAAAGATTTTTTATCTTAATATATTTTCAGCAATAATCAAGCTGAAGGAGTGAAAGGAATTTTTATGATACCCACTGAGAGTTCATATTTGACTACCCTTAATGAGAATCAAACTTTTATACGGGATACTATTAGGGAATTTTCCAATAATAAAATACGTCCATTACTAATGGAATGGGATGAAGCACAAAAATTCCCGACTGAAATTTTTAAGGAACTTGGTAATTTAGGTTTTTTAGGAATTGTAGTTGACGAAGAATTTGGGGGCGCAGGGTTAGGATATTTAGAATTTGCAATTATTATTGAAGAACTTGGAAAAGTTGACCCTTCAATCGCTCTCTCGGTAGCTGCTCATAACGGACTTTGTACAAATCATATTTTTAGGTTTGCCAATGAAGAACAAAAGAAAAAATTTCTCCCTGATTTAACCTCCGGAAGAAAAATTGGAGCGTGGGGTTTAACAGAATCTTCTTCTGGCAGCGATGCAGGAGGTTTACAATCAGTTGCTGAAAAAAAAGACAATTACTATTTATTAAACGGTAGTAAAAATTTTATTACGCACGGAACGGTTGGCGAAACTGCAGTAGTAATGGCGATTACAGATAAAGCGAAGGGGCGGAAAGGGATTTCCGCATTTATACTTGAAAAAGGAATGAAAGGATTTTTTGAAGGCAAAAAGGAAAATAAATTAGGAATGCGCGCGAGCGACACATCACAATTAATATTTGAAAACTGCAAAGTCCCATTTGATAATTTAATTGGCAATGAAGGAGAGGGTTTTATTCAAGCCTTAAAAATTTTAGAAGGAGGAAGGATCTCCATCGCTGCATTGAGTGTCGGATTAGCTCAAGGCGCTTTGGATGCCGCAGTAAAATATAGCAAAGAGCGTAAGCAATTTGGAAAAACCTTAAGTGAATTCCAGGCAATTCAATTTAAATTGGCAGAGATACAAACCAATATTGATGCAGCAAGAATGTTAACATATAGAGCCGCATTTTTGAAAGATGAAAACATACCAAATATTAAAGAAGCGGCAATGGCAAAGCTTTTTGCCAGCGAGGTAGCGGAAAAAGCCGCAAGCGAGGCAGTGCAAATATTGGGTGGTTACGGCTATATCAAAGATTTCCCGGTTGAAAAATTTTATCGTGACGTTAAGCTTTTAACAATAGGGGAAGGTACTTCGGAAATTCAAAGGATTGTAATTGCAAAAGAATTATTAAAAAAAGATTAATCACCGAAAGATTTCATGAATAAAATCGGCAAAGCAATAAAAGATAGCGAGACGTACCTAAAGAGAGAAGATTTTTATAAAAATCTTCTCCGGAAACTCAATTCGGAAAAAGAACAAATTAAATTAGGCGGTGGCAAAAAAGCTATTGAAAGACAAAAAGGTAAAGGAAAATTTACCGCACGTGAAAGAATAAACAAATTAGTTGACGATGAAAAAAGTTTTTTTGAACTCAGCACCTTCGCAGGTTATGGAATGTACAAAGAATACGGAGGCGCACCTTCTTCAGGCACAATTTATGGAATTGGAAAAATTAACGGGAAATTTCATATAATAATTGCAAATGACGCAACGGTAAAAGCCGGAGCATGGTTTCCTATAACAGTAAAGAAGAATTTAAGAGCACAAGAAATTGCTTTAGAAAATCATATACCAGTTATTTATTTAGTAGACAGCGCTGGAGTGTTTTTACCGATGCAAGATGAAATTTTTCCTGATAAAGAACACTTCGGAAGAATATTTAGAAACAATGCCGTAATGTCGGCTAAGGGAATTCCTCAAATAGCTGCAATTATGGGACCGTGTGTTGCTGGTGGCGCTTATCTGCCAATAATGAGTGACGAAGCTTTAATAGTAGAAGGAGAAGGTTCTGTTTTTCTTGCTGGCTCTCATCTTGTAAAAGCAGCAATAGGAGAAGTGATAGATAACGAAAAACTCGGTGGCGCCAAAGTTCAGTCTAATTTATCCGGTGTAACTGATTATGTAATGAAAAACGATGAGGAATGTCTACAACAAATAAGAAGTTTAACTGAAAAATTTGGCGATCAGACAAAAGCTGGGTTCAACAGAATAAAAAGTAATCCACCACTATTCAGTCCAAAAGAAATTTATGGATTGCTTCCTGAAGATCCTATAAAACCATACGATATGTATGAATTGATTGGAAGAATCACAGATGGCTCGGAGATGGACGAATACAAAGCCGGTTACGGGAAAACTATTATAACAGGGTATGCGCGAATTGATGGATGGGCGGTTGGAGTCGTGGCAAACCAGAGAAACATTGTTAAAACCGAAACCGGCGAAATGCAAGTAGGAGGGGTAATATATTCAGACAGCGCCGACAAAGCTGCACGATTTATTATGAATTGCAATCAAAAGAAAATCCCATTAATATTTCTTCAAGATGTTACAGGGTTCATGGTTGGTAGCAGAGCTGAACACGGAGGTATAATTAAAGACGGGGCAAAAATGGTAAATGCGGTAGCAAATTCCGTTGTACCTAAAATCACTATAATTGTTGGGAATAGCTTTGGCGCGGGTAATTATGCAATGTGCGGTAAAGCTTATGACCCACGATTTATTTTCGCATACCCAAACGCAAAAATATCTGTAATGGGAGGTGCTCAGGCAAGCAGTGTTTTATTAGACATCAAACTAAAGCAAGCTGAAAAAGATGGAAAAATTTTTAGTGAAGGAGAAAAGAAAAAACTTCTTAATGATATTTTAAATTCTTATGAAGAAACCAGCGGTCCACTTTATGCTGCTGCTCGTCTTTGGATTGATGAAATAATAGACCCTTCACTTACAAGAGACTATATCTCAATGGCTCTTGAAGTAGCAAATAACAATCCCGATACCCAGAAATTTAATGTGGGAGTAATTCAGACCTAATGCTAAAAAAAGCATTCAACCAATTGACGAAAAAAAAACTTATTTTTTTTATTTTAATTCTTGCAACTTTTTTCTCAAATACATTTCCCCAGCAGAGCAAATTGTCCAAAGCCCTAAATTATCTCTCCGGCTTTATAGCTTCAGATTATTTTAAAAATTTAAGTTTGACCAATAACGATTTAGCATTAGCAGACACAATTTACGTCAGAGCATTAAAGTATGATAACTATAATTACCAAGAGGCGTTATTCGATTTAACATTCACGGTAATACCCTACAACAAAGTGCGTATAGAAATTCCTTTAATTGATGCTATCGTGGTTTACCGTTTACCTTCGGCACCTGAAAATATTTACTTACTAAAAAATAAAAATCTTCCCAAGGAATTATTTTTTGATACGCCTCAAAATGGTTTTGGCGATAAGGATAAACTTGCGCACTTTTTCGGAAGTGCATTTATTTCTTACTCATCCAATATTTTTGATTTAGGCAATCTATTTGGTTATTTTATAGAAGTTTTTGAGCAGGATTTTGAAGTCCAAAATTCGATTGATCCTAGAGACCTTCAAACAAACAAATTAGGAAATATTTTTGGCGAAATATTAAAGCACAACAAAAATATTATGCCTTCAGAAGTAATGATTATTCGTTCACTTATTTTTTTTAGATACCAATTATGAATTTGATATTGATAATAGACGACGAAAGGGAAATTTGTGAAAGTATCAAAATGATCCTTGATTATGAAGGCTATCAAGTTGATTATGCAACAAGCGCTTCAGAAGGGTTGGAAAGATTTTCTACCCAACAAATTGCAGCTCTTTTGCTTGACATTCAAATGCCGGAGATGAACGGCTTCGAGGTATTGAAGAAAGTAAAAGAAACAAATCCATCAGTTTCGGTAATAATAATTTCTGCGCACGGAAGCGTAGAAAATGCAATTAAAGCAACAAAGCTGGGCGCTTTCGATTTTATCGAAAAGCCAATCGACCGGGAGAAGCTTCTAATCAGCGTTAGAAACGCGGTTGACCAGGCTAATCTGCTTCTTGAAAATAAAGAGATTAAAAAAAAACTTTTTGGCAGCGAAAAGATTCTCGGCAAAAGCAAAGCAATAACGGGCATACTTGAACTTATTGATAAAGTTGCGCCGATCGATACAAGAGTATTGATTACAGGCGAAAATGGAACAGGTAAAGATTTAGTTGCAAGAGCAATTCACAACAAAAGCTTAAGAAAAGATAAACCTTTCATTGAAGTAAACTGTGCTGCAATTCCCAATGAGTTAATTGAATCTGAATTATTCGGACATGAAAAGGGATCATTTACCGGCGCAATTCAACAGCGAATAGGCAAGTTTGAGCTTGCAAATAAGGGGACAATTTTTTTAGATGAGATCGGAGATATGAGTCTTCAAGCTCAAGCAAAAGTTTTACGAGCAATCGAAGATAGCAGAATTGAGAGAGTCGGAGGGACAAGAAAAATTGAGATTGACGTTAGAATCTTAGCTGCTACCAATAAAAATTTAAGGGAAGAAATTGAAAAGGGAAATTTCAGAGAAGATCTTTTTCACCGGCTAAATGTTATCCCAATTCTCATTCCTCCTCTTAAAGATAGAGTTGAAGATATACCTGTTTTAATTAACCATTTCATAGCTGAGATAATTGAAAAGCACAAGAGACCTAAAGTTATCTTTGAAGATGACGCTGTGAATTTTCTTCAAGGAGTTACATGGACAGGAAACGTTAGAGAAATTCGAAACGCTGTTGAAAGAATCATAATCATGATAGATAAGAAATCTATTTCAAGAAAGGATATTGAGTTTCTATTTCCAACCGGAAAAACTTCCATTGAAGATATAATTGACGACAGCAATTCTTTTCAGGAATTTAAGGAGAAAGCTGAAAAGGCTTTTCTAATAAAACAACTGAATGCTAACGACTGGAATATAAGTAAGACAGCCGAGATTTTGGAAATTCAGAGAAGCCATCTTTATAATAAAATAAAAAAATATGGGATTGAGAAGGAATAACAATTATGAGCAATACAATTTTTTCTAAAATAATTAGAAAAGAAATTACAGCGGATATAGTTTTTGAAAACGATTTCGTGTTGGCGTTTAAGGATATTAATCCAAAAGCTCCGGTTCATATTTTAATAATTCCAAAAATAGAAATCGCAACTGTAACTGATTTAAACGGTAAAGATCACGCAGAAATACTCGGACAATTATTTGACGCTGCAAATTCTATAGCCAAAATAATGGAAATTGAGGCAGATGGCTTCAGGCTAGTAATTAACTGCGGTAAAAACGGAGGTCAAGAGGTCAATCACTTGCACATGCATCTTCTTGGAGGCAGGCAAATGACCTGGCCCCCCGGCTGAGGTTTATTTTTTTAACTTTTTTCTAAACTATTAAAATTATTTTGGACACAAATGGATTGTTGGAATGCTCCCTAATCAGAATAATATTTTTACATTACAAAAACATTTACCTTTTACATTATACCTGCATCATAAATATTTTTTCCAATGATTCGATCATCTTCTCCCGGAAAATGGGTTTTGATATGAAGTCATTAAACCCTGTTGCAATAAATTTTTCTTTGTCGCCGGGCAACACATAAGCAGTAACAGCTATAATAGGGATGTTTTCATAATTTGGCATTTTGTGAATAATTTTAAGCGCATCCAGTCCGTTATATTCTCCTTGAAGATTTATATCCATCACAACGAAATCAAAATGATTTTCATCAAGTAGTGGGAGCGCTTCTTCAAAACTTACTGCAAATTTAATCTCTTTTAATTCTTTCATCTGAACTTTAAAAAGGATTTGTGAGTCAACTTGATCTTCGATATATAAACATGACAAGGATGAAATATCAATTTGATTAGATAAATTTTTAGAGTAAACTTTTTTTAATATTCTTTGTTCCCTTAGCGGTATAACACGTTCAATACTTTCTTCTTCGGCTGGTTCTGGAACCTGGTCTAATTTCTCATTATTAAGTTCTTTATTATTTACTTCTGGAATTTTTTCCAAATATTCTTCTTCCTGTTGATTAATTACGACATTGTCTTTTGAGGCTTCAATTGTTTGGGAAAGTGAAACCGGGAAAATAAATCCGTAATTATTTTTATCTGGCGTTCTCTCAAAAATCTCAAACTTCCCTTTCAAGAGTTTTAACAAGGAATTAGCTAATTGTGATGTAATTTTTGAAATTCCGTAATCTTTTGCTGAGGAATAATTATCAAGCTGAAACAAATTATATAAATTATCTATCAAAAGTTTTGAAGTATTTGCATAACTATCTCTAAAAGTAACAACAAAATGCTCATCATCAATTTGATATGAAGAAAAATATAATCTTTTTTCTTTAATTATCTGGGAGGTGATTCGCGCCATCAAAGAAATTAACATCTGAAATTTTTGTTTGTCAGACTCAAACTTCAAAGATGAAGATATTTTCCCATAGGCAAATTCTATCCCTTTTGATTTTAGAACATCTTTTATATCATCCTGAAGCTGATCAATAATCTCTGTAATAAAAATTGGCTGCGGATTAATCTTATTGTTTTCTCTGCCAATGGAAGCAAATTCAACCATTGAATTCATCGTAGTAAGTAGTCTTTCTTTATTCTGATTAATAAAATCAACGGATTCTTCCTGTTCAGGAGATAAATCTTTAATACTATCTTTTAACTCTTGGACAAATCCTAAGATAACATTAATAGGGGTAAGTATTTCATGAAATAGATTTGACAAAAATGAAGTGGTAATTGTTTCTGGTATTAAATGATCATTGGAATAATCTTTTTCCGAAATTATATCCTTAATAATTTCTTTTGAATGATCGATAAATTCTCTTTCAACTTTGGCTAAAATGGTAAATGAATCTATTTCGCCTTTGTAATCCAAGATTGGATTTGCGAATAATTCAGTTTTTAAAAAGCTACCGTCGGATTTTTTAATCTCAAAATTCATTTTTACAGGTTCTTTTTTTTGAGATTGAAATATCGATCCATTCACCATTCCCCTTTCATCATCTTTAGCGAGCGATGCGAAAGAAGTATTTTCAATGTCCTTTATAGAATAGCCTAAATTATTTTCTGCAGAAGAATTAACATATGTTATAAAACCACTTGCATCCGTTAAGATTACAATATCCTCTGTGTTATCAAATGCTGATTTATAAAGCAGAGTCTTTTTTTCTAAGTCGAGCTGACTAGTTACATCTTTAATAATATTATAATATGCATCTTTATCGTTAAACCTAAAGGCTATTTTACTTATCTGCACAATTGCGAATGAACCATCCTTTTTCCTATGTTTAAAAGGTCCAGTAAACTTACCGTTTATAGTTGTGACATCTGACGAACCGAGTAGAGTTTGAATATCTTCAGGAGTATAAAGGTCAGTCAAATCCATTTGCAAAAACTCATCACGCCTGTAGCCGTAAAATGCTAAAGCCGCTTGGTTTACTTCTATGAACCTAAGATTTTCTGTTTCATAAATGAAAATTGGTTCAGGATTATTTTTTATTAATATGTCAAACATTCTTCCTCGGCTTTTTATAATAGTTTCAAGATCATCTTCTAATTTTGAACTTTCAATTAAGATTGAAGCACCAATAAACTGATTTTTTTGATCATATATTTTGCTTAATACTAAAAAATACTTAATAGCTTTTTCATCACCTGATTTTATGTCTCCGGTTATTTCAATACTTTCATCATCCAAAGATGAGCTCATAAATTTATGAATACTACCGGAAATAGAAATCGGAAAAACTTGGTCTATCTTTAAATTTCTTAAATCTTTAATTTCTTCGGAAAATAATTTACAAAATTCTTTGCTTTCATGCTTAATTATCCCTTCCTTGTCAATTAAAGAAATTGGTTTATTAATCCTTTCGAAAATATTGATATCTGAAGTCTGCAAAAGAGAGTATTGTTGTACAGTCAATAATTGCTTAACTTTTTGAATGACACCAATAAATGCAATCACTTTGTTGTCTGCATCTATCAATGGGATAAAAATTGTTTTGTAACTGCTTGAAGCCGATATGCCAAAAAGTGAAACTCCTTCAACAGAGACAAAATTAAATGTTTCTCTAATATAATCTTCAATTGTTTCTACGAAATTATTTAGGAATGACGGGATAAAAGATTTTACGGACTTTCCTTCAAGCTGGGTTGAACTAAGTCCAATAAAGTTTGCCAAACTTTTATTAGCTAATGCAAAATTACCATCATAATTTTTTATCCAGAAAAGCTCTTCCGCTTTGTTCAGTTCAGTTAATAATTTTTCTCTCCCAATAAAAGTTAAAGGATATAATGACCTAAGTTCAATAATGAGTTCAAATATTTTATCGTTATTTAGTAATTCTTTCAAATCTTCAATCTCAGATTTGATCATTGTTTTACCGGTAATTCCTATTTTTGTGTCAAATGGTTTCAGAGTACAAAAGACAAATAATTCATTTTCATCTTTGTAAGAACTGACAGTAATCTGAACACTGAATGAATTTCCGTTTGATAAATTAATTAAGATTTCTTCGGTAAGCGGTTTACCTGAGACGTATGTTTCTTCAATTAGACTGCTGATTTTTCTTGAAGATGATTCTTCAACAGCATTAAAGATATTATTATCGTTTTGTTGAAGAGAAAGAAGTGAAGAGGCTTCATCGTTTAGAAATAAGATATCTCCATTATGGTTTAGCACTAGAAATGGATTTTTTATATTCTCTTTAAGAGAGTTAAAAAATTTACTGTTTATTTTATGTACTGTTGCCAATTTTAACCATATCTATCAGTGTTAAATTCCCATAGCATTTAATCAATTCGAAGGAGTCGTCACTAATATATCATTCGACCAGGACGAATCTGAGCTGCTAAAAGCCTTCACCCGATAATAATATTCCGTCGAGGGGACTAACCCGCTATTGTTATCGAAGAATTGATTTACACTTCCGCTAAGAGTGCCTATGGTGCTGTAAGTAGACCAGCCGTACTTTCTTTCAACCTTGAAATAATTTATTACTGCGCCAGAATAGTTCCATGTTATCTCCACAGAGTCTGGGCCCGTTGCCTTTACAACAACATTTGTAGGAGGAGGAATTGATCTAAAGGAACCATCACCGCCGGTTGATATTTCATTACTAAAACTTGATGCTCCGGATCTATTAATTCCACGAATTTTATAATAATAAATCGTTGAATCGGAAACATTATTATCATTAATGTTAAAGGTATTAGGCGGAGATACCAAATGAATCGAATAAGACCCAAAGTATCCATCTTTTCTCCAAATCTCAAAACCGGGCGGAGCGCTAAGGGTTGAATCTTTCCATGAGAGATTTAAGGAATTACTTGAAATGTAAGTATAATTAAAATTATAAGGTGTGTAGGGAATATTTTCCATTCCGTTTACAAACAAGTTGGAAATAGTGTCGCTCCGAGCGGAACTTCCATCTTTATCATAATAAATTAAATAAAAACTGATTTTTGATCCAATAAATGTTGAGTCTAAGGTTAAAGTTATAGTTGGTTTTGAACCGTCACTGTTTGGCGGAATCCATTGATGAATTTTCCCGTTTACGTAAAGCTCAATAAAATTTATTCCTAGTTGTTCTGATAGATTATAACTGACCTGAATACCCGAATAGCTAATGGAATCATTTGTAGCTGGAGAAGAAATTGAAATTTTTAGATTATTGTTGCTATTGCTCGAGTTGGGATTTATGAATAAGTCTGTACAACCGAAAAAATAAGTGGCTATTAGAAACACAAACGGCATAATATATTTTATTTTAATTTTCATCATTATCTGAATTGAGTTTCTTTTAATGAACTAATTAACTGAAAACTTTTCAATCAAAAATTCTTATTTTTGTTTTATAATTAAACGTATCTTTAAGCGTTTGGTCTTTTATAATCAATATAATAGGTTCTTGATTCACTCGGTTCTAAGTCGTTTATGTATACATATACTATATGATTTTTCGGATCATATTCGTATTTAGCTTTCTTCGTACCGATAATTTCAGAACTTAAAACTAAATTAGTAGCAGCTACATTAAGATCTAATTGAATTACCAATCCATTCACTGTTTCTTTGCCGGGATTTGAAATTGTTATAGCGACTCTATTATCTCCGCGTTTGGTAGCTTTG